>JAFRQC010000076.1 GCA_017428805.1 Prevotella sp. | reverse complement strand
CTTTACGACCTGACAGACAAGAATATCATGATCTTTGATGAGTTTAATATTCATCCTGAGAAGGAATCTCAGAGAAAGATGGTGGATTGGGAGAAAACATATTTCCTGACCAAGTATTATTGCATTTGAGAGGATTATTTAGCAGTCATGGGGGCACCTGGGGCATGCGGGATAAATTCAAATTCTATCAGAAAAATTTGGAAGTATGAATAAAAAGGCTTATCTTTGCAGCATAAAATAGCGACGAAAACGATTATGGGTGTAAGATTCGACAGCGAACAACAACGTTTCATGTTCGACTTTGAACACGACGGGATAGGCGACATCGTCAGTCTGACAGGCAACGGTTACCAGGTGGAGGCCTTCGGCAAGTGCTTCTACTACGGCTATGAGTTTGGTGACGAGGTGGACGGTAGCGTCCGCTCGGCATTCATCAAATATGTTAAGTTCACCCAGCGCTTGCAGGATGATCCAAATCTGACGCAGTTCATCCAGAAAGCCGTGAACAACCTGAGCCGTCGCATCAACCTCTACGACTACGACCTCGTAGTGATGCCGCAGTCGTCCAGCCGCGTCAACAACTACATGCTCCGCTACATTTACCGTTTCGCCCAGCCCACGTTGCGCAAGATGGAACTGGTGAAGAACCTGCCCGCCAATATCTCCTTTGATATGGATGCCTTCACGGAAGCATATCTCGATGACATGCTTGAGAATGGCAGACCCCGTTACACAGAGGCCCAGAAGGAGGAGGTGCGCCAGCAGATTGGCAATATGCTTGACCTGATTCACCGCAAGGACTACTTCACCATCGCCAAAGACGTGAAGAAGAGTCGTTTCCGCCCCTATATGACACAGTTCCTTCGTTTCGCTACAAAAGCTGACGAGGAACTTTGCCAGACGATACGCCAGCAGAATGTGCTTGTCATTGATGACGTGGCCACCAGTGGTTCCACATTAGGCGAGGTGTTGCGCACATTGCGTATCCTGAACGAGGACAATCGCATCAGTATTTTCAGTCTCATTGGCCGTCACGATCTCATGGCAGACGTTACCACTTAAATACCGGCGCACCCTCTTATTTAATATCTGCCGAGACATGACCTAGTCGCTGGGACAGATTCTTGGGTATGACGACTCCTATGACTCAGGTACCCCACGGCTAAAACGTTTTCTTCAGGTTGGATGAAACCGATGGGTTTGCGAGGCTTGGCCTCGGCAGGTTTGACCTGAAGTTCAGCAAGGGCGATACTGATGGCGTCCAGCTGCATGCGGGTACTCTCGTTAATGTCGTTCTGATCAGCCAGGATGTCGTTCACTTCCTCCTTCAGTTTATATAGTTCTTGTGCTAAAGTAACGACCTTTTCTGGCAGAGTAGAGAATGAAAGCATCTGCCGCATGGCTACAAATGCTCTTGTTATCTTTATGCTCGTCTCATCCGCTACAGGGCTGCGGAGTACACTTGACAACATCAAAGCGCCTAACTCTGTAAAAGCATACGGTAGCGATTTCTTAGGTCGTTTCATCCTTGATGTCGTCACAAATTGTGATGAGATTAGTATCCATTCTTGTTCTGTGAGTTGGAACATAAAATCGTTGGGAAAGCGTCTTGCATTACGTTTGACGGTTTGATTAAGTGAACGAGTCTCTACCTCATAAAGTATAGCCAGATCGAAATCAAGCATCACGCGCAGACCGCGAATGACGTAAATTTTGGATTGAATGATTTGTAATTCGTCCATAGCAATTTGGATTTAGTGTTAATACTGTGGTTTACGTCTGCAAAGGTAAAGATATTATTTGGAACGTCCAAATATTTTGGAATTTTTTTCGATTTTTGCCTATAATTATATAATAGGTGGGGAGGGCAAATCGGCTTCCGAATCTATAATATACACTAAAGAAGTTGGATTATTATATAATGTATACATCTTTTAAGAGTGTTCTCGCCGATATTGCTTTTTTCTCATTTAACTTTGCGGTCGAATCTCCCCAGAGGGATTAACCAAACATTATAAACATTTAAAACCATAAAATTATGAATCAAAACGAAAACGGACTGCCCGGCAGTCAGAGGGGTTTCGAGGAGGTGCTGCAGCTACTCGAAGCCTTTAAGGAAATGGCAACAAAAGTCATTGAGGATCTCATCCGCAAACCTGCAGAGAACAAAACCTATAACTATCATGTTTATCATGCCCCTGTGTATAACTACCATGGAATGCCTCAAAAGGATCCCCAAGAAAGTAGTCTGGATTTAGAAGAAGAGCCTCCTTCTCCTTCTGATATGGCAGCAGCCTGCGAGCAGACTCTTGAAGAAGGACTTTGGTGGGGTGATGCCTCATGGGGGACGGCCTATCAGATTTTTCTTCAAAAGGGTTATGATGGGGGTATAGACCAATTTGTAAGGGATGTTGAGAATTGGCCCTTTGAGAAATTGTTCGTCAAGAAATGCAATAAGTATTCTGTTGGCAATCCTGCCCGAAAGGGGACAATAACCTGGTCTTTTGAGAAATGGCGGGAGAATGGAGCCGCTGAACGCCAAATCAAATTAGGTAAAAGACTCCTGGAAATACTTAAAGGTAAGGGGAAAAATGTCAATATGGAAAATGTATAGTATCAACAAAACTATCAAATAGTATCAACTATATCAACAAAACTATCAACTGCGTGGACAAAACTTGTTCACGCTTTTTTTTGTGCTTAATTTTGCGGTGCAGACCTGAGGACGCTCAGATCATCTGCAGTCGCTCTGCTACATTTATTGATACAAACTGAAAAGGCTGAAAATACTCTCTTTTACCTCACAGGGGGTCTGACCCCTTGTGAGGTTTTCACACGAACATTATTTATTCATTTAAAGGTCGCCTGAAAGGGGGCGACGTAAAATAAACACTGTGCCTATGACACAAAGCGAAATCAGGGACTTCAAGAAGTTCATGAATGATCAAAACGCCTTCATGGTGTTCGAAAAGACCTACAATGAGAACCGCATGACGTTCAACCCTAAGAAACTGGAGGACTATCTGGAACTGACCCGGGCCGACATTGTGATACCTCAGGCTTTCATCTATCCGAAAGGGATCTACGGCAAGGACTTCTGGATGACTTTAAACATGGAATGGACCACACTGCTCAAACAGAAGCGGGCTGAGCACAGCGAGGCGGTGCAATTAGACGGTCTCGACCTGGAAGTGATTGAAGTCCCGATGAGGACTATATGTACGGGTCTGCCGAAGGACACTTGTTCGCTGAGTCTCCGGGGCGGCAAACGGCTGACGCTGAACATGGAACATTCGAAGATGGTGGCCAAGAAACTTTCCACTCACATGCTGGTGACCCGCAGCCGGAAGACCAAGGACGTGGTGCTGATGTTCAACCGACAGCGGGGCATCGAGGTGAAGTTCAAACCGGGATCGAATGGACTGGTGTTCAATAACGTTGAACTTTGCAACAAGCTGCTGGAACTGCTGGAACTGGACACGAACCAGGAGTACTTCCAGTTGGGGATAGAACTGCTTGACGAGACAAAGGACTATTTGCTGTTTCTGCTGAAGAAAAAATGAACAACGGATTAAACGGATTAAACGGATTAGGATAATTAAAAGATTAAAAAATTAAAGAGTTAAAATTATGGTAGTAAAAATAATGAAGATGTTCCAGACGGTGGAGAGATCCTACCAGGACAAGAAAACGGGAGAAGACAAGACCATCAAGTCGAAAGAGATCATTGTTTCTGACGGGTATCACTCGATGCTGGTGGAAGCCACTGATGATATTGCTCTTAGCCATCCAATAGCGTATGAGTAAGACTGAAGAGAAGAAAATCATCCTCGCTGAGCCTTCCAAGGATGAGACTTATTCAGCCCGCCCCAGCAGAAAGCCCGACATTTCGAGTCGGGCCCGGCTGGAGGGGTGGCATGAGGAAGGGGTTTATTTAGTGACTTCGGTAGTCCAGAGACCTGAACTGAAGCGGGAAAGGATCATCGATCAGAAGAACTTCAAGGTCTTGAAAACTCCGGGTGAGAAATCATCGTCACTCTGCCTGAACATGAGTGTGGATTCAAATGCTGCCGATCCCTATGGCCAGATGATTGACAAGGTCATCAAGGAACTGGGACCTAAGGCTCACAAGCAGCTGAAATATCAAACCTCTGGGCTGTGCTTTCAGGATGGTGAAAAGATAAAGGTCTATCACTCGAAGAAGGACGGTACTATCAAGGCTATTCTCTCTTTAGACGGGAACCAATCCAAAGACAAACTCTTCATGGAGGTTTCTGATGTTATGAGTAAAATGTACAAAGCAATTAACACCATCAAATAGTTATGTGGAAGCAAATGAACGCTAAGGAGAAGGCTATCATGGAGTTGTACAAAAGCAACCCGGATATAGCCCAAAGTTACTGGCACTGCATCCGCTCGTTCAAGGAGGGATGCGGCTACGTCATGGAAGAGATTTACAATGTTCTCATCTTCGCCACCCGAGATCCGAAGATGCAAGCTCTGACAGGCAAACTCTACAACGACTGGGCGCACGAGCGCTACTTGGAAGGTCTGCCTGCCGACGATTGGAACCTCTTTGTCAGGGATGTTCTGACCGAATTAGTGAAGAAGTTAGGTGAAACGCTAAACTTTGATGTCTCTTCATGGCAATTTGTGCAGAAATAAAGAGAGGAACGCCCACCGTTCTTGTCGATTCGCTGGATAATCTTCTTGACCTCTTCAAAAACGAGGAGGTCAAGCGTAAGATTACTGCTTACCGTGAGGGTCTGCAACAGATCGCCGTGTTTGAAGCGCATGGTGATGTCACTTTGGCCAATAAAAAGAAAAAAGAAATAGGAGAAGAGAAAAACTCCCTGCCCGGCGTGGTGTTTCAGGCAAAGGCATTCAAGATCCACAAGTGGGTTGACCGCGAGGGTAAGGATCACGGCGACGGTGCCTGGCGCCATCAGGAGCATGTGGTGATGAACGGCCTCTTCATCGTGGATATTGACCACGTGGATGATCCCCGGGAATTGTGGCAGGACCTGCTGAGAAGGAATGTCATGGCGTGGAGTCCGCTGCTGTCGTTCGTCTCGCCGAGTGGCAAGGGCCTGAAGATGGTGTTCCCCACATCGGTGGAGCGTGGCAACCTGGCCCAGAACCAGGCGGCCTTTGCCAAGGAGTTTGAGGTCGAGGTGGATAAGAAATGCAAGGACGCCTCGCGCCTGACGTTCGTTTCAACCTATGAAGATATCCTGTTAGTTAATCCCCAGATTATAACGTATGAGAATCAATCGTTTGTCGATAAATGGAATGGTCGCTACTGCGATGGTTCTGCTGATCTTGATCTTTTTGCTGACGGGGCTGCTGGGAGCGGCGCTGATCATCAGGGAAAGCCTGTCGATGATGACATAGACGGCTGGGTCAGGGACTGTATCGCCAAGGTGAAGAAGGAGGAAACGCTGGAAATAGACGAGTCTCTCGAGAAGATCTGCTATAAAGGCATCCGTATCAATATCCTCGTCAACGACTGGATGGAAGAGGTGGGCATCAAGGACGGTGAGCGTCACGACCAGATGATGCGCCTCGCCCGCGATATGCGCCACATCGTGGAGAATAATCCCAAGGCCGTGTGGTACTATCTGCTGAAGCAGAAGTTTGTCAAGGACCTGATCAGGGAGGGTGACAATGTGGAAAGGGATGTAAAGGACGCCCTGGCCTACAAGTACACCACCTACATGCCCAAGGTTTTCCAGAAGGTGCTGAAGAAGCACGCCGAGGATATCCACAAGTCGAATCCGAACCAGATGAGCAAGGAAACCATCTATGAGCAGTACCGCAGATACGGGGAAAGCTTCAAGGCCCTCTTCAAGTATTACCCCTGCATGAAGGAACTGACGCATAAGTTCGATGTGTCTTCCTATCCTGCCGTCCTCTTCAGCGGTGCCTGTCTCTACGGCACGCTGGCCACCCGTTGCCATTACCACCACTATCACGAGCCTGAGAAGGAGCGCAGACTGAACTATGAGGTCTTCATCATAGCCGATCCAGCGACCGGTAAGAGTGGTATCGGTACGCTCGTTGAAGTGATCCTCAGTCCGATCATGGCCCAGGACAAGGCCTACCATGACTCCATCAACAGGATGAAGAAGGACAAGAAAATCAATGCCGACGCCAAGGAGAAGGACAAGGTGAAGGTGAACTATGTGGATTCCAAGGTCAGGATTCACGGTGCCCGTACGGCCAACAATGTCTTCATCGAGGATATGGTGAACAATGTGGAGGAGATCGACGGCGAGATGGTGAACCTGCACCTCTTCACGTTTGATGCCGAGCTCGAGTCCCAGTTGCTTGCCAGCAGGGGCGGCCAGTGGATTGACAAGGGGGTATTTGAGCTGAAGGCCTTCCACAATGAGAAGGATGACCAGATGTATCGTAACAACGATTCCGTGTCGGGCCCGTTCTATGTGTATTGGAATTTCCTCTATACAGGTACGGCCTATTCCCTCTACCGCAAGGTAACCAAGGCGAACTTCGGTTCGGGTCTCTCCACGCGTCTGGCCGTGATCCCGCTGGCTCCTCAGAAGCACAAGATGATGGCATTCAACAAGAACGCCCGCACCATTCAGCAGTATAATGAAACCCTGAAGATCTGGGCCAATCGTCTGGATTCTTGTAAGGGAGAGCTGCCTATCCTGCCTATTGTGGAGGAGGCCTGGAAATGGACAAACGACATCATGAAGATCGTCGAGCAGACCGATGATGATGCGCTGGAGTTCCTGATCAAACGTGTGTGCTATTACGGCATTCATTGCTCCGTGCCGTTCATCCTGATGCGGCATTGGGAGGAGTGGGTGAAGGACCACAAGCTGAGCATCGACCAGCACGACCTGGATCTCTGCGACCTCTTCATGGAAGTGCAGCTGTTCTCGCAGAAGGTGTTCTTCGGCAGAATGACTGAGAAGTATTGTGAGGGCAGTGAACAGAGGATCGCTGAGGAATCGGCTGAGAATCTTCACACCAAGACTGTCAAACAGTTGGCTCAGCTGCCTGAGGAATTCACGACGTCTGTTATTACCAAGGAACTTGGTGTCACCTCAAACTATGCAGGTGTCCTTATAAACCGTTGGACTAAGGATGGCCTGGTTGTCGTTAAGTCCTCAAATAAACCAAAGAAGTATTCAAAAACAGAAATAGGTAAAACGATATGACAAACGAAAATTCAAAGATTAACGCCAAGGGGGGTGACAATTTGTCCCTCCCCATTGGCATCCGCCAGAGAAACCACCTGAACATCAGAGTGAACGACAAGAATCACTGGGTGGGCGAGCAATTCAGAAGCGTAAACCATAAGTTCTGTACGTTTGAAGATGAACTGTTCGGCTATCGTGCTGCGCTGAAAATCATCGCAGTCACCTACAGGAAAAGAGGCATCCTTCAGTTGTCAGGAGTGATCTCTACGTGGGCTCCACGGTCTGAGAATAACACCTCTATGTATTTTGCCTACGTGCTTGCGAGGCTGATTGAGAAGATGGGCATTCAAAAGGTGGATGATTTCTTCATGCCTGAGCCTTGCATGGCATTCAAGGACTTCTATGTGTCTCTGATTCACTACATGGCCATGGTTGAGATCGGTGCCGAGAATGAGAAGTACATCGACGATAAGAAAATCAGCCAGGCATTCGATATGCTTTTCCCGAAAGATAAGCTTCCTTTAAAATAATCATGCAGCAAGGGCGTTGTGAAATGCCCTTGCTGCTTTTTTCGTTCCTTACATTCTTACAACCTTACAACCTTACAGAAAGCAACAGAAAGATCCGGACTCTCACGAGCCCGGATCCCACCAAAACAATGTAAAGTTCTAAAAATTGTCCATGACCGATGGACAATGGGGTGGTCTGAACGGCCGCACGCTCAGCCTCTGAGATATCGCTTGTTCTTGCGTCCCTTCGGTAGCAAGCGGCAAAGCCGAGCGCAGACCCCCTCTGGATCCCCCTAACTTAGGGGGAGAAATAAATACTCAAATCGCAAAAGAAAGGAGGTATATCATGAAGAAGCAGAGGATTATTGAGCTGGCGGTGAAGGTGTTAGTAGCTGCGCTCACGGCATTTCTGACAGCAATAGGAACAACCAGCTGCATGGGCCAAGGACCCATCTGGCTGTAAGCAAGAAGATCCCTCGCCATCATCGGCGGGGGGTCTTTCTTGTATGCGTTACAGCTGAAACCTCAACCATTCAGCCATAAACTTGTCATAGACTTCATAGATGTTCTGTTGTTGGGTGATAAGCTGCTTCTCCAGGAGGGCCTGTGCTGCTTTCTGTACGCTGCTGGCCGAAGAAAGGTGATGGCGTTTTACGAACTGCATACCAGTGATTTGGCTTGCCTTGCCTTCTTGGCCAATGGCCACAAGCAAGTCACGCTGTCTGGCTGTCAGTTGGAAGAGTGTATCTTTGTAGGCTTCCTCATTCTGACGGATGATTTGTGTTACCGCTCTTTCAACATCATCTGTGGCGGCATGGTCTGTCGTGGCATAGAGCTGGTTCAAGACCTTCTGTAGATACCATGTCGTTCCTTCGAAACGCTCATAGATAGCCTTTACTACGCCAGGATCTATTTGCTTTTTGGAAAGCTTGAAATGGTGATCTGCGAAAGACTCATACGCTGTCAGAGCCACAGGTTTCAGGAACATGAGTGATGTGCTCTGATAGAAAGGTCTTGCCGGTGATGAGAAGATCTCGCTCATCATGCTCTTCTGCGATCCTGAGAACACAAAAACGGCATTGCGGCAGTCCTGAACATACGTTCGCAACAGTGCCTCCACATTCTGCTCAGGATAATCAGCAATGGTCTGAAACTCGTCGATGGCCACGATGCAGCGCTTGTTTGCCTCTTTCAGGTAGTTGAATATCTCTTCTAAGGTAAACGATGGTGACTTGATGTCTCCCACACCAAGATTCCAACTTGCATTGCCCTGGCCGTCAAACGAGATTCCCGTGCGGAGCGAAGTGACAAACTGAAGGAAACGGTCCACAGCTTCCTGCCCCCAGGGCTTCAGACGGGTAACAATAGTGCGCCCCATTTGAAAGACCATATCCTGCAGGTTCTTGGTCGCATAGATGTCTATCAGGAATGTGTAGTACTTCTGCTGGATGTCAGACTGGGCAAAGCAGTGGTTCAGAAGTCCCGTCTTGCCCATACGTCGGGGTGATATAAGAGCCACATGGTTCCCATTGGTCAGCAATGTTGTTAACAGGTGCGTTTCTTCCTGACGGTCGCAGAAATACTCGGCAGACTCATAGCCGTAGGTGATGAAAGGATTGTCTATTGTCATAGCAAATGATGTTTTGATGGTGCAAAGATAAGGACTTTTATCCGAAACTCCAAATAATTATCCAAAAAAGATTATCCATTTTGGATAAAATTGTGAAATGGTATATAAGAAAAGGCATAAAAGGAAGATCCGGACTCTCACGAGCCCGGATCCCACCAAAACAATGTAAAGTTCTAAAAATTGTCCATGACCGATGGACAATGGGGTTGTTAAGACCACCCCTAGCCCCTCCTGACTCAGGAGGGGAAAGGATTACTTAGCAATATACTTTTTGCCGTCCTTCACCACGATGCCCTTGTAGGTCTTAGCGACACGCTGGCCAGCGAGGTTGTAGGTAGCGGCAGAAGACTTCTTGTTGTTGACAACAACACCATTGATGGCGGTCTCCTCATACTGATAAGGAGCTGTGCCTGCACTGATCTTCAGCCAGAAGTTCTCACCACCGGTCTGGTTGATCAGCGACTCTGTGCCGTCCTCCAGCTTCCAGATAACGTTCTTGATGGTGTAGTCGTTGGCCTCCTTGATGACAGCCATGTCGAATGAGATGGACAGCATGCCGTCAGCCTCGGCAGGAACGGTGAAGGTCTTGCTGAAGTGCTGCTCCTCGGTGGTGAAGTCAACATCACCGATAGCATTCCAGTGCATGTACTGACCCGGCTCACCCTGACACTGTGTGGTGCTCTTGGCGTCCTTGGCAGCGACGTAGTCGAACTCGATAACGGTTACCTCACCAGCGCTCAGTGCACGGTTGGCCTTGATAAAGAACTGGTTGTCCCAAGTGTTGCCTTCGCCAATCTGTTCTTCTCTGGGATCACCGTTATTGTCGGCTGTCAGCCAGTCTCTCTCAACACCGTTCAGAGTAACCTCTGTCGGGTTGGCAACGATCTCGACGGGCTCTGCATACTCATCACCTTCCACCTGGATGATGTTGATCTGTCTGTCCTCAATAGCAAGATTGATGGTCCATACACCAGCTGCGGGAAGCTTAATCTTGGCGTTAGAGCCTTCTGTGTAGTCACCCCAGTTGTCTTCACCAATGTAGTTTCCTGAAGGCTTCAGGGTAGCGCTCTTGAAGGAAGCGTCATGGCCGCGAACGGTAGAAATCATGATCTCATTAACCCATGTATCTTTCTTTCCGGCTGTACCGACGGTGGCAACCAAGACACCGTCTTCATCGGAGGGCTGGAATTCAATAGCGTTGTCTAAGTCGTATTCAACACCCTTGGCGGTGTTAGAAGAAGCCACGAAGTAGCCATCATCGAGCACCATGGTCTCCCAAGAGAGGTCGTCGAAGTAGAATACATTCGGCGTGCGGCCGTTTGTAGCGTCAGAGCAGAGGTTGAATGCCAGTGACCAAGCGTTGTTGGCGTCTGCAGGAAGGGAACCCTTCCACTCAAACTCCTGCCACTCCTCGGTGAAGTTCACATCGCCGGCAGCGTTCCAGAAGAGATAGACAGAAGGATTCTTCTGGTGCCACTGTGTAGCTGCTGAGCAAGCGTGCTGAGCCTTGTACTTGAACGAGATTTTGACGGTCTCGCCAGCCTTGAAAGCGCGAGGTGCCTGGACCCAGAACTGGTTAGACCACTGGACTGATGCATCATCGTCAATAATATCAATCTGATCGACATGAACGGCGAAGACGTGGTTAGACTCATTGCCTTCTTCTGGTTCGATATCAGCGGGGTAGGGACGAGCTCTGTCGGCAGCCTGTCCAAAGTCGGCACATTGATCGTCAAAGTTCCTGCCCATTGTCAGAGACCATGCGCAGATCTCGGGGGCACGGTCGGTTCTCCAGTTGATGTTGATACCGTCAGTTACCTCATTAGCCCAGTCTGGCCACGGTGTTTCAGCATTACCCATCCACTTGCTCTCGGTGGCTACATCAGGAATGATGGCCTTGCCGTCGTTGGTGAGCCACTCCTGCCATGTGACAGGACGCTGATTGCCTCTCTCCTCGTGGGTGATCTTGATGTAAGAAATGGTCCAGTCGCCTACATAGTCACCGCACTGGATGAGAACGCAACCACTACTTGCAAAGTACTGTGCGCTGGGGTTGTCCTGGCATCCGGTAAATGTCAGCGTCTGCTCTTCGCCTGTGACGGGAATATCACCAGGTTTGTCGGAACCAGAGAAATAACCTCTGATGCTCTGCTCGACAGAACCCTTGATCTTGATGGTGATGGTGTAAGACGCATCAGGGTCCAGGGAACTCTGTTTGACACCAGGAAGCTGGAACTGGACATCGTAGAAAGGATCTACGGCTTCCTCGCTGTGGAAATAGATACCTTCGCCGGGGACTACAGAGACGCGTTCTGCAGCAGACTCGCTTCTCCAGCCACCATTCCAGGCGTCAGAAGTAACTGTCGTGTAGTCAATTTCCACATCGACTACCTCATCAGCCTTTACTCCCAGGAAACATGCCATGAGAGCAAACAATGTTAATAGCTTTTTCATAATTTAAAAATTAAAATATTAAAAAAATTATATAGTTAAAAATAAAAAATTTACTTTGCGGTGAGACCATCGCAGAAGGCCTTGTAGGTGGCTGTGCGCACCCAGTCCTTACTCTTCGTATCGACAGCCCAGAGGCCTACAGGATCGGAGGTGTCGGCGAGGTTGCCCTTACAGATGCCGGCCTGCTTGTCTTTGGGAATAATGGTCATATAGCTACTGATGACGTAAGCGTTATAGTCGGCGAGCTTTTGACGCTGTTCTGCCGTGATGTCCTTGGCAGCTACATTGCCACCCTCGGCATTCTGATACTTGATGTCGAAGTTGGAAACGCGGACGAGCTTGCCGGAGAGGGCCAGGTTCATCAGCAGGTTGTCGAGGATGTCGTTGTTTTCCTCCAGCGTAGCTGCATCCTCGCTATAGACGAGGTTCAGCTTGGCGTTGATACCGTCGATCTTGGCGCCTTTGGCGTCCCAGATGTTGATCCAGTACATGAGGCTCTCAAACTTCTTCTCATTCTCAAGACCTGTCTCGCTGATGAAGAACTTCAGCTGGGCAGGGTCGCCGTTGTATTTGACGTAAGCCTCACTGGCCTCCTTGGAAACTGCGGGGGCGTAGTTGTCGCTGCCGAGAATGTCCTGCCAGTAGATCTTCTCAGTGGAGTGCTTGAGGTCGTACTTGCCGTTGTCCATAACAGCCTTCTCGTCGATGGGCTCGTCGATGAGGTCGAATGACGTGATGCGGCCTTCGTTGATCTTCATCAGACCGTCACACCAGGTGTGGAGGGCATATTGGATGGTGTCGCTCTTCTCCTTTTCTGTCTGCGGACGGTGGTTGTCAGGATAGCAGCCTACCTCGACCTTTGAGATATAGATGGGAGCGGAACGGGTGTTCTCGATTCTCAGGTACCCCTCGGTCTCGTCAGGTGCACTCTGACTTTCAATAACGACCTTCGTCAGCTTACCGGCCTTGAGGGTGAACTTTCCGTCAGCACCACTGCCATTCACCTTGTTGCCAGAGAAGGTGACCGTATAGGAAGCGTCCTTGTCAACCTTTGCCCAGAAGGTCGTGGTGTATTTGGCGCCAGGATCAACTTCGAAGCCTTCGATGATGCGGACATTGCATGCCGTACCAATCTTCAGGGCGTTCGCACCGTCGTATTTGACGATCTCGGCCTTTCCCTTCTCCACGGTACCAGTGAATTCGTCGATGGTGCTGTAATCGACAGCCTTGACTTCGATATACTCCACAGTGACCTCGATGGGTGCCGTGAGCAGGGCCAGCCACTCGTCGGGCTGGTTGGCATTGGCAACGATAGGACTGCCATAGACCTCATAGCCGATCTCTTCCACATGGGAAAGGAGGTCGCTCATGTCGAGGAAGTTCATCACACCCTTGCCATTGATGATGCTGCCGGCCATCAGGGTGGTGCCGAAAGAGACATCGTCGCAGTTGGTGACGCAGGCGGCATGGGCCAGCTCCTGCTTGTTGAACTCCGACACCTTCATGGTGGCACCGAGCTTCAGGTTGGGATACTTCTCTCTGTCGATGTATGACTTGACGGGCTGCAGCTCCTTATAGGGCTCGACATAAGTCGGATTGGGCTCTGCAGTGAAATCGTCTGTGACATTATAGTCGGCACAGGATGTCAGCGCTACGCTAAATGATAAATGACAAATGATAAATGATAAACCTATCAGAAGTCTTTTTCTTACCTTGGTAATCATAATTTTTCGCTTTAGCTCAAGCATAAATGCTCAATTTTCAATTCTCAATTCTCAATTATTTAACGTATTTAGATGAGAAGAACTCTCTCTTGTTTGACTCACGTGTCTGGACGACGAGGGTATCGGTGGTGGATACCTGGATGTCGCTGCTGGCGAATTTGACATCGTAAGCCAGACGGAGGATGTCACGCTGGACAGGCTGTCCGTTGTTGCTGCCCCACTGGTAGTCCTTGTATTCCGGACGCTCCGTTCCCTTGGCGATGAATTCGCCGGAACCGGTGGCCGTCACGTCTTTGTCGTCGGTGGAAATCGTACACTGATCGCCATTGAACGTGAGGATGAGATTACACTGTATGGAAGCACCAGAGGTCTTGAATTGTACAGGGAAGATAGCCTGCGACATGTTCTTGGTCTTGATTTCGCAGATCTCGTCGTTCTGGTTCACGGGGTTCTCCTTGTAGTGCTCGGGGTCGGAGTCCACCAGCGACACGTCTCTGCGGACAACGGTGTTGAGTACGCCCTTTTCCGTCACCTGGTCAATACCACGGCGGATATATTTTCCCTGCCAGGGATTCATATACTTCACGCAGTAGAGCACGTAGTCCTTAGCCAGCACATCCCAGTCCTCGGTATTCGTGCGAGAGGGGTTGAGACCTTCGCGGGGTGTGCCCGAGAGGATGTGGTCAATGCCTGTGACTTCCTTCATCCACAATGGGATGACATAGTAGTCTGTGATGGATTTGGGATCGTTGAAGAAGTCATCGGTGAACTGCACTTCCACATAGCCTCGGCTGTCGCCATTGTAGGGAATGGTGTTGGACAGCAGACGATAGTGGCTCGTCGGCATAGGATGCACAGGCTCGGCTGGGTTGCCGCCTTCATCGGTGAAATAGAGGTTGTCGCAGAGACTCTCGTCGACGACAATGGTCGCCACAGCATCACGTCCGCTATAGGCTCCACCCATAGTCGCCCATATCCGGCATTTGTGCTCGTTGTCGAGCGTGTTGTCGTAGATGTCGTTGCCCAGAATCAGTGTGCGCACCGGGTTCTGGTAGGCGAAGTAGGCGGTGGTGCCTCCTTCGTAGTCGGGGAACTCCTTGTCTGCATTGTAGCAGGAAGAAAGGAGTGCGACTACAGAGAGACAGACTATAGACTTCAGATGTCTTTTATTAATCTTAGTAATCATAATTCTCAATTTTCAATTCTCAATTATCAATTATTCTTTACTGCCATCCCCTGTTTTGCATGAGGTTGCTCCATTTGAGCGTTTCACTCTTGGGAATCGGTCCATACCACTGATAAGGAGTGGTGAAGTTACGGGCCTCCACATCAATGATGGTGTAAGTGAGCTCGCCAGTCTCCTCGTTACGGTCAATCTGCATGCCCTTCACACCTTCGTCGATAGGCATCTGCCAGCGACGGAGGTCCCAGAAGCGCTTGTTCTCAAAGCAAAGCTCGATGCGGCGCTCGTTGCGAATCAGCTCCGTCATCTTGGTCTGGTCTGTTGCACACTCTTCCAGATAGGCGTCGCCAGTTTTAAGTTCGACACCGTACTCATCGGTAGCGAGTCCGGCACGCTTACGGATGGCCATGATCACATCGTAGGCCGTGAAGCCGAAGTTTCCACCATCGACATCCGGTCCCCAGGCATCATTGGCAGCCTCTGCATAGGCGAGGAAGATCTCCGTGAAACGGATGCGCGGATAGATGTGCTGCTGCTCAATTTTCGAACTTGACAGCGGGCTGACATCCTCGCGGAGAAGTTTCTTCAGGTAATAGCCTGTACGGGTAGAGGTGCCGATATTGTTCAGGTTGTCCATCGTCTCACCCTTGCTGTTTGGATAGTTACCTGTGATGATGTCCGTCTTTCGGTACGTTTGGCCGTTATAGAGGATGTAGAGCTCAAGACGCGGGTCACGGTCTGCATAAGGATTCTGTGGATCGTAACCGGCTCTCGGATTGGTGATGGGATGACCGCTGCGCATGGGGAAGGCGTCGACAAGATTCTGCGACGGATTGATGCGGCCGCTGCCATACAGCGACGGCGGGAAGTTCTCCCCCTCCTGTTCTGAGTTCTTATGACGGTCTTCACGCCAGAGGATCTCTGGCATCTCACCGCCAGCGGGTTCAAGCTTGGTGGTGTTCTTGTACCAGGTGTTACCCGTCGGGTCTAATCCTGCCACGCCGCCAATGCGCTTGAGGACATTTCCGCAAAGTATGGCTGCCTCAGCAGAAGTGACACCGCTCTGTTCGCGGAATGCCGGACTGGCAGCGAGCAGGGCAATCTGTGCCTTGACAGCCTCGGCGATCCTGCCAGACAAGAGGTTGCGGGCCTTGTCGCCAAATACGAGGTTGTAATTGGAACTGTTCGCACCCAGGGCGACATACTTGGGAGGAATCTGCGATTCGAAGGTGATGTCTCCATAGTCCAACGGGAGCAGTGCCATGGCACTGTCGCAGTCGGCAAAACACTGCTGGACACATTCTGCGAAGGTAGCGCGCGGCTGGTTGTAGTCTGAACTACCGTCCTCAGCCGTCGTGAGCAGGGGCACACCGTAGAGAACGCCATCGTCGGCATAGCCTCCATGAGCCTGAAGCAGATAATAATAGAGGATGGCACGAAGGCCGAATGCCTCACCTTTCAGACGGTCGATGAACATCTGCTGCTTGGAAGCAGAACTGGGTGCCCACTTCACGTTATCCACTTTTGAGAGGAAGAGGTTGATATACTGGATACCGTCCTTACAATTGTTCCATTTCGACATCGGGTCGTTGTCTGAAGCCCAGGTGCCTGTGGTCATAGTCAGGTAGGAACTGCTCTTAAGGTTGGTGACAGCATCATCTGTAGCAACGTCGGTCCAGTTCCACTGGTTTCCGACATTGGTGATATACGGCAGACGGTCGTAACCATAGATCTGCAGTCCATGTGCATACTTTGACTCCTCGTACATGGCTTCCTCCTGTCGGTTGTTCTCATCTGCCGGCTCGAACATATCGTCGCAGCTGACAAAAAGAGAAGTAGAGAAGGAGAGGAGGAGTAAGTAGAATACTCTCAACGCTGCTTTATAATATCTTCTGGTAATCATAATTTTCATTATCATTTATCATTTATCATTCATCATTTAGGCCGCAGGCCGCTTAAAGAGTTACCTTAACACCGAGGTTATAGAAACGCGTCTGTGGTGCATAACCAACTGTTGTTTCCATCAACTTACGTTCCTTGGAGATTGTAAGGAGGTCGTTTCCGTTCAAATATATTGAGAGGGCCTTGACCCACTTGCCATTAAACATTTCCTCCGGGAAATCGTAGGTCAGCTGCACCTTGCGAAGGTTGAAGCGGTCGGTGCTGTACATCCAGAATGTGGAAGCTGCAGAGTTGTTGGCCGAGTTCTGTGTGGACAGACGGGGATGGGTAGCAGTAGCTGCCGAGGCGTCAGAAGTCCAACGGTTACGGGCATTGACTGAGTACTTGGCATCGCCACTCATATAGTAGTAGCCGTTGTTCTTCATGCCATAGGCACCGAACTGGCCATTACCCAGGATAAAGAGCGTGAAGTTCTTATACTTGAGTGTGAGGTTCACACCACAGGTGAAAGGAGAACCGTACGTACCTGACTTGCCAAGATCCACCTGGTCCTTGCTGTCGAGGACGCCGTCGCCGTTCACATCTTCGTACTTCAGGTCACCGGGCTGGATGGTACCACCGATCTTCGGTGTCGGGAGTTCACTCTTCAGAGTGTACTTGCCAGTCTCTTCATTGTAATTGAAGTCGCTGGTAGAGTAGAATCCCAGGCACTTGTAACCCCAGATGGCATCGATGGCACGACCTTCCTTGTGCTGGTAGTCATATTCCACAAGCTCATCGTAAACCTTGTTCTTGGTCGTCAGATAAGTACCGACGAAACCAAGCTGGGCATATACCGGTCCGAACTGCTTCCGGGCTGTGATGCTGAAGTCAAGACCCTTGCGGTTCTGGACGTTGTTGTTGATGGCCGGCATGAACGTACCATTGTTCAGACCACCCTGCAGGTGTGAGGGGAATGTGGTCAGGTTCTGCACGATGAAGCCGTCCATATCTGTATTGAAGTAGGTAAGGTCAACGTCGAGCAGCTTGTTGAAGAACGAACTGCGCAGGCTGATAGAGAACTCCTTACGATGGATGTAGTCGAGAGAGGGGTTGCTACCCATCGTCGAATTGGTACGGTCTGTAGAAGATCCCTCATTCCATGAGAAGTTACCGCCGGACGTTGTCCACAAAGCATCATAAAGATAGAAATAGACATCATTGTTATTTTTTCTCATATAGACATCGATATCTTCGTTCAGATTGCTGTATGAGGCACTGAGCAACAGATCATCGACGAATTTCGCCTTCATGAAGTTCTCCTTGGCGATGTTCCAGCCGACGGTGAATGAAGGTGAGAGGGCGCCACGGTGACCTTCTGCCAGACGGGCGGAATGTACGGCAGCCACAGAGGCTTCTGCGAAGTAACGGCCCATATAGTCGTAACCTGCCTGAAGTCCCAGGTTGGCATTGGCATAACGGTGGTACTCGCCACTGCGTGTGGTGGTGTACATATTGGCGAGAAGCATACCAGTGATGTGATGCTTGCCGGCAAACGTGTTGTCGTAGTCGAAATGACCGTTCCAGCTGATGGTCTGACGGTATTTGGTGTTCGACATGGCCATGTGACCTGTCACGATCTCGTCATTCTGCTGGGTGATGCCTACGATGACATCCTCAGAATTGTAGTTACTCCATGTGGGAATGAACACAGCGTACTTGTTGTCGTAGGAGAGGCTGTAGTTGGCAGCATAGTCGATGGAGAACAGTGTCTTGAACGACAAGCCCTTCACGAAGTTGCCCATGTCATAGATGATACCGGCATCGAACTGGAACTGACGGCTCACGTCTGTTGTCTGACCACCGAAGTAGCAGTCTGCAATGGCGTTGGTCTGCGTGGCCTTCGTACCTCCGGGGAAGTACTGTCCGTCGAGCAGGTTAAGAGACTTGTGGAGGAGGGCAAGTGCCTTCGTGGCATTGGGGTCCACCATATCGATGGAAATCAGCGGGGCGGCGTTCTCCGGGAAGTTCGGACGGCCGTATTTGCCAGTATTGACCCAGTTGCCATTCTGCAGCTCTTCACCTGCAGCCTCATGCCAGAATTCACCCTTGTTCTTGTTGGCATTGTAGAACGTGGCGCTGGCGTTGGCAAAACCCTTGATCACCTTGTTGATCACGAGGTCCACATTACCACGTACACTGAAACGGTCGGTGTAGTTCTCCTTGGCATCGCCGAAGTTGAGGAGATCCTCCACACGGTAGTAGTTGATGTTCGTGTAGAAGTGGGCACGCTTACCACCACCCTGAATCTCCAACGTTCCTTCCAGACGGTTGTAGGCCTTGCGGACATATTCGTCTGAATAGTAGTTCACGTTCGGATAACGGTAGGGGTTGAGTCCCGAAGCATGATTGTAGATATCCTGCTGGGAATATCTCGGATCGAGACCGTCGTTCCTGCGGGCCTCGTTGTAGAGAGTCATATACTCTGCTGATCCCAGATACTCGGGGAATTCCTTCGCCACGTGGAAACCGGCGTTGGCGTTGGCCTGGATCTGAAGACCGTCCACCTTGCCACGCTTGGTAGTGATCAGGATGGCACCCTTGGCACCCTTGGAGCCATAGAGTACGACGGCCTGAGCACTCTTGAGGAAGGTGATCTGCTCGATCTCAGAAGGCAGCACATTGTTCGACGGACGCTTCACACCGTCGATGATCACGAGCGGCATGTTGCTGTTGTCATTATTGTCCAGACGGTCATTGTCCATACCCCAGAGGTTGTTGCCGTTCCATCCGCCGACAAGCCCTAACATGTCTTCAAGGCTGCCCGTCGTATAGTCCTTCTTCTGCAGCTCTTCCATGTCAACATAGGAAATGCCTCCGAGAAGCTGGTCTGCATCTACGTCGCGGAAAGCAACATGGACTTTCTTTTTCACCACGGTAGAGTCAGCGTCGTCAGCGTCCTGCGCATTGACTGTCACCGCCGACACCGCCAGCATGGCAAAGAGAAATATGTTTCTTTTAATATGTTTCATATCTATATCTTTTATCATTTATCATTCATCATTTAGGCTGCAGGCCGCTTACCATCCCGGGTTCTGTGGGAAGTTTGCATACAGATAGGTGTCCTTGTCAGGAAGCGGGAACCAGTAGTGCTTGGATTCCAGACGACGGCTGATCAGATCTGCCTTGCGGAAGTTACCGATCTTGGCGTCCTTCGGATCGTGATCCTTAAACCAGGCATCAGCTTCCAGACGCTCGAACTCATGAGAGTATTTCACCGTGTAAGGAGGCTCTGTCAGGAGGAGCCAGCGCTGGAGGTCACACCAGCGGAAGCCTTCGAAGGAAAGCTCCACAGCGCGCTCACGGCGTACCTCGTCAATGAAGTGTTCCCTGGTGTCCATACAGTTGGCTACGACATGCTCCATAGGATAGTCTTCAGAGTTCACACGGTCGCGGAGGGCGTTGATGGCTTCAACAGCAGAGTACGACGGGCAGTAGGTAGGTCTGTCCTTCAGGTCGCTGGCTGAATTGGCGATGGCAGCCATTGCCTCGGCATACATCAGATAGACATCAGCCAGGCGCATGTAGGGCAGATAGCACTGGAAGGCATAATCCCAGTCGTACCATCTGTCACCTTCGTTACACTGGTGAGGAATCAGCTTCTGGATGAAATAGCCCGTGCTGCTGGCATTGTCGATGGCACGCATGGCACCACCGGTGAAGAGATCGCAATACTCGAGTTTCTTCTGCTCGCCATCCAGGGCGTCTGTGCTGAGTACATAGTGGAAACCATCGAACACGATATCGTGATATAAGCGCGGGTCACGATCCTTATAGGGATGCTCAGGATCCCATCCAGACTTCTCGTTCAGCACATACTGACCATTCTGAACAAGATAGATAGGCTGTCCATTGGCCATACCATACTGATCAACGAGGTTGGCTGTCGGATGGTGAATGATGTTGTCGTGAGCCACGAGACCTGCAACCTTGGGACCGAAGATCTTAGCGCAGTTCCAGTTGGCAGAGTTCGTACCAGGATATGCGCCACGGAAGATGGCCTCCGTAGAACCAGGCATCATCCAATTCTGTTTTACAGTATAGAAGATGTCTGAATAGCAGGACTCCGCATTCTCGTCACGCTCGTGATCGTAGATGTTGGAATACCTGTACTCTGCCAGTTTATACTTCACCGTTCCCTTCTTGACCAGGTCAAGTGCCTTGCCGAGGGCTTCAGCGGCCTTCTTACAGTAGTCCACATCATAATCGTAGGTCTTGCCGTTGCTGCTGGCACCCAGGAGCTGGGCAGTACCACCGTTCTTGGTCTTCTCAAATTCCTTCATAAGGGGAGAACCTGCCCAGAGATAGCACTTACCCAGATAGCAGAGTGCCATGAACTTGTTGACACGCAGGTCGTTCTTTCCTCCAGTCTGCATACCGGCCAGTGTCTCGTCCCAGTCGTAAGGCAGCAGATCGTAAGCCCTTTCAAAATCCTCAGCACAACGGTCAGCACACTCCTGGAAAGAAAGGCGAGGAAGTTCAGGGATTTCGGAACCAAAAGCCTCATCAATGTATGGCATGCCACCGAAATAGCACATCACTTCGAAATGCCACCATGCACGGAAGAAATACATCTGTCCGAGCAACAGGTCACGCTCTTCGTCTGTTCCTACGAGAGACTTGATATTCGCAATACCCATGTTACACTTACGGATGCAGTACCAAGAGTTATCCCAGAGTGACTGACGCCTGCCATTATAGGTGCCACCTTTTAACCAGCACTGTGTGTTGCTAACCCAGTTACGATAGTTACCAAGATCCACCTGGTGATCCATGTGTGCATAGCCCTCGGGATTGTGAACAGCGTCATCACCGAAATTCCATGCAGTACAATAGTTAACCTTCTCCTTATCAGGAATCAGGTTATAGATTTCCTCAATATATCCCTGGAAGTTGCGGAAGTTCTTGAAGGCCTCATCCTCTGCCACGATAGACTCCGGATCCTTGTCGAGCCAGTCGGTGCAGGACGTGATGGAAGCGCCTGCCACAAGGAGCAGCGAACCACACAAAAGGGATTTTATGTTATTACTATATTTCATAACTTTATAATTTATCATTTATCATTTATCATTCAGGCCGCAGGCCGCTTAGATGTTAAGCTTAATTCCGAAGTTATAACGTCTCACAGTCGGGTAGGCACCACCGCCGCCGCTGAATCCGTAGTTACTCTCACGGTCATCAGGCATCTTGGTGATCAGGAAGAGGTTGTTGCCGTTCACATACAGCTTCAGGCTTGTGAAACCGAGCTTCTTGATCCAGCCCTTCGTCCATGTATAAGCCAGCTCCACGTTCTTCAGACGGAAATAGGAGCCGTCGTAGAGATACTGTGTACCGTCGTTGTAGGATACCTGCGTGGTGAATCGCGGAACGACGACTTCGCCACCGCCGTCAACGGGATTCCACCAAGTACCATTGTCATATACAGTCAGAAGCTTATTATTGAAAGAATGGAGGCCTACGTCACGTGTGACACCCGTGGCACCGTACAACTGGGCAAAGCAGCTCCAGCCCTTCCACTCCCAGCCGATCGTGGCGTTGTAGGTGTGTTCCGGCGTGCCGGTGTAACCGTAAGGAGCCTGGTCGTTAGTCTCGTCAACGACACCGTCACCGTTGAAGTCAACGATATAGTGGTCGCCGATAAGCACCTGGCTGTCGTCCTTCTCGCGTGCAGGCGTACTATATAATTCATCGTATGTGCTGATGAAACCATTGTCGATAAACGAGGTGTACTGACCCTGAGAATAGCCCTCAGCCTTGCGGTAGGCAGGAATCAGTGCGGGGTCATCCTTTTCTATGATTTCGTTATGCGCGTAGGTGTAGTTGGCGTTTGCCCAGAAGCGCATGCCGTTGTTCAATACCTTGTTGAAACGGAGTTCAAACTCGAAACCGTGGTTCTTCATCTTACCCTTGTTGATGTCGGGGTTCGTGGCGGCACCGTAGTATGAAGGCACAGAACGGTTGCTACCTGAGATGAAGATGTCCTTACGGTCGTCGCGGAAGTAGTCGAAGCTACCTGCGAACATACCGCCGAGGAAAGCGTAGTCGAAACCGATGTTCTTCTTCACGACCGTTGCCCATCGGAGGTCAGGGTTGGCAATCACCGCTTCCTTATATCCGATGAACGGGCTTTCAGAGCCGTCAAGACCCATGTTAAAACCTTTACTATTGTTCGTAACTTCCCAAGTGGTCAGGTAAGCCCAACGGGCACCACCGGCATCATCACCAATCTCACCGATAGAACCACGGATTTTGAACATATCAATAATCTTCTTATCTTTCAACTTCTTCATGAATTTCTCTTCCGAGAGCATCCAGCCTAAGGCTCCTGAAGCGAAGAATACGAAACGGTTGTCCGGAGAGAACTTCTGTGAACCGTTGTACGCACCGTTGACCTCGGCGAAATACCTGCCCTTATAGTCGTAGGTGGAACGGAACACCCAGTCCTCACGACGATCCTCAAGGTCGGCATTACCAGCCTGGATACGACGCTTCCAGTTACCCATCACCGTCACGTTGTGGTCACCGAACTGACGACCCCAGAAGAGCTGGAGCGACATTTCCGTAGCACGGCCCGTATAACCTACCGTACCAGCCACCGTTGACCAGTCGCGGCTCTCATAGAAGTCGAAACCTGTCGTGGCATTGATTTCGTTCTCCCAAAGCATCTGACCTACCTCAGGAAGCATATACGCCTTCTTCGTGGTGTGCAGGTCGGAGATACCACGGTCGCTCTCATTGAACTGGTTATCCCAGGAGATAGTACCACGGGCTACAAGACCTTTCGTGATGAAGTCGAGCTTCTGCTCAAGGGCAAAGTCGGTGAACACGCGGGTGATGGTCTTCAACTCATAACCCGATGTGGCCACACTGGCCGGAGAGTTCTCAATGTTGGAAACCAGCGGATAGTAACCCCACGATCCGTCAGAGAACTGAACGGGGAAGAGGTTAGGCGCCATACCGTAGGCACCGGCCCACTTCTGCTGCTGGAAGAACTCACCGTTATTACCATAATAGTAACGCGGGGTCTTCTGCTGGGCATTCGAACCTGCCAGGTTCACTTTGAACTGAGTGGTCTTTGTAATCTGGAAGTCCAGGTTCGAACGCACATTCAAACGGTTGTAGGCATAACCGCCGGTGTAACCCTGATGGTTATCCCATACCTTTGTCATATCACCCTCGTTCTGGAAGTCGAAGGCCACGAAATACTTCACGAACTGTGTACCACCGGAGATATTCAGGTTCGTATTATATGAGAACGCTGTTGATTCAAACATCTCGTCCTGCCAGTCAACGTTGGCATAGCGCTCTGCCTGACTGTATTCGCCGAGGTAGGTACCGTCAGCAGCATAGTGAGGCTTGACGGTATGATCCTGATTGCGGAAGTTGTCGATGAATGTCTGCGGACGGTAGTAAGCCCAAGAAGCGTCACCGCCGATGGCAATCTCGTGCTCGATGGCCTGGTTACGGAACATATAACCGTCGTATGAATCGTACTTGCGCGGGAGTTTCGACACGGCCTTCAAGGTAGCGTTGAAGCCAACGTCAATTCTGGCCTTGCCTTCCACACCACGCTTGGTGGTAATCAGGATAACACCGTTAGCGCCCTTCACACCATAGACGGCGGTGGCAGAGGCGTCCTTCAGCACTGAGACGGTAGCGACAGATGTCACATCCACCGACTTGATCTCACGCTCCACACCATCCACGAGGATCAGCGGCTGGGCGTCCGTGTTCCAGGCAGCAGCACCACGGATATAGATTCGCGGATCCTCTTCACCCGGCTGACCGGTAGAGGCGATGGTGGCAACACCGGGGACGTTACCCGTCAGCGCAGCACTCACACTACCGATACCTGCTGAACGTTCAAGCACTTCACCCGTGGTCTGGGTAATGGCACCCACCACAGAGGCCTTCTTCTGCTGGCCGAAACCAACGACGATCACTTCCGAAAGCTGGGTGTTGTCGCTCAGCGTCACGTTGAACGTGCGCCGCTTGCCGACTTTCAACTCTTCGGTGTTCATTCCCACATACGAGACCACGATGGTCGAGGACTCTGATGGGACACTAAAGGCGAAATTACCGTCGAAGTCCGTCACCGTACCTACCGACGTATTTCCCTTAACCACAACGGAGGCACCTATCAGCGCCTCTCCGTTCGCATCGACAACCGTTCCCTTAACGGCTATGCCACCCTGTGCCCACGCCGTGGCGCAGAACAGGAGCATCAAAGACAATGCCGACCAGCGGCATTGCCTTTTTGCCCATGGGAGAGCGGTTCCCACAAAGTTTATTAACTGTTTCATTTAGCTGATTTTGATTCAACATTAGTTTTTTGTGGGTGCAAAATTAATAATATTTTATTAAATAATGTAATTGATTTATATCAAATACTTTGTAGTAATTCCCTAAAGCCCCGCATTGGTACAAATGGTAAAGTAATGGTTACATTTGAAAAACTAATGAAGTGTTAAAACCACTGCTGAAAGGAGGTTTTAACACTTCATTTAATCAATTTTAGTTAAAGACTAAAGACTGACTTCAGGGACAACCTGGCCGTCAAGCAGGTTGATGACACGCTGGGCATAGCCGGCATCGCGTTCGGAGTGGGTTACCATCAGAACGGTTGTGCCTTCCTGGTTCAGCTGGGTGAGCAGTTGCATCACCTCCAGTCCGTTCTTGGAGTCAAGGTTACCTGTGGGCTCGTCGGCGAGGATCAGCTTGGGATTCATCACGACGGCACGGGCAATAGCGACACGTTGCTGCTGACCTCCGGAGAGCTGCTGGGGGAAGTGATGGGCACGATGCGAGATGGCCATACGGCGAAGCACTTCTTCCACACGCTGTTTGCGCTCTTTCTTGGGAACTCCTAAGTAGGTCAACGGCAGTTCCACGTTCTCCTCTACGTTCAACTCATCAATGAGGTTGAAGCTCTGGAACACAAAACCAATCTGGCCCTTGCGGACCTTCGTGCGCTGACTCTCTTTCAACTTGCCCACTTCCTCGCCATCGAGGTAGTAAGTGCCGCTTGTGGGATTGTCGAGCAAGCCTAATATATTTAATAAGGTAGACTTGCCACAGCCCGAAGGCCCCATGATGGCCACAAATTCACCTTTCTTCACTTCGAGCGATACACCGCCCAATGCTACGGTCTCCACCTCTTCGGTACGGAACACCTTCTGAATGTTTTCTAACTTAATCATAAGCTTAATTAATTTAATAATTTACTATTTATTCATTTTTAAGATAATCAACTGGATTGCTGGTGGCCACACGATAACAGCCAATGCAAACCACCGAGAGGATAACCACCACTACCGCCAAGGCACAGAGGCCGAAGAGTACTGGCGACAGGACAGCCTTTTCGCTGAACTGCTCTAACCACAAGCGCGATACATACCAGCCACCAATGGCACCAATAACCACTGCAGGCAGGGCCAGGCGCAGAATATCGCGGATAAAGAGCTGTAGCACATCGATGATATCGGCACCGTTCACCTTACGCACGGCAATCTCCTTCTGTCGGCGAGCCATCTCGCCAGCCAGATAACCAATCAGTCCTATCAGGGCGATTATCAGGGCTACCATTCCACCAATCATCACGGTACTGCGGAAACGCTTCGCATCGGTATAAAGCTGCGTCATCAACAAGGTATAGGGACGGAGCGAAACATCAGGATTATCGGGAATCAACTCGTGCAAGCGCTTGTTGGCGGCATCGAGTGCATCCATATTGTTGAAACGCACGGTGATATGGTGGGTGTACCTCATATTATGATCGTAGAAGCAGATGCTGGGGCGTGTGTCGGGATAAGTGATACTACCGATACGAGGATCGTCGAACACACCCACGATGGTGTAAGGACCTTCGTACGAGGTACAGATGACCTGCTTGCCTACAGCCTGATCCCAACCAGCCAGCTGTTTCATCTTCTCCTCGAACTTTCGACTTACCATCGCCTCGCGCATGGTGTCGGTCTGCTCAGTAAAGGTGCGACCAGCAATCACGGGTATGCCCATCACATCAAAGTAGCCATCGCCCACATCAAACAAGTCGGCCACATTCATGAACTCCTTATCATCGTCTGGCAGGAAGATGTTATCGCCACTCTGCATCTCTGGCAAGTAGGCATAAGATGTGGTAACACCTTTAACGCCCGACAGCTTTTTGAGCTCTTCAACCACCAGTCGTTTCTCTGTCAACGAGAGTTCGTCGGTGTTGAGATCGGCCAAGGTCGAATAGTCGTAGCCCGGATTATCGTTCACCATCAGCTGATACTGGCGACCTACCACCAGCAACAGCACAAAGAGGAAGGTGGCCGAAGCAAACTGCAAGCCTAACAACAGCAACTTCCACACACGGTGGGCATGATTGTAATTCTTAAACGCCGCAGTCATGGGGATATGGGTGTAGGCCCAACCTGGCACCAGACCTGTGATGACCAGCACCACCAGACAGGTGAGGGCGATGAACCAGATGTTATGACCTGTGGTAAGGATTACCAGTAGTGGCGTGTCGGTAAGTTCCTGGATGGTATCCTGGAAGATGAACAGCAAACCAGCGGCCAGTGCCAGCGACAACAGCAGGTGCAGCACACTCTCTATCATCACGCGACCGTAGATGTTACGTGCCTCGGCACCATAGCAACGGTGTACAGCCATCTCGCGGGCTCGGCGACTGATGCCACCAATAACCAGCAACAGATAGTTCATTACCGCACAGCCAATCAGCACCATGGCCAGCAACGAGATAATCCATATCATACGACGTGTAGCATCGTCCTGTGTATGATAGTCGGCCAATGGGCGCAGCGAGTAGTCGAGATCCACACCAGCCTTCTTCAGTTCGTCGGCAGGCAGGTTATCATGGCGCATCTTCTTTATCTGCGGTTTCAGGTCGTCGGGGGTAATGCCCTTGGCCAATCGTACATAACCAAAGTAGCGGTCGTTACCCACCCAGTTGTCGCGTCCATCCCAGGTTATCTGGGGCAGTGTGGGCATAGATACCAGCACCTCCAAATCGTTCAGGCGACTGTTCAGGGGGATATCCTCGTAGATACCGCCAATAGTGAGTGCCAGATTGCCACGCTTATTATAATACACCTTCTTACCAATCACGTCGCCACCCAGTTTCTCGGCTATCGACTGCGGAATCATGCAGTAGTTAGGCTGACTGAGCGTCTTCTTAGGATTACCTGCCAGGATACGGTAGGGGAACACATCAAAGAAACAACTATCGGTAAAGAAAAAGTTGGTACGTATGCGCTTATCGTCTTCGGTAACCAGTGGCAGGTCCCAACCAAAGCCTGTGTAACGGGTAGCGGCCTCAACCTGCGGGCAGTAACGCTTCAAGCCGTGAGCGATTGCACCCGGTGTTTGTGAGTAATGCTGGTATTCGCCATCGCGAATCACATCCTCGTAAAGCACATAGATGCGGTCGCTCGTATCAAAGTCCTTATCCCACGACTGTTCGAAACCAGCCTTACCTATTAATACAATACCAGTAGCCAGACCAACAGCCAGACAAAGGATTTTAATCCAGTTGTGCTGACCACGCTGATTGAGAGATTTGATAACGTTCATATTCATTATTTTGTTTATTCAGTTTTAATGCTTTCAACCGGGTTGGTGCGCACGGCCTTGATAATCTGGATGCTAACCGAGAGCACGGCTACCAGCAGGGCGAAGGCACAGGTAACGACGAATATCCATGGACTCAAGCTGATACGATAGCTGAAGTTGCTCAACCAGTCGGTCATCACGTACCACGACAGGGGGATGGCGATGACAAACGATACCAGCAATGGTGCACAGAAGGTGCGCAGCATGAGCGTCATCACCTCGTGCGAGGTTGAACCCATAATCTTGCGGATACCAATCTCCTTCTGGCGCTGACGGATAAAGAAGAGCGACATGCCGATAAATCCCATCACAGAAATCACGATGGCCACGAAAGTAAAGAGCGTGATGATGAGAAGTGTATGTTGCTGATCCTCGAAGGTATCGGTGATGCATTCCTCGATACTTAGTACTCTTTTCTCCCCAGAGTCATCCAACTCTTTTATCATTTCCTCAAAGGCTGCCTTCGCCTTTTTGTCACCATTGGTCTTTACAAGATACCCAGGAAACTCTTTGTTCTCATATAGTTTGATGGCAAACGGCTGTTTAGGTGTAAGCACATTGATAGAATTAAAGTCGTGGAGTACACCTGCGATAGGGGCCTTTTCTCCACCTGTGCCCCAGTCAATCTCTCGTGTCTCCTCTGTATAGTCCAACAGCCTTAATGCCTCTTCGTTCAGATAAAAGCCGTCATCACTGGTTCCGTAGTCCTTTTTGATATGTAGTCCCAAGAGCTCAAAAGTGGTCTTGTCCATATCCGTTTCGAACAATGGTATCATCTTATCTCCCTGCATGACAGCATACATACTAGTATAATAAGAGGTGAATGTGGATCCACTGAAAGAACCTATTTTCTCTACGAAGGGCATCTTCTCCAATTGGCTCCTGACGGTCTGGTCCTTCCCTTCAGGACTAATGACGTAGAAAAGATTCTCAGTATTGAAGCCGAGAGGCGCATGAATCAAACTGTTCAACTGCAACCAGATGACGAGGGCGGCAGTGAGCATGACAACAGTGATGACATTCTGTAAGATGATGAAGAGTTTGCCTAATACCATCTTAGAATGAAAACGGAAGTTTCCCTTCACGATGTCAATGGGTTGGAAACGTGAGATATGCCATGAGGGCATAATTCCAGAGATGATGCCTATCATCAGGATGAAGGCGAGACTGATTCCCAGTGTGCTGACGCTGATGTCGTTCATCAGGGCTATCTTTCCTTTGAACAGGTTGGCAGCATCATCCTGAAAGCAGAGTGCTAAGGAAAAACCTACAATGAAGGCTATGCCTACCATCAACGTCGATTCGGCAATCAGTTTCAGGGATATCTCATGCTGGCTACTGCCAAAGAGCCTTCTCGTAGCCATCTCCTTAGAACGGAAACCTGTATTGGCCACCGTTAGGTTGATATAGTTGCTGACGGCAAAGAAGAGGATGGCCAACACGGCAGCGAGCAGGATACGGAGTCGCGTCTTGTCGCCTTTCAATAGTCCAATCCCTTGATTCTGCGGAGCGAACATAACTTCCTTAAGCGGTGTAACGCTCACCTTGTATTCTCCCCAAACAAGAGGGTAATTCTTTGTAATGTAGTCATCAATGGTTTTTATCTTGCTGTCAAGCGTCATATCAGGACGAAGCATGAAAAACGCCATACTGGCACCTGCAGTGCTGAATGGATAGGAGTAATTTACAAATTTAAAACCCATGATCTGTGGATAGCGTTCCATACTGGCAATAATCTGCGTCTCATTCGGCAGTGCAGTATAGTCGAGGTTCTTTACGACTCCACTGACAGTATATACCAAAGTACTATCGTAAACGGTATTGTCAGGCCCCATCTCGCGCTCTCCAATAATCTGCAAGGGCTCACCTATTGGGTTCTTATCGCCGAAGAGTCTTTTCGCCAATCGTTCAGTGATGACACATTTGTCTGGGGCGTCTAAAGCCGTCAGACGGTCACCCATCTCCAATTCGAAGTCAAAGAACTGAAAGAATGTCGAGTCTGCTACCATGATGATGCCATTCTCATTCGCACCGTCTTTCACCTCCTGCTGGCCATATCGGATTTTCCCTTTTAGGTTCATTACACAACACTTCTGCTCAATCTCTGGGCACATCTCCTTGATCTGCTTCGCGGCCTCTGGCCACATGGCAAAACTTGTCTGATTGCCCATCAGGCAGATACGGTCAGCATTCTTATGCCAACTATCGATACTATACTGGCGCCAGGTGTAGTCACCCATCAGGATGATGAACATCAGCGATACTACCAGCCCTGCTATATTAATTAAGGTATATAGCTTGTTGCGTGAAAGGAATCTGAAATAACTCTTCATCTTATTTACGATTTATTTATTGACGATTTACGATTTTCTGATGCAAAGTTACGTCATTTAAACGAATCCGCCAAGGCTTTTGACCTCGGCGGAAGCTGTTTGTCTAATAATTAGACAGTCTGGCGTATGATTCTTTGACACAGGTCTCAGAACATAGACTAAATTGCAAACAAGTCGTCAAGTTTGACCTGGCTCTGAATCATTTCTGTGTATTTCCCACGGATCAATCCCTCTGTTGTTATCATCGTGAGCCAAGGTGTGTGTCGCAATCCTGTTTCAGAGCAGAAAGCATTACTGCGCCGACATATCTTGTTGTATTCTTCTTTATCGAGAGCATATTCACCTTGGCTGTATTTCACTTCACAGATGCGTTCAAATGTCAGGCCCATCCACGAGTTGACTTCTGGTGTGTTGATATGATGTGCCCAATACTGTTGCTCTAACTCAGCCCTGTCGATGAAAGTAAGATAGAATTGGCAGAAGAAGTCACATAACTGATAGATGGCATCCTTTCGTTTGATTTCTTTCTCGCGGACGATATTTTTTCTTATCAAATCGCAATAGACAAGGTCTTCGAGTTTATTCCCGAGATGACCATTGTTAGCGCATTTCAATGCAGAGGCCAGTTCCTCACGGGTCATGCCGCTACGGCTTTTGCTGAGGGCCTTGATGATGTCGATATATTTGTCATCTTGAAAGCATACTGTTTCTTGAACATCTGATTGATTAAGAACGTTTTGCCCACACGCCTGCGTCCATATAGGGCGATAAACTCTGGACGCGGACTGTTTACAGATGCTGTCAGTCGCTTGATTTCTGCTTCTCTTCCGATGATTGATTCCATGATGTCATTCTTTTAAGACAGCACAAAGATACAACAAATCTTTATTATAAACAAACTTTTTGGGCGAAATCTAAGCTTTTTGGGGTAGATTTCGCCCGCTTGGGCCACATTTCGGGCGAAATCTGTGTTATTTGGGGTAGATTTCGCCCGAATTAACTACACAAAAACAACCCCAAAAGGCATCGATAACGATGCAAACGGTCGGCAGCTGGCCGAGACTTTCAAGTAAGTAAAGTCCCCTGAAGGATACAGGGCTTTAAAGGTTTCCTTAGGGTGCCGAAATAAATTCTCGAGAGAATTTCGGAGTTTACCCTAACTAAAGTCTGACTTTACCCTAACTAAACTCCTGAATTCTCTCGAGAATTTGTTGGCCACCCCTAACCTTTCCTATGATTCTAAGCGTCCTTTCGTGGACTTTAGATAGCCCAAACTGCGATTCTCATTCGTTCTTGATGCTGTGAATGGGATTCTCGCTGGCGTTTTTCCAGCTTTGGTATGTGACCGTCAGCATCGTGATGAGGGCGATGAGGAGGAAGGACACTAAGAACAGCAAGGGCGAAATAGCAGTACGAATGGCAAAGCCCTCAAGCCAATGCTCACCCAGAAAGTAACCTATGGGAGCCGCCACCACGAAGCAACCCAATAGGATATACATGTATCGGCGGTTGAACATTGTCAAGATCTCTTTCGTGGAGCTGCCGAACACCTTGCGGATGCCTATCTCCTTACGACGGTATTCGCTCTCGAACATCGTCATGCCAAACACGCCGATGATACTGATCAGGATGGCGAGCAGAGAGAAGAGCAGGATCTGCGTGGTGAAACGTTCTTCCTGCTGATAGGTTTTCTCCAGCACCTCGTCCATATATCGCAGGCCGCTGATGTCGAGAGGCTGCCCTTTCTCGTACTTGTTGACTACCTCCATCACTTTCTGCTTGGCTTCCCGCTTGTCCACACCTTTAGCCACCCGCACCAACATGTGATTGCGCCAATAGCCATTCCACCAGTTTTCGCTATTCGGACTGGGGACAAAGAAAGCAATAGGCTGCTGGGTATCATCCACTCGCAAGGAGGCATACTTGATATCCTTGCAGAAACCAACGACGGGATAATCTCCATCGTTAATGGGCTGATCTACGGTGAGCCAAGGATATTTCTTCTTTGCCGACTCATTGAAGATAAACACATCGCCATCGTCTTTGCGGAAATTACGGCCCTCCACGATGTCAATGCCCATTACATCGAGGAAGCGCCAATCCACGAAGATGCAGGTAAAGTTCGTGTGTTTCTCGCCTTCACCTCTGCCCCACGTCATATAACTGTCTTTACTGCCTAAGACGTTCATAGCCAGACTTGCGCCCTCTATGCCTGAAATCGAGCGCAGTTCAGCGTCGATAGCATCCACCTTGTTGCGTGTATCAGGTGCCGTCCGTACTACCAGCACTTCATCCTTGTCGAAGCCGTAGTCGGTATGATAGATGAGATAGCTCTGCAGGTACATGATGCCCACACCAATCACCAACATGAAGGAAACGATGAATTGCAGACAAATCAAGACGGAACGCAACATACGACCTTTAGGCGACAAGCCAAAGGAACCCTTCAGCACCAAGGCTGGTGGGAAGGAGGTGACGTAGTAAGACGGATAGGCACCAGCCATCAGACCTACGCCGATGCTGAGCAACAAGGTAAGACCAAGCAGCGGTAAATGGTCTTGCAGCAAGATGCTTCCTTGTACTAGTTCCTGTAAACCCAGGTCGTGAGCCAGATATACGATGAGCAAAGCTAGAATAAAGGCTATCAGGCTGATGAGCACTGCCTCCGCCAACAGACTGCCCCTCAGGCTCGACGTTGTTGCTCCCAACACCTTCTGGGTATTGATGCTACGGATGCGCATAGGTGTCTCAGCCAAAGAGAAGTTCATGAAGTTCACGGCTGCTATCACCACTATCAGTAACGAGAAGCAGATGAGCAGATAGATGGAACTTCTGGCTGGGGCGGATTTATCAAGGAATTTCGAGAAATGGGCATCGGCCACATTGGTAAATATCACTTGCACGGCTTCTTCCTCTTCTTTGGTTTTCAGTTCAAACTTGTCCTTGAAAAGCTCAATGACAGTCTGCCGCAGGCTATTCTGCACCGTTGACAGGTTCGCCACATCATCCACCCGTATGTAAGCATCGTAGTTCCAGTTGTCGTAATTGCCTTCATTCCTATTGACGCCTATGAAGCAAGCCCCATGCAGGAGGTTGTTCTCTGGATAGTCCTCTATTACGGCACAGACATTATAGAAAGTTTTGTCATCCCATTTGTATTTCATCATCTTGCCAGCCGCATCAGTCGTGCCGAACATTCGCAAGGCTTCAGATCGTGGCAACACGATATTGCCAATTTGATCCAAGCCTTTCACATCGCCGCTAATGACTGTGGGCTTGAATACGCTGAGGAACTCGCGCTCACCATATATAAGATTCAGCGAGTACTCCTGATTGTCCACCACGAACTGGTCGTAGTTTATCCACCCGTTTCTGATGCTATAGCCAGTGACGTGAGGCGAAGCTGCCGCCAGTTGTTCTACCACAGGGCGAGGCAGCGTAGTGCCATAGTCGTCCGCACTTGGTCCTAATTTCAATGTCATGCGGAACAGGTTCTCATGCTCAGTAATGCTTTTGTTGTAGCCTAGGTCGAAGTTCACCTGCGTCATGATGACGAAGAACGAGGCGAAGGCCAGGCTCAAGCCCAACAGGTTTAACAGGTTTGCCGTAGCAAACTTCCTGAATATCGACGTAAAGTTTCTGATAATTGTCTTCATAATCGTTATTTCAATACTAATACTTCATTGTCTTTAAAAGCTTCGTAGCCGCTGGTGACTACTTTTTCGCCAGGCTCCAGACCCTCGAGGATCTCGTAGTGCTGAGGGTTCTGACGGCCTACGCGGATGGGGCGGCGATAGGCTTTCGAGCCGTCCTGGGAGAGCACGAAGATCCATTGTCCGCCTGTGGTCTGGAAGAACGTGCCGCGAGGGATGATGACGGCCTGCTCAGGCTGGCCCAGTTCGAGGTCTATATAATAGGTCTGGCCTGTGCGGATGTTCTCAGGGCGCTCGCCTCGGAAGATGAAGTCGCAACGGAACTTGCCGTCACGCACCTCAGGATAGACCTTGCGCACCTGCAGCTGATACTGCTTGTCGCCACGTGAGAAGGTGGCCGTCAGTCCTTGGCGCACACGGTCGATATAGTGCTCGTCAATCTGCGCCTGCACCTTATAATCGCTGAGGTCGTTCAGCTGGCCTATCTTCTGTCCAGGGCTGATGCTCTGGCCCAGCTCCACATCTAATAGACCTAATTCGCCGTCGATGGCAGAACGCACCTCAAGCTTGTCCTTGCGCTGACGTACCAAAACCACATTGCGACGCATGTTCTGCAGGTTGTCCTCCATCTGATCCATCTGAACGGTACGATAGATGGAGTCCTGCTTCAGGCGCTTTGAGACCAGCGCACGCTTCTTGGCAGAGAGCTGATAATCCTCCTGCGACTGCAGGTAATCCTCCTTGCTGATTAGTTTCTCGGCATAGAGCCGTTTGTTCTGGTCGAAGGTGCGCTGCTTGCGCTGAGTGTCCATATCGAGCTGCGCCTGTTCCGTCTGGTTGTTCAGGCGGTCTTGCTGCATCGCCACCTGGGTATTTCTCAGCAGATTCTGCTTCTCTGCCAGTTCTGCCTCGGCATTCAGAATCTGCAGATCAAGGCCGGAGTTGCTCAGGCGGACGATGACATCGCCCTTGTGTACCATCGTGCCTTCCTCTACAACCTTCTCCATCACGATGCCGCCTTCCTCTGGCGAGATCTGTACTACCTGGATGGGCAGCACCTGTCCGTTGGTCCTGACATAGTCCTTAAACTCATCCTGACGTACCTCGCTGATGGTCAGTTCGTCCTTGCTCACTCTGAGTGTCGAGGCGTGATTGCCGAACACAAACCATAAAAGTACCACCAACACCAGACTTCCACCAGCCACATACGGCCAATGCTTCATCAACTTTTGTGCTTTTGTCTTTTCAATTACTCTATCCATAATATTCTTTTTTCTACCACTAATTTCACGAATTACACTAATTTTTTATGCACAGCCTAAATTAGTTTAATTAGTGTAATTCGTGGTCGTTTATTACTCTGTCCATATTGTTTCTCCTTTATAATATCTTACTAATTGTTCCTTCACCATCGCCATCAGCTGACATTGCAGCAGGGTGGCCTTCGACTGCAGCAGGTGCGACGAAGTGGTGTGCAGGTCGATGGCTGTGCTGAGGCCTTCCTCGAACTGACGGCGTGTCAGTTGGTAGGAGATGCTGTCGGCTTCCACCTTTTCTATCATCTGCTCCGTCTGTTTCAGGTAGGCCAGCCAGTCCTGCCAGGCCTCAAGGCTCAGCTTCTCCAGTTCCAGCTGTTTCTGCTCGTAAGCCTCGCGGGCTTTCTGGTAGTTGTTCTTCGCCTTGCGGATGCTGGTGATGGTCTGCAGACGGTTGAAGAGCGGAATGCTCAGCGTGGCACCCACATACTCACCCATGTTGTTCTTGAACTGATTGCCAAACGATTCCGTAGCATCAGAGTGTAGCGTTTTGAAGTAAGTGGTGCTCAGACCCGCATTCAAAGAGAGAGAGGGATAAAGAGAGCTGCGGGCCTGATGCCACTCATGTCTGCTGGCCTCCATCTGATAGCGCGCCTGCTGTAGTTCGGATGACTGGAGGATCGTCGAACTGCTCCCTTGGGAGATGCAGGCTGTTTCCTTTTGGGGAACAAACTGGAAGCTGAGACTGTCATCCAAAGGGTAGGCCATTTCCTTCTTCAGTTCCAACAAGGAAGAGGCATAGAGATTGCGCTGGCGCGTCAGTTCGAAGGCTGCCTCAGCATGCTGCGACTCCACTTGTGCAACGTCTGCTGCACTCTTACGGCCCACCTCTTCCATCAGCCGTGTCTGCTTGAGCAGCAGCTCTGTTTCCTGTAGCTTCTCGTCGGCCATTCTTACGAGACCGTCGTAGAAGGCCACGTTGGCATACGCCTTAAGCACATTGAGTGCCGTCAGGTCCTGTTGCTGCCTTAAAGCATGACGCCCCATCAGCTCGCTGGCCTTGGCAGCTCTCAGGGCATGAATACGGTTGAAACCGTCGAATACGGGCAGTGAGGCCGTCACTTGATAACCATTATAAAAGGTACTGACGTCGGTATAGCCGTTGGTCTCAGGATCGATGGCACGACCGAAATTGTAATTGGCTCCGATGCTGGCATCCACAGAGGGGAGGAAACGTCCGATGGCTCCAGTCTTCTGGGCCTTGAAGTTGTCCAGATCCAGCTCTGCCCGCTTCACCTCATGGTTATGCTCCACAGCATACTGCATGCATTGCTGCATCGTCCACGTCTGCGCCCCTGCGGGGCTGAATGATGAATGATAAATGATGAATGATAAACTAATCACCGTCCGTCTCATATTCTTATGTTCTTTTGTTCTTCTGTCTAAATACATGTTCGTCTTTTTTCTGTTCTTTTGTCTTTCGACGATGCAAAGTTAAACCTTTTTCATTTATCATTTATCATTTTTCATTTAGCGAAGTGTTGATTGTCTAATTTTTATACACCCCTTTGTATGATAATTAGACAGAAAATCGTAACTTTGCACCCATGAACAAGTACGGAACCATATTAATCGTAGACGACAACGCCTCTATCCTGACGGCGATGCACTATCTGCTCGACGATACGTTTGAGCATGTACTCACTCTGGAACGCCCTGACGATATCCTGAAAACGATGGCTCAGGAGACTGTCGATCTGGTGCTCCTCGACATGAACTTCACGTTGGGAGTCAACAACGGCAACGAAGGACTCTTCTGGCTTCGGGCCATCCATAAGCAGCATCCGCAGACGCCTGTCGTCCTGCTGACGGCCTATGCCGATGTGAACCTGGCGGTCAAGGGACTGAAGAACGGTGCTGCCGACTTCATCACCAAGCCGTGGGACAACGATGAACTGGTACATAAGCTGAAGGATGTACTCGACATGAAGAACGAGATCGTCAGTCTCGACGAGATGGAGAAGGAACATATCCGCCGTACCATCGACCACTGTCACGGCAACCTCACTCAGGCCGCTGAACTCCTTGGCATCACCCGCCAGACACTCTATAATAAGATGAAGAGATTGTAAGACCACTAATTATACTAATTAAACTAATTATTTTTAGCGCAGCCAATTAGTGAAATTCGTGTAATTCGTGGTGAAGAAAAAAGAATATGTGGATAATAATTATAATAGGTGTAATCCTTGTAGGCTTCGCGGTGTGGTTCGTGCGCCATCAGCGCTCGTTGAGAGAGCGGGCCCATCTGATGCAGGAGGCTATCCGCAATAGGGACTTCACATTTCGGATGCCTACTCACGGCCTGTTGCCTGGCGAACGTGCCATGCAAGAGACGCTGAACCAATTGGGTGAGACCATCCGCCAGCAGGTGAATCAGAACGAGGTGGAATCGTGGGAACGGCTCACCCGTGTGCTGACCCATGAGATGATGAACGCCACAGCCCCTATCACCAGCATCAGCCAGTCTATGCTGAACCGTTCTGACGTGAAGGACACCCCACTCGAAAACGGCATCAAGGCTATCTATGAGACTTCACGCCATCTGAGCGACTTCGTGGTCAACTACCGCAAGATGTCGGAACTGGAGAAGCCTTTACTGACGGACGTCAGGCTTCACGCCGTCATTGATGAAATCAGCAAGGCCTATCCGCAACTGACCTGGGAGGTCAGCGTCCCTGCCGACCAGGTTGTCCGTGCTGATATCGGCATGCTGCGGCAGGTACTCATGAACTTAGTGAAGAATGCCATTGAGGCCAATGCTACAAAGATGGTTGTGGAAGAAACAGACTCTACGGCGGAAGCAAATTGGCTTTCCCCTTCGGGCCGCCGAGCTAAACCTTCTTCACTCTTCACTCATCACTTTTCACTTTATATCGGCAACGATGGTCTTCCTATTCCCGCAGAGAACCGCCAGTCGCTCTTCGTGCCTTTCTTCACTACCAAACGGAGTGGCAGCGGTATCGGCCTCTCGCTGAGCCGCAGGATGATGATCCAGCAGGGAGGCATGCTCGACCTTGCCGAAACGTCCCTTCAGGGATGTCATGCAGCTTTTATCTTGTCCCTACAAGTCTGATTTGCAACTTTTGGGGTTTGGGTTGCGTCTAATATATAAAAGATGTATCATTATTAATATAGACAGCGATGAAACAGAAATTATTCATGATGGTCTGCGGACTGATGACAGCGATGACGGTGGGGGCACAGCCTCTGCTGAAGACTCATGTAGAAACCGGTGATGTGGAGGGCGTGCTCGAGGACGGTGGCATAGCCTGTTACTACGCCATTCCCTACGCGGCTCCTCCCGTGGGCGATCTGCGGTGGAAGGCTCCACAGCCCGCCAAGCCTTGGGAGGGTGTGCTGAAGGCTGAGACGGTGGGTAAGTGGCCCCCTCAGCCCGAGAAGAGCTATGTGAAATACGACATGATGAGCGAGGATTGCCTGAACCTGAGTGTGGTGACTCCCGCCAAGTCGGTGGATGAGAAGCTGCCTGTGATGGTGTTTATTCATGGTGGCGGCTTCCAGACTGAGAGTTATGGCGGTACGCTGTGGCAGAGTCTGGCCCGCAGAGGTGTGGTGGCTGTATCCATCGAGTATCGTGCAGGGGCGTTAGGCTTCATGGCGCATGGTGAACTGGCCAAGGAGGATCCGGAGGGACATTCGGGCAACTACGGCATATTAGACCAGATCTTCGCCCTGCAGTGGATACAGCGCAACATCCGGAACTTCGGCGGCGACCCTTCGAAGGTGACCATCTTCGGCGAGTCGGCTGGTGCCATGAGTTGCCATATTCTCTGTGCCTCGCCGCTGGCCAAGGGCCTGTTCCGTGCCTGCATCAGCGAGAGCGGTGCCTGGATGGCGCCTATGAATGTGGTGAACCAGCAGATGGCTCAGATGATAGGCGGGATGTTCATGAACGGTTTGAAGAAGAACTCTATAGCCGAGATGCGCCAGATGGATGCCAAGGAGCTGACGGGTACGGGTGTGAACTTCCAGGGCAACATGCCCATCGTGGACGGCTACGTGGTTCCCGAGCCTGTTTACGCCCTCTACGAGAAGGGTGCGTATAACGATGTGCCCGTGCTGATCATGCACAACAGCGACGAGGGTGCCGTGGAGTTCGACTCGGTAAGTGTGGAGATGTTCAACCAGCAGCTGGGCTCTCTGCCTAATCACTGGGGCGACAGTGCGAAGGCCGTTTATCCGGGCAATACCCCCATGGAGCGTCTGTACAGCCTCCGCGACGTGGTGCGCGATGTGAATTTCGGATGGCCAGCCTATCAATGGGCTAAACTGCAGACCAAGACGGGCAAGAGTCCCGTTTACATGGCGTATCTGGCTCAGAACTCCGAGAAGACCGTCTATGCCAAGGGTAACCGTCGTGGTGCCGCCCATGCCGATGACATCATGTATCTGGACGGACGTTTCGACAAGGAGGCCGACAAGTACCCTCAGGAGAAGATGGTGGGCGACCTGATGCAGCAGTACTGGGTGAACTTCGCCAAGACGGGTGATCCTAATGGTGAGGGCTTGCCGAAATGGACGGTGTATGACGAGCAGAAGCCCAGCGTGATGCAGTTTAAGGACGGTGCCACACTCGTACCTCTGCCCAACAAGGAGAAGATTCTGCTGATAGACCGTTTTATGCAATATATCCGCGATATGCAGAGCGGCAAAACCAAAACCGCACAATAACAAAAATCCCCCGCCAAAAACAATCGGCGGGGGATTATTATATTTCTACCTATTCTTATTTGAAGAGGCTCTGGGCCATCTGATAGAGGCAGCGGCGCCAGGTGAGGAACTCGTGGGCGGTGCCCTCGGAGATGAGACCCTCGGCGTTGTAGCCGGCAGCCTTCAGTGACTCGACGCTCTTGTTGATGCCGTCGGGATTCTCCTTGTCACCACAGCCCTCGAAGATGTACTTCACAATCTTCGGATCCTTGATCTCATCGGGAGCATACTGTCCGCCAGAGAGCAGTCCCCAGTAACCGAATACCTCGGGACGACGCAGGGTGATGAGCTTCGTCTCCATACCACCCATAGAGAGACCTGCGAGGGCACGGTTCCACTTGCCTTCCTTCGTGAGAAACTGCTTCTCGACAACGGGGATGAGCTCGTCGATGAGCAGCTTCTCGAACTCCTCGGCGGTGAACTTGCCGATGGTGCCGAACTTGAAGTCGTTGGTCAGACCGTAGGCCATCACGACGATGAAAGGCTTGATCTTGCCGTCGGCAATCAGGTTGTCCATAATGATGCCGGCCTTACCCTGTACGGGCCAGCTGGTCTCGTTCTCACCCCAGCCGTGCTGCAGATAGAGCACGGGATAGCGTGTCTGCTCGAGCTTGCCGTTCTTACCCTTCACGAGCTTGCCGTAGCAGGGAGGCAGATAGACATTGGCAGTCTGCATCTTGCCGGTGCTCTCAGACCAGAAGTTGACCTGCTGGATGTTGCCGTGAGGAATGTCCTTGCGCCAGGCGTAGAAGTCCTGATCGGGAGCGGGAATCTCGATACCGCTCTCCCAACGGCAGGAACCGAAGTAGTTGTGGGTGCCGGGATCGTTGAACACACCGCCGTCGATGGTGAGGTGGTAGTAGTGGAAGCCGGGATCCATCGGGCCCTCGGTGGTACCTGTCCACACGCCGTCCTTATCCTTGCGGAGCACGGTGCCGCCACGACCGCCGAGACCGAGGCTGACGATGACAGACTTGGCATCGGGAGCTTCTACACGGAAGCGGGCAAAGCCTTCGGAGTTCACCTGCGGATATTCCTGTCCGGGCTGGTTCATCGGGTTGGGAACGAAGTCTTCCTTCGGCACGCGCTTGTCGGCAGCGGCGTCGAAGTCGCGGATGATCTGCAATGAGCGCTTAGCCTTGAAGTTCTCGTCGAAGGGCAGCGGATGGTTGTTCACACCCAGCCAGGAGTCCTTGTCGCTGAGGTTCCAGAAGGTGACGTTCTTGATGACGTCGGCGTGCTTGCGGAAGATCTTGAACAGACGGGCATACTGGTCTTCCTGCAGGGTACCGATATAGGGAGCCTGGGGCTTGGCCTCGCCACGGGAGAAGCGCAGCTGACCACCGCTCTCGGTGTTGGTACGGAGGTCGAGCTCGGTGATGTGGATGATGTTGACAATCTCCTTGAAGCGGTTGATGGCCTTCTCAAGCTGCTCTTCCTCGGGGAAGTAGATATTGTAGTGGCCCTGCATACCGATACCGTCGATGGGCACACCGGCGTCCTTCATCTTCTTCACCATCGTGTAGATACGCTCGCGCTTGCCATTGTCCACGCAGCTGTAGTCGTTGTAGATGAGCACACCTGTGGGATCTGCCTCACGGGCAAACTCGAATGCCTTGGCGATGAACTCGTCGCCGCAGAGCTTGAAGTGACGGCTCTGGCGATAGGGGCTGGCGGGAACCATCTTGCCATCGACGAACTCAAACGGACGGCCGTCGTCAGCCATAGCCTCATTCACCACGTCCCAGGCATAGACGACATCCTTGTAACGGTTCACCACCGTGTGGATGTGCTCGCGCAGACGCTCGTAGAACACTTCCTTCTTCACGGGCTTGCCTTTCTTGTCGGTGAACATCCAGTCGGCAAACTGAGAGTGCCAGCAGAGGCAGTGGCCGCGCATCTTGATACCGTTCTCGCGGCAGAAGTTGGCGATGCTGTCGGCTAAGCCGAAGTTCCAGACACCCTCTTTGGGATGAATCTCGCCAGGTTTCCAGGCGTTCTCGGCGGTCACGCTGTTGAACTGCTTCTTGATGATCTCGATCTGAGCGGGATCAGAGATGTTCATCTTGTTGACGGCTACGCCAATCGTGAAATAGTTCTTGTAGGCATCCTTGAGTCCGGGGCCTGCTGAATAGTCAACGGGGCGTCCCCACTGTGCCATAGTTGGTAAGATGCTCAAGCATACGAGCACCAGACCGGTAAAAATTCTTTTTTTCATACTGTTTTGTTATTAAAAAATGTTATAAGTTTGGTTATGATGTTCTACTATTATTTTTTTTAACCACGAATTGCACGAATTACACTAATTTTTTGCTGCGCCTTCAACCATTTGACTAGAATGACACGAATTTTTTTTCGTCGCTAGCGACGAATGGCTCAGAATAATTCGTGAAATTCGTGAAATTAGTGGTCATAAATAATCTGTTGTATCTGATTAATCTGTGTCGCTCGGCTTTGCCGCTTGCTACCGCAGGGACGCAAGAATCTGTGGCTATAATTTCACCGTCAGCTTCTTCAGATCCTTGTCGGCAGAGCTGGTACCGTAGAAGATCTCGTAGGAGCCTGGCTTTGTGCGCATCGTGTTGGTCTCGGCATCCCAGAACTCGAAGCTCTTCTTGTCGAGGGAGATGGTAGCCGTGGCGCTCTGTCCGGGCTTCAGCTGTACCTTCTTGAAGCCACGGAGCGACTTCAGCGGGCCTTCCTTGTCGGAGAGGTCGCGGATATAAAGCTGTACGACTTCGGCACCCTGGCGGGCACCCGTATTCTTGACGGGGACGGAAACGGTGAATCCTTCATTTCCGGGAGTGCCGGATGTGGCGGCTTCTCCCACCTCGAAGGTGGTATAGCTCAGGCCATAACCAAAGGGGAAGAGGGCATCGTTGAAATAGCGGTAGGTGCGGCCCTTCATCGAGTAGTCCTCGTAGTCGGGCAGCTGGGAGTCGTTCTTATAGAAAGTGACAGACAGCTTGCCTTCGGGGTTCTGCTCGCCGAAAAGCACGTCGGCTACAGCCGTACCACCCTCTTGTCCAGGATACCAGGCCTGTACGATGGCGTCGCAGCTCTCCGTCTCAGGTGTCAGGGCGATGGCGGATCCAGAGCAGTTGACGTAGATGACCTGCTTGCCGGCGGCCTTCAGGGCCTTGAGGAAGTCGCGCTGCACCTTCGGCAGTTCGATGCTCGTGCGGTCACCGCCCTTGAAACCCTCGATGTTGACGGGCATCTCCTCGCCTTCGAGACTCGGGGCGATACCACCGCAGAAGATCACCTTGTCGATGCCCTTCAGCTGGGCGATGGTCTGCTGGTAGTCGATGGGCAGCTCACGGGCTACGTCGATCTTCATCGAGGCACCCCAGGTCTTCACGGTCTGGAAACGTACCTCAATCTTGAACTGCTGACCCTTCTCGGCATTCAGTACGGTACGGGTGGGCGTGGCGCGCCAGGTATGCTGCTTGACCTTCTGCTCACCGTTGACGTACACTTCGAAATGACCGGTAGACTCCACGTTCAGCACATACTCGCCTGCCTCCTTCGGAGTAAAAGTGGTCTCGTATTTGGCAGAGAAGTCCTCGATGGGCAGATTGGGCGCAAAGACATGCATACCTGCAGTAGTCACGTTGACGGGCTTCGTGTAGTATTCGGTGGTGAAGGGCTTGCCCTCCATCTCGGTATTGTTCCAGAAGGTTCCTTTTAGGCCTTTCTTGCCGTCAGGAGCAACGCACTCCGTGGGCAGATGGCATTCCATCACTTGGTTGTAGGTCAGGTCGCAGCCAGGGATATAGACGAGTTTCTTCTGCTTGGCCTTGATGCCGTCGAGGATGGTGACGGTGTGGTTGGGCGTACCGTTGTAATTACCCCACATCATCGGTTCGTTATCGGCATTGGGACCGATCACGGCAATCTTCTCTGCATTCTTCCTGAGCGGCAGGATGTTACCCTTGTTCTGCAGGAGAACGATGCACTGGCGGGCCATATCGAGGGCGATCTGTGCAGAGGCCTTCGTGGACATAGCGGAGTAGGGGATCTTAGACCACTCCACGAGTGAGGGATCGTCCATCTCACCGAGGTCGAAACGGCCTTCGAGCAGGCGGATGACGTGCTTATCGACCTCAGCCTCAGAGAGCAGGCCTTTGCGCACTGCCTCGGGAAGGCTCTTATAGGCATAGTTGAAACCGCACTCTACATCGGTACCGGCGAGGACGGCTTTCGAGGTGCCGTGTACGGCATCAGAGGATGACTTGTGGTTCTCGTAGAAGTCACTGACGGCACCGCAGTCGCTGACAACGAGGTACTGGAATCCCCACTCGTCGCGGAGGATCTGCTGGAGTAGACGCGTAGAGCCGCAGCATGGATCGTCGTCGAGTCGCTGGTAGGCGCACATCACCTCACGCACCTTGGCGTCCTGCACCAGGGTCTTGAAGGCGGGCATATAGGTCTCCCAGAAGTCGCGGGCAGACACGTCGGTGAGGTTAGCGGTGTGACGGGTGTACTCCGGACCGCTGTGTACGGCATAGTGCTTGGCACAGGCCCAGAGTTTGCGGTACTTCGCATCCTCAGGTCCCTGCAGACCGCGCACCACTTGGACACCCATGACACTCGTCAGATAGGGGTCTTCGCCGTAGGTTTCCTGTCCACGCCCCCAACGGGGATCACGGAAGATGTTCACGTTCGGAGTCCATACAGAGAGACTGCGCATCTTCATGTCCTCGCCACCCAGATCGTACATACGGTGGTTGTACTGGGCGCGGAACTCGGTGCTGGCCACGTCGAACACCTTGTAAAGCAGGTCGGGATTGAATGCTGCTGCCATGCCTACGGGTTCCGGGAAGTTTGTGACGTTACCCATGTTGGCAGCGCCGTGGAGGGCCTCGCTCCACCAGAAGAACTTCTTGATGCCGAGGCGCGGGATGGCAGGACTCTCGTCGAGCATCAGCTGGGCCTTCTCCTCAAGGGTTAGACGACTGCAGAGATCCACTGCGCGCTCCTTGGCGCTCAGATTCGGATTCTGATAAGGAAAATTCTGTGCCGACAAGCTGACGCCGGCACAGAACATGGAAATGATAGATAATAAGCGGTAGTTCATATAAATTGGAAATTTATCGGTGCAAAGGTACGAAAAAAACTTGCATCAAATATTTCCATTTGTAACATATACTTTCGTATAAGTATCATTGACATTTTTTAGGAGTGTCTGCAAGGCCGTTTATTGCCTGCTTAAAGCCACAATCTGCCCTGGTGTTGTGTCGATGTCGTACTCGAAGACCTCCTTCACGGGGATCAGCTGTAACTCCGACAACTCCGATGAATGCAGGGGTTTCGGTATCTCCGGCGATGCGAACAGCGGGTTGGGACAGGCGCCGGTGGCCTCGCGCAAACCGTTGCCCTTCAGGGGGACATAAGAACGCAGTCGCAGGGTGCCTCCGATCTTCGAGGTGATGGTGGCTTTTTGCAGCTGTCCGTCACTCCATGACATGTCCACGGTGAAGGCGCCACGGGCCTGCAGACCCTTCACTTCTCCCTGGCTCCAGGCGTCGGGCAGGGCAGGCAGCAGATGGACGGCATTGTCGTGACTCTGTAGGAGCATCTCACAGACACCTGCCGCACAACCGAAGTTTCCGTCGATCTGGAAGGGCGGATGGGCATCGAAGAGGTTGGGATAGGTACCGCCACGGGGTCCCCATTCGGTGGTATAGGGAATCACGTTGAGCATGTTTTTGATAATTGTAAACGCATGGTTGCCGTCGAGCATTCGGGCCCAGAAGTTGATTTTCCAACCGAGACTCCAGCCTGTAGCCATGTCACCGCGCTGGTTCAGGGTGTTTGCTGCAGCCGTGAAGAGGTCGGGGTGAGAGTAAGGAGATATCTGATTGGAGGGATAGAGACCGTAGAGATGGGAGATATGACGGTGTTCATCCTTGGGGTCGTCGCCATCGATCATCCATTCCTGCAACTGTCCGTAGCGGCCTATCTGCATGGGAGGAAGCTTCTTGAGTGAAGAGTGAAGAGTGAAGAATCGTCTTTGCCGAGGATCTTGGCGGCGGCGAGGGTCTGGGAGAGGACGTCGAAGACAATCTGGTTGTCCATCGTAGAACCGGCGGTGACGGTGGTTTGCTTACCCACAGGACCGTGTTCCGGCGAGACGGTGGGCGCCGTGACGAGCCAGCCTGCGGCATTCTTGATATAGCCGTTGGCAGGATAGGGCTGCAGGTAGTCGAGCAGGAAGTCGGCAGCACCCTTCATGATGGGGTAGTATTCGGCGAGGAACTGTTTGTCGCCTGTATAGAGGTAATGCTGCCAGAGGTGGGTGGTAAGCCAGGCGCCACCAGTGGGAAACATGCCCCAGGTCGTGCCGTCGATAGGACCTGCCACGCGCCAGAGGTCGGTGTTGTGATGAGCCACCCAGCCACGACAGCCGTACATCTCCTGAGCGGTCTTGGTACCTGTTTTACTGAGGTCGCGGATCATCGAGAAGAACGGCTGCTGCGTCTCTGCGAGATTGCCGATGAGTGCCGGCCAGTAGTTCATCTCGGCGTTGATGTTGATGGTGTATTTCGAGTCCCACGGGGCATTTTTCTTGTCGTTCCAGACGCCCTGGAGGTTTGCGGGTTGTCCGCCGGGCTGCGAAGAAGATATCAGCAGATAGCGGCCGTATTGCATCATCAGCGATACCATATCGAGATCAGAGCCGTCGAATTGGGCGAGGCGCTGGTCAGTGGGAATCTGATTACTCGGATTACTCTGAGTATTCGGAGTATTCTGATTACTCAGAATCAGCGACACCCGGTTATACTGCTCCTGGTATTTCTTCAGATGGGCCTTCAGCAGCTGCTCGTAACTCTTCCCGTGCAGCGAGGCCAGCGTCTCCTTGTTCTTCTTCTCTCCGTCGCCACTGACGTCCTGATAGTTCACGAAGTTCGTGGCTGCGGTGATATAGAGTGTCGCTGTGGTGGCACCGTCCACGTGGAGTGATTCACCGTCGGTCTTCACTTTGCCGTCGGCTTCCACCAGCACCTTACAGTCAGCCTTCAGTCCCGGCTGTATGCCTTCCTGCTCCACACCTTCGACGGTGGCCGACAACAGATTTGCCTGTCCTTTGCCACCTTTCACGACGGGTGCGATGACCTTCGACTGCAACTGGCTGGTGAAGGCGATTCCGAAGGAGAGTGCCCGTTTCTTGTCGGCCTTGATGCGGACGATGATGACATTATTGGCCTGCGAGGCAAAGACCGTACGCTCATATTTTACATTATTATATATATAGGAGGTAGTGGCGAGGGCATCGCCGAGGTTCAGTTCCCGACGGAAATCCGTGACGTCCGTATGATTGAAAGTCAGTTTCAGACTCCCCAGGGGAAGGAACCGCATGCCGTGGGGACCCTTGAAGAAATATTTGTCGATGATGGCGTGGGCGGCCTCTTCCTTGCCGGCGAAGATAGAGTCGCGCACCTCCTGAAGATGGGCTTTCGCCTCGGGACTGTTGTTGTTGTGTGGCGATCCGCTCCAGAAGGTCTCCTCGTTAAACTGTATCTCCTCGGTATCGGTCTTGCCATAGACCATAGCACCGAGGTGGGAGTTACCTACGGGTAATGCTTCCAGCCAGTGACGTGCCGGCTGACTGTACCATAACTTGTGTTGTTGGGCTTGAGCGGCCAGAGTTGTCATAGCGCTAAGCAGAAAAGTCATCAATAGTCTGTTCATATCTAAGTTTATTATTTACTTTTAAAAAAGAACCCCGGGACAAGAAACGCTTTTCTTGGGTCCCGGGGAAGGAAAAACTACTAACTACTAATATAACTAAAACAATTTTATTCTTGAATCTGGTGCAAAGTTACGACAAAAAATTGAAACTCTATTTATTTTATGTTTCAGAAACTTTTTCATTTGTTTCAAAATGCATAAATGTTATATTTTCAATAGTTTTTTGTAACATTTGCGAATATTATTTGAACAGATACGGGATAAATTGCTTCAATCCGCGACGCCAGGTGAGCCATTCGTGGTCTGTTCCTGTCGATTCGTAGTAGTGGGCGTTGATACCCATCTGGTTCAGATCCTCCACCATTTTCTTGGTGCCGAACATCTTATCCATGCCTTCCGTGCCGCTCATCATGAACAGACAGTGCATCTGCTTGTTGAAGGTTTCGGGATTGGTGAACACACCGTCGTAGGCGGTCTTCAGGTCAAGGCCGAAGATGGCACCGCTGAAGGTTCCCATATAGGAGAACTTGTCCATATTGGTCAGTACGACATCGAATGTCTGGTGTCCGCCCCATGACAGTCCGGCCATGGCACGGTGCTCACGGTCGCTCAGCGTACGGAACTTCGCATCGATGGTGGGGATGAGGTCGTTGAGCAGCACCTGATAGAACGAGTTGCCGTAGGTGCTCATGCCCTGACGGTTGTCGCCGCCCTGGAACGGGGCCTTGATGTCGCCGCTCTCCATGACCACGATCATCGGCACGGCCTCACCCTTGGCGATGGCGTTGTCCATGATGTGTTGCATGTGTCCCTGCTTGCTCCAGCCTGTCTCGTCCTCGCCCATGCCATGCTGTAGGTAGAGCACGGGATAGCGCTTCTTCACGTTCTTCTTCGCATCGTACTCAGCGGGGGTATAAACCATCGCATGACGCCATTCCTTCGTTGATTCGGCATAGTAGTAGAACGAACGAACCTCACCCGTGGGAACACCAGCCTGCGGACGATAGTAGTCGCCCTCGCTGTCCTCGGGGATCTCGATGCCGCCCGATTCACGGTTGCAGCCGAAGAAGGTCTCCGTGGCGGGATCGATGAAGTTCACGCCGCCGATGTTCATGAAGTAATAGTGGAATCCGGGCACGAGGGGATCAGTCACTGCCATAAAGTTACCCTTGCCGTCGGGAATCATGTCGTACTTCTTGCTGCAGATATCGACAACGACCTTACGGGCCTCAGGAGCAGAGATGCGGAAATAGGCACGGCCTTCCTTGTCCACCTTCGGATACTCATTGCCGGGGATGGTGGTCTCGGCGATGATGGCATCGGCAGGGGCCTCGATGCGCTTGGGCATCTCGATATATGGGCGCTTCGGCTCATAACCTAAGAAACGGGCTACGGCCTCACCATAACGGCAACCCAGCTCACGATAACCGGCAGCGTCGAAGTGCAGACGGTCAGGACCGTTCGTACAGTCATCAGAAGAAATGACCTGTGCGGTGTGCAGCGTCTGCGGCAGTTCGTCGATCTGTTTCTTACAACCGATGCAGACACCCTTGCCACCGGCCTGTACGATATTACCGGCATAGAGGTTCACCTCCTCGGGCTTCAGCTGCAGGTCGCCGCAGAGGTTATCATACACCTGCTGCACCATACCAGCCCACTTCGGGTCGCCGGTGTTCGTCTCACCCTGATGCATCAGGATACCCTTGATGACACCGTCCTTCTGAGCCTTCTTGGCCAGCGTGACCAGACGCTCGTATGGATTGTTGTCGTAGGCAGCGAGCATACCCTTCATCCAACCCGGGGCCTTCGTCTTTACATAGTTGTCGATGCTGTCGGGCAGGAAACCCTTGATGTCGATACCGCCGATGGCGACGTGGATCACACCGATCTTGATGTTCTCAGGCAGTGACTCCACCAGTGTACGGCCGAACCAGTCGGCAGGTGTCAGACCGGTATTCGGGCGACAGAGCGGCGGAATGGCCTCATACCACTCACCCATCTTTCTTTCGGGCAAGGTCTCTGTGGCGGGATAATCAACGGCCGGCATCCACAGGAATCGTGGGCCGGGACTCTTCAGGTCCTGAGCCTCAGGACGTGCGGCGCCCTCCATGTTCGACTGTCCGAAACAGAGGAAGATGTAGAAGTTGGGGTCTGGTTCTTTTACGACGGCTTTTTGGGCCTTACCTTTCTGTGCGCTCACCGTCAGGGCGAACACACATAACAGAATAGTTGATAATACTTTTTTCATTTGGCTATAAGTTTTAATGGTTTAGTCACACAGATCTCACAGATAACACAGATTATTGTCGCCAGCGACAAATGGCTCGGGATAATTCTGAAATTCTCAAATTCTTGATTCTCAGATATCTGCGAGATCAGTGAGATCTGTGTGACATTATTATATTATAATTTGATGGTGATCAGTGAGAAGGAGTAGGGAGCAACCTCCACATCCATGCGCTTCTTCATCTTGATGGTCTCCTTGACGGGAGCGATGGGCTGCTTGTCGAAGTTGTTCTCATCCTCGGGCTGTCCGGAGATCGTCATCTTCTCAGCAAACTTACCGATCTTGAAACGTGAGAGGTCCAAGTGTGCGGTCTTCGCCTCGGCCGTGGCGTTACAGATCTTCACGAAGAGCTGGCGCGTCTTGGTGTTCAGCACGACGCTCTGGCCGTAGTGTACGTTCTCCTCCGGCTGGCAGACACCGGCATCGTCACCCTCGAACATCACGCAGTTGCCATAATAGTAGTTACCCGACGACAGACCGAACATCTGCTGCACATAGTAGCTGCAGGTGAGGAACGTACGCTCGTTGTCGTAGTAGATCAGGTCGGGGTTCCACTGGGTACCGTCCTTGCGGGCGAACAGCGGGGCGTAAGAAGCCATAGCCACCACGTCACCATTGCGCTCTACGTGGAGCAGATACAGACCCTCGGCGAGGGCGTCGATGAGTTTCTTGTCCTTGGCGGCATACTCTCCGAGATACACCTTCGTCTTGCGGTCACGCGGATAACTGTCATACTGACGCTTGTTCAGAAAGTAAGTGTTCGGCTCGTAATAGTGCTCGTCGAGGATGGGCATACCCAGCTCCTCTGCCAGTTTCCAACCTGCCTCGAAGTCAGGATTTCCTGCGTGCGAACCAGGACCGGCAGTACCCACGATGATGATCTCGGGATGAGCCTTCATCACGCGTTCATAGATATACTTAAAGCGCTCGATAAACTCCGGAGAGATCTTCTCCTCGTTACCGATACCGAGGTACTTCAGGTTGAAGGGCTTCGGATGACCGGCATCAGCACGCATCTTTGCCCATTTGTTCGTGGCAGGATCACCGTTGGCCCACTCGATGAGGTCGATACATTCATCCACCCACTCGTCCATCTCCGACATCGGCACCACGTCCTGAGCCTGTGTCGGCCACATATTCCAGCCACCGTTGGCACCCTGACAGCTCACACCGGCGGGCAGGATGGGAACTGGCTCCATGCCTAAGTCCTCACAGAACTGGAAATACTCGAAGTAACCCACGGCACAGCTCTGGTGATAGCCCCAGGTGTTCTTCAGCTGACGGCGTGTCTCCTTCGGACCGATGGTGGTCTTCCAACGGTAGGTGTTCCAGAATCCGTCGCCACCGCCATGAACCACGCAACCGCCGGGGAAGCGCATGAACTTCGGCTTCAGGTCGGCCAATGCCTGGGCAAGGTCCTTGCGGATGCCGTGGCCCTTATACGTATCCTCGGGCATCAGCGACACCACGTCGATATCCATGTCGCCGGTATTCAGCACGAGCAGCTGGAGTGATGCCTTCTGACAGGTAGAGTCCGGAGTCAGCACGGCCTCGTACTTCTTCCAGGCATTGTCCTTCACGTCGATGATGGTCTCTGCCAACAGTTTCGGATCCTTGGGAGGCCATCCCGGCAACTGCTCCACGAGCACTACGCGTACCTGCTTGGCACCGCCGTTCACGTTACGCATAAAGGCAGAGAAGTCATACTTCTCTCCAGCCTTCACCGAGATGCCGTCGAAACCGTCGTTCTGGAGGCCGAAGCCTTTCCAGCCCTTATAGTCAAAATACTCCTTGACGCGCTCGGTGTGGAGGCGCATATAGTTGGCGTTGTTGGGATGCACGGGATTGTCCTGACGCACCTGCAGGGTGCCCAGAGAATGTCCTGGGCGGATCATCTTCCAGGCCGTACCAGGCCCCCAGCCGTCACGCTCAACGGGTGAGAACTCGAAAGAGCCGTTCTGTAATAACTCGGCATTGAGACCGCCATCAGCAGAGTTGTTGATGTCCTCGAAGAAGATGCCGATCAATTCGTCACTAATCTGTTTGCCACCCTGCGGTGGTGTCATGGCCTTCTGGGCACTGAGGCCCATGGTGGCGGCTGCAATGAATGCAGCGAGAAGGGTTCGTTTGCTCATATTGTTAATTAGTTTTGGGATAATCGAGTGCAAAGATACGAATAAGCGAACAAAATTCCAAATAAATTTGAAAATTTTTGAGCGTGAGTATCTTCGAGGAAAGGTCTGGGTTAAGAATAATTCCCGAAACGACCAAGCATTTCGGGAATTAATGAAGTTCTCATCCTCTCTCTATTTCTGGTAGGTCTTGGGCGACTCGCTGCCGAAGAGGAACTGGTGCTGGTAGCCGCCGAGGTCGATGACAATCTTCTCGAAGACGATGCCGGGATCCTGGGGATGGATGGTGAGCGTATGGATGTCCTGAGAATCTGAGAGGGGCAGCTCGACCTCTTTCTCCACCACACGACTGGCGACGGTGGGGTAGTAGATGCTATAGATGTTCTCCGGCTTCTCGTTGAGGTTGGCGTTGAAATTGACGCTGACGGGCTGACAGCCGTCGACCGCCACGTCATAGATGAGGCCGCCCTTGTCGAGGAAGTCGAGGGTGGACTTGGTGATGATGTGGACTTTTATGGAGGTGAGATGTGTGAGGTGAGAGGTGAGAGATGTGTTCTGGCCGAGAGAGAAGCGGTAGGTGAGGGAGGCGTTGTCCGTGCCGGCGGTGTAGGGCATGAGTGAGATGCCGCTGAGGGTGCGGCCCATGTAGGGGATGACGGTCCACTTGGCGGCGGAGGCATCCTGACGGCTCCAGGTGTGTTCGGCCTCGATGCTGATGTAGCCGTGGACGGGGCTGAACGTCGGGCCTTCCGTGGGTGCTTTCACCTCGATGAGGTCGGGACAGACGTCGGCGGGGTAGTTGTCGTTCCAGATCTTATAGCTGATGTGCTTCTGGATCATCATACCGTCCCACTTGCCACCGGCGATCTCCTTGTTGTATTGCAGGTTCAGCTGCTGGTCGCGCTCGAAGGCCTTGCGGCAGCGTTCTGCCCAGCAGTTTGCCTCGGGATCGTTCTGTGCGGCCAGCTGGTGGTTCATGGCCTGGGCGTAGTACATCTCGTAGATGTTGCCCATAGCCTGGATAGGGAAGAGCACGATCTGACGGTAGGCATCGCGGGCTTCGGGCTTGAGCGTGATGAACTGCCGGAGGGCACGGGCCTCCAAGGCCTGGTAGTCGCTGACGACCTGGGCAAACTCATAGGTGGTATAGGTCTTGGCATCGAGCATCTCGGAGGTGATGCGGCCATTATACTTGCTCACGAGGTTCAACAACTGTGCTGCCTCGCACGCCTGGTCTTCGCCGAAACTCTCGGCGCAGAAGGCACGGGTATGGTCGAGCAGGTCGTCCACACGGTATTTCGAGGGATCCCATGCCATGTCCATAAACAGTTGGATGGGATATTCCATCGGCTTCAGATCGCCGACGTTCAGGATCCACAGTTTCTGTATACCGCCGAAGTAGGCCAGCTGCAACTGCTCCCACATGTTCTGTATGGGGGTGACGTTGATCCACTTCGAGTTGCGGGGAGCACCGACGTAGTCCACGTGGTAGTAGAGTCCCCATCCGCCCTTGCGCTTCTGTTCCTCGGCAGTAGGCAGACGGCGCACGTTGCCCCAGTTGTCGTCGCAGAGCAGGATGGTCACGTCGTCGGGCACACGCAGGCCGGCGTCATAGTAGTCTTGCACCTCTTTATAGAGTGCCCAGATCTGCGTAGTCTTGTCGGCCGGCTTGCCGGTCACCTCCTTGATGATGCGGCGCTGGTTGTTAATGATGTTCTCCAGGAGTTTTGTGTCGGTGCTGTTGCCCATCGCCTCGTCACCGTCGCCGCGCATGCCGATGGTCACGATGTCGTCGGTGCCGTTCATGCGCTCGATGCCCTCACGGAAGAAGCGGTCGAGGTTCTCTTTGTTTGTGGCGTAGTTCCAGGCGCCCCAGCCCTTGCGGTCGCGGGCATACTCCTGGTGGTTGCGGGCCATCGGCTCGTGGTGCGACGTGCCCATCATCACACCCATCGCGTCGGCGGTCTTCAGGTTCTCGGGATCGTCGGCATAGAAGGCCCAGCCCCACATCGCGGGCCATAAGTAGTTACCCTTCAGGCGGAGGATGAGTTCAAATACCTTCTCATAGAACTTATGACCACCGAAGTCGGTGCCGAAGGTGTTCTTCACCCATGTGGTGAGACAGGGCGCCTCGTCGTTGAGAAACAGACCACGGTATCTGACGGCAGGCTCGCCGTCGGTGTATTCGCCTTCCTTTATATATAAATAGGTTTGGCGCGCGACGGGCACATCAGCCCAGTAGTACCAGGGTGAGACACCAATTTGGCGCGACAGCTCGTAGATGCCGTAGACGGTGCCGCGCTTGTCGCTGCCGGCGATGACCAGCTGGTTGCCGATGGTCTTGATGATGTACTTCTCGGTCTTGCCCTTCAAGTCGCGCAGCACACCCTGCTTCACCCACAGGTCAATCTGCTTGTTGGCACCGACGGTGCCGATGAGGATGCTTTTAGAGGTGAGAGGTGAGAGCTGAGAGGTGAGAGATGTGATGGTGGTTTCGGTACCAGTGACTTTCCCGAAGTCGGCCTTCAGGCTGGCGGCGGCAATCTTCACACAGCTATGCTCACTCTCGGCGAGGCTGATGGTAGGATTACTCAGCTGCCATGTGTCGGCGGCGGGTTCGAACAAGACGAAGGTTTCGGCGGCGTTTGCTTCCGTCGACAGGGCCAGCGACAGCAGAGCCACGGCCATGATTTTTTGGGTAAGTGATAGGTGTTTCATTTGGATAATAAGTGATAATTATTCATTTCGACTGCAAAGATAACACTAAAATTTGGAACAAAAGTTCAAATTTGTTTCCTTTTTTTGTTATTTTGTTCCATTTTTCCTTGGTAATTCAAAAAAAAGGTCTATCTTTGCAGTCGAAAATGTAATCAAAGCAATGAGATCTAGGCTACTACTAACGCTGCTTTTCCTCTGCCTAACCGTGGGCATCCATGCCCAGATGGGCAAATATTTCACAACTGACAACCATCAGCTGTCCAGTAGTTTCGTGTCGCAGGTCTATCTCGACCATGACGGATTCTTGTGGGTCACCACCCGCAACGGTATCAACCGCTATGACGGCTACCAGTTCCGTGTGTTCAAGAAGGAGAACGAGGCCGACAAGACGCTGGCCAGCAACTACGTGAACTGTATGATCCAGGACCGTCGCGGCCTGTTCTACTTCGGTATGTACGGTGCCCTGCAGACGTGGGACGGTGAGGATTTCCATCATGTCACCCTTCTGGATTATCAGGGCAAGGAGAGTTACGGCTATGCCACCTGTTTTCTGGAACGCGCCAACGGCGATGTGCTCGCTGGCTCCTCCGGCCTCGGACTGATGAAGATTACTGATCGGAAGACGGCTCGTCAGCTTGGTGGCGAATTCGCCAACCTCCATACCGTCAGTTCCCTGCTCGAAGACAAGAAAGGCCGCCTCTGGATAGTGTCAGACCAGGAGGGTCTCGTCTGCTACGACGGTCAGCGGCTACAGCACTACCTCACAGACCGAAAGGACCTCATTCTCGGACAACTTTGTTCCGATCGCGACGGCAACGTCTTTGTAGCCACCAATGCTGGCCTCTACCGTCAGCAGGGTAGCGACTTCGTACATGTGGCGGCTACAGGCCATAAAGAGATCTCATCGCTCTATTGCAACAGCCAGAACAGCATCATCATAGGCTACGACGGTAAGGGTATCGCCATCTACGACCCCCGTCAGGACACCTTCACAGATAATCCTTTCTTCAGCCAGGAGGTGGACCTCTCCAAGAGCAAGGTCTACTCCATCACCGAGGACAATAGCGGAAATCTTTGGTTCGGCATGCTACAGAAAGGTATCTTCTGCCAGCCTATCACCTCCAACGGCTTCCAGTACATGGGCTATAAACTGGGCAGTCCCCGCAATGTGGCGGGCTCGGCCTGTGTGGTCAGCGTACTTCTCGACAGCCATGGTGTAGCCTGGGAGGGTACAGACAAGGACGGCATCTACGTCATCAGGCCCGGAGGCCAACTTGTGCGCCATCTCTCCGAGGGCTATCCCTCTACCGTCATGACCATGGCAGAGACCAGCGACGGGCGCATCTGGATTGGTTCCTACGGCGAGGGGGGAGGCAGCATCGACCCCAGGACGTTCCAGTACAAACGCTTCAACTACCCTCAGGATGACCACCTCGTCATCATGGACATCGAGGTCGACGCTCAGGACCGCCTTTGGATGGCCACCATGCGCCATGGTGTCATCTGCTATAACCCCGCCGACGGACAATTCCGCACTTACGTGATGCGGGAGAACGCCCCCAACGAGCCCTCGATGAACAGCATTACCAACGACTACATCTCGCAGATCTCGTTCTCTCCAGACGGTGCCCGCCTCTATGTCGCCACGTCGATGGGACTCTGCTGCCTCGATATCGCCAGCGACAGCTGGACGAAGACCTTTGGCGTCAATTGTCTCCACTACAGCGTGCCCATCAGGGTGGCCCGTGAGTACGATGGACAACTGTGGTATGGTACGAACTTAGGACTCTACTGCTATGATCTCAAGACGAAGCAGACCAAGCACTATACAGTCGAAGACGGTCTCCCTTCTAACGGCATTGCCGCCATTGAGCGTGACCAGCGTGGCTTGCTCTGGATATCCACTGACCATGGACTCTGCTCCTTCGATCCCGTCAAGGGAGCCGAGATGAACTACTTTGCCGACGACGGTCTGCAGAGCAATGAGTTCAGCGACGGTGCTTCATGGACGGATGCCAGCGGTACCATCCTCTTCGGAGGCACGGGTGGCGTCACCTGGTTTAACCCCATGGACATCAAGCAGAGCCAATGGAGCGCAAACGTCCATCTGACGGCTCTCACCATTAACGGCGAGCCTGTCAGCACCGCCACGCGCTCTGGTGGGAGAAGGGTGACGGAAACGACCATCAACGCCAGTAATCACTTCGAACTGGGCTACCATGACAATTCGTTCACGATCCAGCTCTCCACGCTCACCTATGAGAATCCGGAGCACATCGTTTACCTTTACAGCATCAACGGTGAACCCTTCCGCGCCCTGCCTGCCGGCACCAACGAGCTCTCCTTCACCCACCTGCCGCCAGGCACTTACCGTTTCCGTGTGAAGGCCGAGCGCAGTGGCATCGAGACACCCCAGCGCGACTTCACCGTCATCGTTCGTAGTCCCTGGTACCGTTCGGCATGGGCCTACTTCTTCTACGCCCTCGTCATCGGCCTCTTCGTCTGGCAGTTCCTCGCCTACCGCCATCACCGTGAGCAGAACCGCCTGCGCCTCCAGGCCCATATCCATGCCGAGGAGATGAGTGAGGCCAAACTGCGCTTCTTCATGAATATCAGTCATGATATCCGAACCCCGATGACGCTGATTCTCACGCCGCTGCTCTCACTCATCAAGAAAGAGGACGACCCAGAGCGCAAGAGCGTCTATGAGACCATCCGCCGCAATGCCGAGCGCATACTCAGCCTGATCAACCAGATGATGGACCTCCGGAAGATCGACAAGGGACAGATGCAGATGCGTATGAGCGAGCGCAACCTCGTGGGATTCGTCAATGATATTTACACCCTCTTCGACCACCAGGCGAAGATGCGGCAGATCAAGTTCACCTACGACCACGACTGCGAGGAGCTGCTCGTATGGATCGACCGTTCGAACTTCGACAAGGTCGTTGTCAACGTGCTCTCCAACGCCTTCAAATACACTCCTGCCGGCGGTGAGATCGGCATCCGCCTCACCCACGACGACACGACGGCCACCATCGCCATCCGCGACAACGGCGAGAAGATACCTGAAGACAAACTTGAGAAGATCTTCCAACGCTTCTATCAGGCCGAAAGTGCCACCAACGACCGCAATGCGGGCACAGGCATCGGCCTCGACCTCACCCGTTCGCTCGTCGAGATGCACCACGGCACCATCACCGTCCATAACCTCGATCAGGGCTGTGAGTTCGTCATCACCATCCCGCTGGGCAACGCCCACCTCACGCCGGAGGAGATGATCAGCGAGAGCGAACTCCCGCAGGAGCCGATGGCAGAACTGCAGGCCGCCCTCGAACAGCCTGAGGAAGAGGAGGAGATTCCGTATGAGCAGGCCGACACCCGGGGCACCACCATCGTCATCGCCGAAGACGACGATGAGATACGCAACTACCTTGAGGCAGAACTCTCCAAGGATTACGACGTGCATGCCTGCGTCAACGGCCGTGAGGCACTCACGGAGATCTACCGTGTCAAGCCCAGTCTCGTCGTCAGCGACGTGATGATGCCGGAGTTGGACGGTAATGCCCTCTGCTCTCAGTTGAAGACGAACAGCTCGACGAACTATATCCCCGTCATCCTGCTCACGGCCCGCAACCGCGACGAAGACCGTCTCGAAGGCCTGGAGACAGGTGCCGACGCCTATATCGTCAAGCCGTTCAATATGGATATCCTGCGGCGCACCATCCTCAATCTGCTCAACTCGCGCAAGCTGTTGAAGATGAAGTACGAGCGTACCGACGACCTTGAAGAGCGCGTGGAGGACATCCGCCTGAAGTCGCCCGATGACAAGCTGCTCGAGAAGATTATGGAGTGTATCCGGAAGAACCTCACGAACTCCGACCTCAATATCGATATGATCTCCGACGAGGTCGGTATCAGCCGCGTACACCTCCATCGGAAGATGAAGGAACTGACAGGTCAGACGCCTCACGATTTCATCCGCAGCATCCGTCTGAAGAAGGCTGCCCAGCTGCTGGCAGAGAAGGGTATGAACGTGACCGAGGTGATGTATGCCTGCGGCTTCGCCAACAGCGCCTCCTTCTCCACCATCTTCCGTAAGTACTACGGTATGTCGCCCCGTGACTATATGAAGGAGCACCAAGAACGGTAATCATAAAGCTCAAAGTTCAAAGCTCAAAGTTCAATGTTAGGAGTAATTCTTGCGGCCGGAATGGCCAAGCGGCTGAGGCCGCTCACGGACGAACGTCCGAAATGTCTTCTCAAAGTGGGAGAGCGTACGCTCCTCCAGCGTACCGTCGACGGTATGATAGCCGCCGGCATCCGTGAACTCGTCGTTGTCACCGGCTACCGTGCCAATATGATCCGCGACTTCCTCACGGAGACTTATCCGGAGCTCACCATCCACTTCATCGACAACGTGGATTATCAGCACAACAACAATATCTTCTCGCTGTGGCTCACCCGTCCCTATACCGACGGCCGTGACTTCCTGCTTATGGACAGCGACATCCTCTGCGATCCTGCCATCATCCCCACCGTCATCAATGTCGGTGACAATGCCCTGGCGCTGAACCGTCACGAACTGGGTGAGGAGGAGATGAAGGTCGTGGCAGATGCCGAAGGACGCATCACGGAGATCAGCAAGACCTGTCGTCCGGAGGATGCTGCGGGTGAGAGCGTGGGCGTCGAGCGTATCGCCGCCGACTACAGCACCGCCCTCTTCCGCGAACTTGAACAGATGATTGAGCGCGAAGCCCTCATCGACATCTTCTACGAGCGTGCCTTCGAGCGGCTCATCCCACAGGGCCACACCTTCCGCATCGTCGACACTACCAGTCTTTTCTCCATCGAGCTCGACACCCCCGAGGATTTCGAAAACGCCCAGCGTCTCATCCCCCCCGCCCTGTGGTAAGAAATCAAACAGCCCGCCGATTGACGGGCTGAATTGTTTATAGGCGAAAACCGAAGAAGGCCCGGGCTCGCCATTTGTTTTGGTTGACGATGACGACCTCGTCGTCGAAGAGGGAGTTGTTCATCACCAGTGTGGCTCCGGCGAAGTAGCGGGGCGAGAAGTTATAGATGACGGCAGCCCGCTCATTGAAAATCATATTGAAGCGCATATGCTTCGCCTCACGCCGCTCGTCATTGACGGTCAGTTTGTTGTAGTTGTAAACGACGAAGGTGGGCAGGATGGAGAGGTGCAACAGCCACTTCTGACCGAGGACGAGGTTGTAGCCATAGCCGCCGCCGATGCCGATGTGGCCAATGCGAATCTGCGCCTCGGGTGATTTCGGACTTCTGGCTTTTAAGTCGTCGGTGGTCTCGATGGTGCCACCCTGATAGCTGATGCCTGCCAGCCAGGAACCGGCGGAACGGCGCTGGATGTAACTCTGGTTAAAGGCGGCAGGGTAGGAGAAACGGCGGTGGTTGAAGGTATAGTAACCCACGAAATTGATCACCTTCATCTTCGCGTCGCCCTCCTCCATACTGTAGTTATTTGTCACCCCCCTTTTCGTTCAGACCCCTGGTGGACGGCAAAAAGTGAACTGTGCGACAATAAAAGGAATCTTCCGCATCATACAGGCAATACCATCTCCTAAGGCAGAGCCTCTTAAACAATGGATAGCCCAGGTTGCCAGTGAAAGACTCGGCCAAATGCAAGACCCAGAGAAGAGCATTGACCAAGCCATTGTTGACTATAAGCGTTTGGGCTATAGTGATGCTTGGATCAATCAGCGCATCAAGAGCATTGAGGTACGCAAGGAACTGACGGATGAATGGCAGCGTACTGGTGTACATGAGGGTTTGGAATATGCATCCCTGACTGATATCATTACTCGTGAGTGGAGCGGCTTCACCACCAAACAATACAAGCATTTCAAGGGGTTGAAGAAGGAAAACTTACGCGACAACATGACCAATCTGGAAATCGCCCTTAATATTCTGGCAGAGGCTTCGACGACGGAGCTTTCAAAACAGCGTAATCCTAAGGGCTACAAACAGCAGACCAAGGTTGCTAAGGAAGGTGGTAGCGTTGCAAAAGCTGCACGTAATCAACTGGAAAGTAAACTTGGACGCTCTGTCATATCAGAGGCAAAAGCCAGCGATTATCTGCTACCAAATAACGAGGAAGAAGAGAAATAAATATGGCAAGGACTGACCTGTGGACACGTGAACAACTGATTATGGCTTTGAATGTGTGGGGGAGTTACCAAGAGCAAGCATGAAGGAATTTATAATATTCCCAGTCATGTAGCGATTGAGAATCTGAAAAGAGTTTGCGGATGGTTAGAAGAACTACGCAGACGGTATAATCTGCGGTATGTCTGCGGTTCTTCAGACCACCCCGCCCATACGGGCACCCCTCCTAACTTAGGAGGGGAAATAGATACCGAAGAACCCATCGTGATTAATAGTGGCTATCGAAGTCCGGAGCTGAATAAAAAGGTGGGAGGATCGCCGACGAGTAATCATCTGACGGGTTGCGCTGTGGATATCAGGGTGGCTGGCATCGAGCAGGCGATGAGATATGCGGTGATCCTGATGGACTATGCCGACGAGACCAAGCAGGACTATGACGAACTGCTGATTGAGAGGAATCGGAGTGGCGGCTACTGGCTGCACTTCGCGGTGAGGCCGAAGGACAATCGGAGAAAGACGATGGTGATGCTGCTCTAATTGCGATTTATTTATCCAAAAGTTTGCAAATTTCGGGAATAATGCCTATATTTGCACCCAAAATAACTTAAACAATATGCAGATGTTCGGACATATACGTTTTAATCAGGTGTTGGTGCTGGCCGCCACCATAGCCGTTGTGTTCGCTTTCAGTGGTTGCGGGAAGCAGCAGACACAGCAGGAGTTTCAGTCGCATGGAGCAATGCATGTGAAGGGGACCGAGATGGAATCGTTTCTCGATTTTCTGGATTCCCACGCCGACTCGCTGGTGCTGAAGGCTTACAGAGAGACGAATCCCAAACGGGTACTGGCGGTTATCGACAGCTTGTCTGCAGCAGGGGAACTGAACGAGCTCAGGACAGAAGGCTATCGTGCCATTATCTATAAGGAAATGAATGACGCGAAGAACGCGATTGCCAGTCTGCGTCGCGCCATAGAAGTGAAAAAGCCTTCCGGCAAAGACTATTTCCTGATGGTTTATCTGAAGACCCTCTATGCTGAGCTGCAACAGATGCAGGGTAACAGCGAGGGGGCGCTGCGTACCGCCTTTCCACTGGTAGAGGAGATGCAAAAAGCCGGATATGAAGACAATGAGGTCTGCCACAGGCTTTACTCGGTCTTGGGCGAGTTGCAGCTGAACCTGGATCATCCTGACGAGGCTGCGAAGTACTTCGGGCAGTTGTACGGCATCATCAAGAAAAGCATCCGCAACGATTCTACGGGAAATCATCTGATGGAAGCCGTAGAGACCCTGAACAGTGTCACATCGACCTACCTCGTCGTGCGCCAGTGGAATGAGGCTGAGCTGTGGCTGAACCGCCTGGACTCTGTCTTTACCCTTTACAAGGCCACACCCTATGCCACTGACTATCCATCTTATTTAGACCTGTACCGTGCCTATGTCGATATGTCGCACGCCATGGTTGCAGAACAGCGCGGGAAGAAGGATGAGGCTCAGAAATACTACAATGATTTCCTGACCACCGATTTGTCGAAGACCGACGAAGGACGGCTGATTGGTTGCAACTACCTGATGCCCAGTCACCGGTATGCCGAGGCGGCAGACAATTTCAGCGTGACAGACCAGTATCTGCACGCCTACGAATATGAGCCCAACCTGCAGGTGATCGGCAACGTACTGATGCCTAAGCTGCGCGCCAACTATTATGCAGGCCGGAAGGATTCGGCGCTGCATGTGGCGATGCAGATAGCCGAGCAATATGACACGGCCCTCGCCAGACAGAGGCGCGACGCGACGGCCGAGATGGCTACCATCTATGATGTGGAGGGCAAGGAACGGATGATTGCTGAGCGGGAGGCCAAGATCTCCCAGCAGCGCTTCATCGGTGTGACGATATTGCTCGTGGCGCTGGTCATCTTCTTCGCCATCTATACAGTGGTGCGCAACCGGATGGCCAAGATGAAGGCCAAACAGGAGCGTATGGAGGGAGAGCTGAACGTCGCCCGTGAGATCCAGATGTCGATGGTTCCTTCCGTATTTCCCCAGTACGAGGGACTGGACATGTATGCCACGATGACGCCCGCCAAGGAGGTGGGAGGCGACCTCTACGGCTACCAGCTTCAGGGCGACAAGCTCTACTTCTGTGTGGGCGACGTGAGCGGCAAGGGAGCGCCAGCCTCGCTCTTCATGGCGCAGGTCACGAGACTTTTCCGGACCCTGGCCACCCAGAACCTGATGCCTGCAGACATCTGTTCCCGCATCAACGATGCCATGTCGGGCGAGGATAACGAGAAGTGTATGTTCGTCACCTTCTTCCTCGGACTGTTAGACCTCCGTACAGGCCATCTCGACTATTGCAATGCCGGACACAACCCGCCCGTCATCGATATCGGCAACAGCCGTTGCGACTTCCTCGAGGTGAATCGCAACGTGCCTATCGGACCGATGCCCGGAATGCCCTACGAGGGCGGAGAGATCAGCAGCATCAAGGGCAGGCCCCTGCTCATCTATACCGACGGACTGAATGAGGCCGAGAACAAAGACCGCCAGTTGTTGGGTGACGACCGGCTGTTGGAGATCCTCCGTAAGACAGATTACCATGATCCCCGTCAGCTGATTGAGTCACTGACCGCTGAGGTGGAGAAACACCGCGACGGCGCCGAGCCCAACGATGACCTGACGATGATGGTCATCCATTTGAAATAGTCATCATATTTATTTTCATCATACATAATTAATAATAGTAAAAATGAATACGCATGGTTGCGGGGACAGATCTGGCCTGCAGACACCCTTATACATGCCTACAAAATACTTTTTACAAGCGTGCAAAATACATTTTACAAGAGTACTCGTGACTACTTTTACTGAAGATTTTGGCTAAGATATTTGGATGATAAGAGAAAAAGTCGTATCTTTGCAGACAGAGATGAAGGAGTAGAAAATAAATATGATTAATAGACAGGTATTTCTCAGAACGGTTAGCGTCTATATCGTCGGCTATTTAGTGTTGCTGGCGACCATACTCGGGATGATGTATGCATATCCGAAGCCGGAGCTTCACATGCTGGTGAACTCCCTGCATACGAGCTTTCTGGATACATTCTTCAAGTATCTTAGCGTGTTGGCGGAGTGGCCGTTGTACGTCATTGCACTGCTCCCCCTGCTGTGGAAGAGGTTCAAGTTTCCTCTCTTCTTTGCCGTGTGTGAGCTGTCGGGAGGTACAGTCCTGCAGATACTGAAGCATCTCATCAGCCACGACCGTCCTGTCAGCGTGTTCGAGAATTATCCTGATCTGGAGTTGCCCCTGGTGCCAGGCGTGGATATGTATCATGGCAATTCCTTCCCCTCAGGACACGCCTCGACGTTCTTTATGTTCTGTACCTGCTGTGTGATTCTCATGGCAATTCACTGTATCCGCGAAGGCAAACTGCGCGACCTCAAAACCAAGATCCTGTTTAACGCGACGTTGCTGTTGCTGTTGATATTTGCCGCCTTGGGGGCCTACTCACGCGTCTATATTTCCCAGCACTTCCTGTCGGATATATGCGTGGGCAGCATCATCGGCTTTACAACACCGTTCCTGATGCTCTACTTGTTCAGGGACAGAATGCGGAGAATTAAAACAAAGAAATGAAACAGTTATTTATACTCATTGCTCTTGTCCTGGCAGTTCAGGCCAAAGCAGACAATTATCGGGACATGGAGCCCCTCACACTGGAGACGCCGGAAATGAAAGCCGAACTGGTTGACCTGCCAGAACGGAGTTCCATACTCCTTGACATGGCAGCTCCTGCCGCCAGTCCCAAGATGGATTTTGACTTCTTCAAGTCGAAGACGAATCCGGGAGTCAAGCCCTACAAGTTCATGGACGACCTGACCTTCGTCGGCATCCCTCTGTTCGTGGCAGGCTGGGCCCTCAAGGGCGACAAGGCCATGTTCCGGGTCAATGCCAAGGCTGATCAGGGAGGCAAGCGTAATACGCAACTCCTGACGGACTTCAAGACAGGTATTGATGACTACACGCAGTTCTTCGGTCCGGCGATGGTTGTCGGACTGAAACTGGGCGGCTATGAAGGGCGCAGCGACTGGCCCCGACTGCTGGCCAGCGCCGGTATGTCGTACCTCATTATGGCCGGTCTCGTCAATGGCATCAAGTACACCGCCAAGGAGATGCGTCCTGACGGCTCTACCGCCAACTCGTGGCCCTCTGGCCATACGGCCACCGCATTCGTGGGTGCCTCGCTGTTACACAAGGAGTATGGTCTGACACGTTCCCCCTGGTGGTCGGTGGCAGGCTATGGTGTGGCAACAGCCACAGGTGTGATGCGAGTTCTGAACAACCGTCACTGGATCAGCGATGTGATGTCGGGTGCCGGCATCGGTATCATGTCCACCGAGTTAGGCTATGCCCTCTGCGACCTGATGTTCAGACAGAAAGGTCTGCTGCGCAACGACATGATCCTTGAGAATGAAAAGCCTTCGTTCTTCAGTATCTCCATGGGCGTAGGCCTTGGAGGTAAGGAGCTCGAATTCGAAAGTGATGGCGACAAGAGGACCATCAAGTTCCGTGCCGCCACGGTGGTGGATGCAGAAGGAGCCTACTTCTTCAATAAATACATCGGTGTCGGCGGTCGTCTGAGAATCAGGGCCCAGTCAACGAAGGACTTCGGAGATTTTACCGACTATGCAGCAGCTGAGGATTTCTTTGCCTGGGAGGGCTTGCGCGGCGCCTACCAGATGTTTCGGCCGGAAGACTATCCCGCCGGTAGTTCGGAAGTGGAGAACTTCTATACCTATTATAATAAGATCGGATATAACATGAATTCGGAGGAGTCATGGAGGAATGACAATTCCCCTGTCACAGACATCTATGGCATCGTGAAGAGCGACCATATTACTGAGTTTACGGGTAGCGTCGGCTTGTATTTCAACCTGCCGCTCAGCAGTCACTTCTCACTGGGCACGAAGGCGCTCATCGGCCGTTCCATCACGCAGGAACTTGACATCGACGGACACGCCGAGGGTAACCTGAATGACATCAGCTACAAGATGGAGCTCGACAACCGTCCGGGTAAGAAGATCGATGGCAATCCTACCCTGTCAATCAGCGACCTGGAGTATCCCAACAACATGGGTGAGAAATGGACTGACGACTGGGAATACCTCACCATTGGTGCCAAGTCGTCAACTTCGTTCGGCACGGGCATCTCGCTGACGTATAAGTACAAGTCCAACTTCTCTTGGCGTCTGTTCTGCGACTACGACTACACCCGCAAGGACTTCACGGCGACGTATGACCCCTTCCACTTTATCGAGAAAGGTGTGACAAGCGGCGCATATGTCTTCATGGAAACGATGGGTGATTATGACGACGGAGAGGGATTGGACGTCAGGGAGTACAGGACCCGCAAGAACATGAACTATGTCACCCTGGGCCTGTCGTTCTTAGTAAACTTTTAATAGATTCACAAACAATAAAAAGAATATGAAAAAGATGATGAATTGGGTGCTCGCCGCCACCCTCATTTGCGGCGCAAGTGTACTGAACTCCTGCAAGAAAGCCAATACTCAGGAAGACAATCCTGTGCAGAAGGTGCAGAGCAGCGAACTGATCCGTACCAGCCAGAGCTGGGACGGTGTGGAACTGCCCGACTATCTGCAGGGACGCCCCGAACTGGTGGCGGTGAAATATGTGTTCCCCGCCGGACAGAAGCTGGGCTGGCACCACCATCCCGTGATGAACTACGGCATACTGGTGCAGGGCGAACTGACCATCATCGGACAGGACGGCAAGGAGAAGGTCGTGCATGAGGGCGAGGCTGTCGTCGAGATGGTTAACACCATCCATCACGGCGAGAACCGAGGCAATAAGGACGTGATTCTCTATATGTTCTACCTCTCACAGAAAGACCTGCCTCTGGCCGTGCAGCATCCGGAGATCCCGCTGGATTAGCATGCAGGTGAAAACAAGATAACCTTAATCTTTGATCTTCATGAGCGCGATGCCGATGATGATCCAGATGATTTCACGGACACGGCAGATGATGCTGACGAAGATGCCGAGGGCGGCGGAGAGGCCGAGGGCAGCGATGGAAAGGACGAAACCTCCCTCCTGGACACCGAGCTGCATGGGCAGAAAGCCGATGAGGTTGGCAAAAAGCGTGGTGAACGACACGATGAGGATGGCGTGGAGGTAGGTGAGGGTGATGCCCGTGAAACCGCCTCCGCAGTCGATGCCGAAGAGCAGGAGCATGAACAGCACCTCGCTCGACTGGACGACACGCGACAAGTATTCGAGGACAAGCGAGCGGTAAAAGGCGCGCTTGTCTTCTGCGTATAAAGAGGCGATCTGCTGGTCGATGTTGCGGAATGTCTCGCCACGGTTCTCCAACAGACGACTGCTCCAGCCCTTGAGTCCTGGGATGCGTCCGAGGAGGTGGAGGGTACTCACCACCAGTCCCTTTCGGTAGCCTTTGGAGAAAATCCAAAAGAAGATGAGGCAGAAGATGATGATGATGCCGAGGACGGTGGCAATGGCTGTGTTGATGGGCAGGTCGCCAACGGCTGTCAGACCCAGGTAGATGAAGATGGAGGAGAACCAGAACCAGAAGTGGGCGAAGAAGTGCATCATCGCGTAGAGGATGACGCTGGAGGCGGCATGCTGGCCGCTGATGTTCTTCGAGAGTTCCAGGATGCGATAGGGTTCGCCTCCAAGTCCGCCGACGGGTGTGGCGTAGTTCAGGGCATAGCCGGTGATCGTGAGGCGGTAGATGCGACAGAACGAGGGTTTGCCGCGTTCCTCGGGCGAGGATGCCGTCTTCGAGCGGATAATAGCTTGCCATGCGAGGGCATTGATGCCGTAGATGATGATCCACACGCCGACGATGGGGATGAGCCAGTAGCCGGCATGACAGATATGCTCCCAAAGCTCGACGAAGCTGACGTCGAAGGTGAAGAGCATCACGACCACGGCGGCAAGGCCGAGGAAGAAGAAGAGGTTGTTGAGGCGCTGCTTAGACATATTATTTTGTTTATAGTTGATGGTTTATAGTTTATAGATGAATACTTCTATAGTCTTCAGATATAGTCTTCGGAGATTGATAAAGGGCTTGCCAGGTAATCATCTATAAACTATAAACTTTAAACTATAAACATTATAAAGTATCTGCCAATTTACGGCAGAAGGTCTCGTGGCGGTGGTTGACGTACCAGGTGAAGAGGCCCATGCCGAAGATCTCGAAGAGGAAATAGAGGGCAGGCAGGTCGATGAGACAGAAGAGGAACAGCCAGAAGGAACGGAAGTTGAATGTGAGCAGTCCGTTCCAGAAGATGACTGGCAGCGACTTCTGGCGGAAGGCCTCGCGGAAGTCCTCGGGGATATCGTGGGCAGAGACGGCTGTGCCGTCGCCGTATTTCTCACTGAGACGTTTCATCAACTGCTGGAACTGTGGCGTGGATTTCTCCTGAGCCTTGGTGTAGCCGACGTAGGACTTCTGGAACCAACGCTCATACCACGGTGTCTCTGCCGTCATCTGATCGAGGATCTCCTGCTGGCGGCGTGAGGTGTCGAGTTCGCTGCCCTTCTCGCCTTTGAGGAAGAAGAGGTGGGTGTTGATGTAGTAGTCTGCCAACCGCTGCTGTCCTGAGATGCCAGCGAAGCCTGACCATAACGCGAAACCGTAACAGACGACGGCGGCGATGAGGGCGTTCTCTGGGGTGTCGGCGATGCCGAGCCACGAGAACTCCAGGTCGTGGTGCTGGTAGAAACGCCAGGTCATAGCCGTATAGATGGGTACGAACCAGGTGAAGCCTGCCGCACCGTCGAGGATACGACCCAGAGGACTCTTCTTACCCGTCATACGGGCCAGTTGTCCGTCGGTACAGTCGAAAATATCAGCAATCATCAGCATCACGATGGCCACGAGGTTGAGCATCAGCCCGTTCCATCCACAGTAGTAGTAGCTGGCGCATCCGAAGAACACGGAACTGGCAGCACCGATGATCATCGACCAGATGGTGACGGTGTTCGGATGGATGTCGAACTTCGCGAAGAAGACGGCCAGATAGTAGCAGGCCGGACGGATGACGTGGAGGTCAAGCCAGTCCTCGGTCTCTGCGGATTTCAGCGTTGCTTTATATTTCTCGTCCACGATAATTGTTTTTTACTTCTTTTCCTCAAAGACGCGTTTGATCGTGTCGACAACGACCTGTGTCTGCTCCTTACGGCCGAGGGTGATGCGTAGGCAAGACTCCAGACCCTTGTCGGTCATAAACTTGATCTTATAGTCCTGAATCTTCAGGGCCTCCATCAGGGCGTCCTTGATCTCAATGGGGTACTTGATGAGGATGAAGTTGGCCACAGACTTGTAAACCTTGAATCCGGGCAGGTCTCCCAGCTCCTTCTTGTAGAGCTGACGGCCCCACTCCATATCGTCGGCCACGCGACGGTAGTGCTCGTCGCTCTCGAAGGCTGCCAAGGCCACGGCCTCGGAGAAACGGTTGAAGCCCAGATACTTGTTCGAGTAGCTGAGGAACTGCTCGTGACCCTCGCCGATGAAGCCGAAGCCGCAGCGGAGGCCGGGCAGGCCGTAGAACTTCGAGAGGGTACGCGAGATGATGAGGTTGTTGTACTTGTTCACCAGGGGAGCAATATAGTCGGTGTCGCTGGTGATGAAGCTGGCATAGGCCTCGTCTACGAGTACCATCGTATCTGAGGGGATATTCTCCATAATACGGCCGATCTCCTCGCTGCTGAGGCTGTTGCCCGTGGGGTTGTTGGGCGAGGCGAGCAGGAGCATACGGGGATGGATGCGGTTGGCATACTCGATAACCTCATCGACGTGATAGGCGAAGGTGTCTTCCATCTCGTGGAGGGGGTACATCTCGAAGGTGCCGCCGCACTCGCTGGCCACACGGTTGTAGTACCACCAAGAGAACTCGGGGATGAGTATGGTTTTGTTGTGGCCTTCCATCAGGAAGTAGTGGATGGCGTTCTTGAGGATTTCCTCGCCGCCGTATGCCAGGAGCACGCGCTCCTCGGGCACACCGTAGATCTCGCTGAGACGGACGGTGATGACACTTTTCTTACCCTGGTCGTATATACGTGTGTAGAAGCAGAGATCCTTCGGATCAAAGTTCTTCACGGCGTCAAGCACTTTCTGGCTTGGCTCAAAGTTGAATTCGTTTCTGTCGAGGTAGTTCATATATCTTTATTTTTTATTATTTTTATTAGAATGTGAGTCTGAAGATGTATCTGATACCCCATTTATGACTGGTGGGGAGGTCGAGATAGTTGAGTCGGCGCACGAGGTCGACGTGGAAGAGCTTGAAGATGTTGTGTACACCCACGACGAGCTCGAAGTAGGGCTGGCCGCTGTCCATGATATTACAGCCGTCTGGGAAGTACATCAGTCGGTCGCTGCCGGCGTTCTGCGGCAGGAACGGGTTGTTCTTGTCGCTGAGGCTGCCCCAGAGGGTGTTGATGGCGATGTATTCGCGCCACTTGAGTTTCTTCAGCAGCGGGATACGGTTGAAGAGCTTTCCGTTCATGTCCCACGACAGCATCATCGAGGCATAGTGGTCGTTGAGGAACTCCATGTTGTTGATGAGGTTGTACATCTCCTCCTCGATGACGTACGACTGGTTGGCGGGTGGCTGGAGCAGGAGCATGTAGGGCACCTGGTTCCACTGGATGCCGCCCTTGAGGAAAAGGTCCACCTTACCCCAGCTGTTAAGCCAGAAGCGCTTGTAGATCTTCGCCTCGGTGACGTTCGAAGTATATTGTCCGCCGAGGAATCCCTTGAACCCGAAGGTGTGGCTGAGGGTGAGGATGGGCACGTCGCGGTTGATGGCGACACGGCGCTGCTTGCTGTTGACATATGTCTCATCAGGGGCATAGCGCAGTTCAGCATGCAACTCGGTGGTGCGCAGGTACTCCCGGTGGTGTACCTTGATATCCTTGTTCTCCTGCATCGGCTGGTTGAGGGTGCGGAACGACATGGCGCCCACGGCCTCCATCTCCTCAGCCTTCAGTCCGAGGGTGGTCTTCAGACCGCCGTACATCTCGTATTCGAAAGTGAGCGACTGACGGTTACAGATGATCATCTTGTCGATCTTCGCCCATTTGAAGGCTACGAGGAAGTTATCCTTATCCGTGGGGAGGAAGCGGTCAGAGGGTGTCTGCACGTCGTAGTAACTCTCCAGTCGCAGCGTGCGCTTGGGGTATTCCCAAGGGGAATAGACCTTGTCGATGAACGAGTAGTCGAGACTGGCCTTGTAGTAGTTCTTATGGCTGCCCCAGGCGTGGGCATAGTAGCCGCCAAGGAACCATCGTTTCCAGAGGTTACCGGTGGTGGTGGCACTGATACGGTTACGCCAGCCGTCGAAGTTGTTGCGGGTGAGGATGGTGTTCACCGGCGTGAGGTCGATGGGGTTGGGATCGCCTATCTCGATGGAGTTCTCGATGAGGGCGGTAAGGCCGAACATAAAGTACTTGAAGCCCTTGATGTTCTGGATGTTCTTTATGAAGGATCCCATATTGTCCTCACTCTTCGTGAGTTCCACCTGTCGGTATTCGTTCCAGAAGGATTTCCCTCGCATAGCCGCATCCGGTTCCCTGATCTCCGACCGTTTGCCCTTGAACATCTTTTTCGGCAACTCGTCGAAGGAGTAGTTCGTGTATCGGTTGTTCTTGATAACGATGGCCTCCTGGATGAACTTCGCAAAGGACAGCTCAGTGACCATGTCGTCCTCCGTGAGTACCCAGTCGCCGTTGTCGAGGCGTTCGAACTCCTGGTTGATGCGCATGTTCTTCACCCAGTTGACAGATGTCTGCTTGGGCAGGGTGAGCTCACAGCGGCGCACATGATAGGTGGAGTCCTTGAGGATGTAGATGTCGCCACGGAATCCGAAGTCCATCTGGTTGTTGGGCAGGAAGTGGAGATGGATACACGAGTCGCGCTGGATCTTCACCGTGTCTTCGATATAGAAACGGTAGAAGGCGATGGCGTCCTTACCGATAGGCGAGGTGAAGGGGTACTGCACCAGACGGATCTGGTCGTCGTAGAGGTTCACGTCCGTAAAGACTTCCTTCATCACGATGTTCAACATATCGCCCGTCTGGAAGAGATCGTTGATACCCGATGCCTGCTGACCCTTGATGATGGTTTTCTTCGACTGCGGATTCTTGCGGTAGATATACTCCGACACGGTCTCTTCGACGCTGATGGGGAGAATGAGCTTGTTCGTGTACTGGCACTCCTCCACCTGGTCCAGCAGCCACGGTGTACTGGAGTAGGGCTTCTTCTGCAACCGCTCCGGTGTGAGGTCGTTGGCGGCCAGAGTCAGTTTTTCATATTTGTCGTATTTGTAGTAGTCGTGGTTCGTCAGGTCGCTGAGTTTCTTGGCGGCGATAACCTTCTTCATCAGTTCCACGGCGGGGTTGTTCTTACGGCTGTATTTGCCTCTCTCGGCCTTGATGGTCACCTCCTTGAGCACGGCATTGTCGGGCTTCAGGGCGATGTTCAGCGGCATCTTCGTGGCGGCGTTGATAAGCACCACCTGCGACTTGTAGCCCACCGAACTGAAGGTGATGCTCCAGCCAGCGTGACGGGCAATGCTGAACTGGCCCTCAAGGTCGGAGATGACGGCGACATTGTGCCCCTTATATACCGCACTGGCATAGGGCAGCGGCTCGCCGGTATCTGCATCGGTGATCTGACCTTTTATATACTGCTGCGCACTCAGCGGAAGGCTGAGCAACAGTAAAAAAACAAGAATATGTTTCCGCAGTATAGTAATCATCTATAAACTATAAACTTTAAACTATAAACAGTAAATTATTTAAACTGATGGCCTGTGAATGTGTATTCCGTATAGCCGCCCCGCTCATTCATACGGAGGGCCTTTAACTCAGACGTGTTCTTGTCGATGGTGAGCACGAAGGATGAGAAGAGCATACGGCGCTGGGCCTTCTTCGAGTCGGCCTTCGGCGTGATGGTGAGGATGATATTGTTGCCCTGCTTCGTCACGGCGAGGTCGCTGAACTTGGAGAGGTCGCCCTCACCACCCAGGAGGATATACTCGAAGACGGCCTGGAAGGTGGCGAACTGCGGGTTCGTCTGACTGCTCGTCTTGTGGCTCTTGCCCTTGACGACCATCGTGAACTCGCTGCCATGCATGATCAACTGGTCCTTGCCGCCATCGATGGAGATGCTCACGTCGGCAGGCTTCTTCATCGTCAGCGTGCCCTTGGTGACGACATCCTTGGCGATGGCGTCCTTATGACTGGTTTTCGTGGCGGCTGCCGTGACAGTCGTCGTTTTCTTATATTTAGCGACAGCCTTCTGCAAGTCGGCGTTCTGCGCTACGCAAAAGGTCAATTGACAAATCATCAATGTTAAACTAATCAGCAGTTTTTTCATCTTTTCAAATCTTTTTGTAATCATCTATAAACTATAAACTCTAAACTGTAAACTGTCCGAGGACGGCTTTACAAGTATGTGTCGCTGTCATCGCCACGCCTTCCAGGCCGTGGAGGATAATGTTCTGTCCCGTGAGCAGCAGGTTGGGCAGCGGCGTACGGGGTGAGAGCATCGTCATCATAAGATTACGGTAGTCTTTGCGCACACCGTAGGCTGAGCCGAAAGGCGTCAGCGTATAGTCGCGGTAGGTGAGCGGCGTACTTGTATAGTGGCTCTCCACCGCCTCTGTCAGTCCTGGCACGACGGTCTCTGCCAGGGCGAGGCAACGGGTGTAGGTCTCTTCCTTCCACGTGTTGTAAGCGTGGCTGCGGCGGAAGATACGGGAATCTTCCCATTGCTGGCACTCGTTCCAGGGAATGGGTGTCATAAGGTCTATCTGACGGGTGAAAGTGCTGCCGTCTTCAGGAACACGACAGGAGATCATCACGCCGCCGATATCACCTTTCTGGTCACGTTCGTCGTAGAAAGTCCAGACATTCGGACGGGTATAGACGAACTTATTATGGTTGAAGTAGGGCAGGGTGCCCTCCTTGATGGTCAGCGAGGCGGTGAACATACCGAAGGTGTTCTCTAACGATGCCATCCTCCTGCGGAACATATTCTTCAGCACCTGACTCTGACGGATCCAAGAGAATGTCAGAGTGGGGTGTACGTCGCTGATGAAGATGTCGGCTTCGTAGGTCTCGCCGTTCCGGCAACGGGCAGCCACGATACGGCCGTCGTGCTCAATAAGTTCCTCGACCTCGGCCCTGCAGATGAGTGAACCACCGTAGTGGGAGATATCATCGGTGAGCGATTTCACGATCATATTACCGTCGCCTTTCAATCGCCAACTGCTCTGAATGTAACTGCTCTGTCCGTGGGCAAAGGTGAAGAGGGGCAGCGACCCACGGCGCAGTTCCATCTTCAGGGCATTGCCCGAGACGATGTTCACCAGCAGCGGATCCTGGAAGTTCTTCGTGAGCCACTCATAAGCGCCCGTTTCCCCTCCTGAGTAGGAGGGACCACCAGCGCTTATTTCCCCTCCTGAGTAGGAGGGGTTGGGGTGGTCTGATCCGCCTCTGTTGGTCTGGTCTGATCCTTGGTCTAATCCAAGCTCCTGCGTCTCACGTAGCATCTTGGTATATCGCTGCAGGGCCTCCCTCTCTTTTGGAAAATCCGCTGCGAGCGTATCGACGAAATTCTCATAGCCCTCTGCCAGCGCAAACGTGTCACCACCGATGGTCACGAGGTCGAAGCCTTTGGAATCAAGCCGGTGCCAGGGCAGTTTCATCAGTCCTAAGGAGTCGAAGAGCCGATGCATCGTCTGACCTTCCGCCAGTCCTCCCACATAGTGCAGGCCTGTATCGAAAGCCAGTCCCTCCCGACGGTAGCTCTGTATGCAGCCGCCTGGCTGTGCCTGTCGCTCCAAAAGCAGAACGTTCTTGCCCTGCTTGCTGAGGATATGGCCACAGACGAGTCCGCCGAATCCTGAACCTATGATGATCACATCGTACTTCATCCCTTTACAGCCCTTTAATTTTTTAATCTTTTAATTTTTTAATTTTCCTGTAAACGGCTGGTTGTACCACATACGAAAGTATAACTGCTGAGAGAAGTCCGATGAGTGTGGAGAATCCCACGCTCTTGATGGCGGGATGCACGGCGATGAGCATACTGCTCACAGTCACAATCAGTATGACTGCCGAGAAGAATATCGCTGTCTTATGATAGCCCAACAGTCTATTCTCCTGACTCCTGACTCCTGACTCCTGACTCCTTCCTCCTTCGAGCCCATTAATCACAAAGATACTATAGTCAACGCCGATACCAAATATAAACGTCGATATAATAATATTAATGAGGTTGAAGCGCACATCGAAGATCACCATCGCACCCAACACGATGAGCCAGCTAAGCAGAATCGGTGCGAAGCCCAGTAGCGTGAGTTTCCAGTCGTAGTGAAAGCTCACTAATAGCACCACGAAGACGAAGAGCATCGACAACCACTGGAGCACGTTGAAGTCTTCGCTCATCTGTATCAGCGTGTCCGTCGTATAATAATAGGTGTCGAGCACCAGCAAGTCAGGATCAGCCGCCACGGCGTCGCAGATGCGGATATAGTCGCTTTCGCTGCTGCGCACGGAGTCGTTCTCACAGCGCACGCTGGTGAAGCAGAGATAGTCTCCATTGTAACTCTGTTCCATCAGCGTCGACTGGTAACCTTCGGGTATGAGTTCTGCCTCATAGAGGGCATCGGGCTCGTAGTCGGCGGTGGCAGCCTCGAAGAAGGTTTCGAAAGCCTCCGGGCGCAAACCAGCCTTAGGGGCCGTCTCGGCGATGAGGCTGCGCACCTTGTTGAGACGTTCTGGAGTCCAGTAGGCCTTCCAGGCGTCGATGCGCTGCTGTTGTTCGTCTAAGGGGATGAATACCTGGCTGGTATGGGTATAGCTCTTCACCAGTCCCATCTGCTGGAGCGAGTCGAGCTTCTTGTCAAGACGGGCGAAGTTTTTGATGGCCTCTTCCATCGTCTTGCCCTGGCTGGCGAAATATTTCTGTTTGTCGCCTGTATAGGTCTTGTCGCGCAACAACTGCTCCGAGTGCTCCGTCATCTCCTCCAGATAGCCGAGGTTGTGCATATCGGCATCGAAACGCGTTCCGCCATAGAGGTAGAAGCCAACGGCCACCACGACGATGACGGCTATAGCGATCAGCAGTGGCTTCTTACGGTCGAAGGGGTAGTTGTTCAGACGGTCTATCAGCGCGAAGGCTTTCTTGTTCACCTTGTTCTTCTCTGCCCTGAGCATCTGTGGCAGATAGATCAGCGAGAAGAGCGTCGTGCCTAAAATGGCAAAGGCGGCAAAGAGTCCGAAGTCGCGCAACAGGTCGGTCTTGATGAAGATGAGTCCGGCAAAGGAGCCGATGGTCGTGATACAACCCAGCAGCACGGGCTTCGTCTCGTCTTTCAGCACCTGTTCAGGGTCGCTGACATACTTATACTGCGTCAGCACGTGGAGCACATAGCTCATTGCCACGCCTAAGACCACGCCGCCGATACCCAAGGCTAACAGCGAGAACTGTCCCTTGATGAAATACATCATCGCCAGTCCGAACAGCGTGCCGAAGGCTACGGGCAGCAACAGCAGGGGGATGGTCTCCCAGTTGCGGAAACAGATGAAGAGGAACACCAGCACGAGGATCAGTGCCCCTGTGATGGTGGTCGTCAGGTCGTGCTTGATCTGCGACGAGTTGTAGTAGCCGCTGGCAGGCGTGCCGTGGTAGCTGATCTCCACGTTCGGATGGCTCTTGGCGAACTGTGCGATCTGCTCGTTCAGCATCTCGAACATCGCCGAGCCCTGTCCGGTGTTCGTCGCTGAGAAGGCAGGGGTGATGAATGCCACGCAGACCGTCGAGTCGGGCACGAAAAAGTGACCGTCGATGGTCTTGTAGCTGCCGGCCCCTGAACTCAGCAGGGGCGCCATCTGTTCTGCGAGCAACGTGCGCAGTCCGATGGGGTCGAGCTGGATCAGTTCTGGGAACATCTCTCCGAACTCTCCCTCCAGGTCCTCCTTGTTCTGAAGCATCTGACGGGCGAAGTGCCCTGGTGTCAGCATCGTGTCGAGGCTGGCATAGATGGTGGTGTCGATATACGCCGGCAGATGATCCTCTAAATACCCGATGCCGTCGGCCATCAGGTCCTCCGGCAGCGAATAGAAGACATCACCCACCACGTGCATCGCCGAGTCGCGAAGCAAGAGTGTGTCCACGAAAGCATCACAAGTCTCCGTTATTTCCTCCACGCTTGTTTCCCCTCCTAAGTAGGAGGGGTCAGGGGTGGTCTGATCCAGGGATCTCTTCCCCTCAAACAACAAGAATGTCTTATCCTTAATCCTCAAATTCGCAAAGGCCAACTTCGTCGTGCCGTCCTCATTCTTCGACGAAGGCATCAGTTTGTCGATGTCTTCCTCGAGGTGGATGCGCGTGGCGAAATAGCCCAGGAACACAAACAACGCAACCATCGACAGCCAGCAGACTGCCTGATGGTCACGGAAGAAATTGTATAACTTGATGAAAAGTGCTGTCATGCAGGCAGATGCTGCTCGATGTAGTCGTAGAGGTCGTTGAATGTCTTAATAGAGGGCAGATCGGTGGCGGGGATGGTGATCTTGTAGGTGTACTGCACCAGAGCCACGAGGTCTACCAGGTTGATGCTGTCCAGCTGGAGGGTCTCCTTCAGCACGGCATCGGGTGCGAACTCACTCTGCTCAATCTCAAACTCTTCTGACAGCAGGTTGTTTACCTGCTCAATGATTTCTTCTCTTGTCATAATCTTCTTTACTTTAATGATACTACTTAATTTCTTATTTTTTTTCTGACCACTAATTTCACGAATTACACGAATTGGCTGCGCACCGAAAGAAATTCGTGAAATTCGTGTAATTCGTGGTTTTATTTATTCTTTCCAGTCTTTTACGATCAGCGTGGAGTTGGTGCCTCCGAAGCCGAACGAGTTGCTGAGGAACATATCGAAGTGCGTCTCCTTCGTCTCAGGCAGCACGTTGATGCAGGCCGTCTCCTCGTCGGGGGCCTCGAAGTTCAGGCTGCCGCCGATGAAGTCGTTCTTCATCATCAGCATCGAATAGATGATCTCACTGGCTCCTGCCATCCACATCTCGTGACCAGTCTGGCTCTTCGTCGAGGTGACGGGCACCTTGTAGTCGCCGAAGATCTGGGCGATGGCCATAGCCTCACGACCGTCACCGGCGTGGGTAGAGGTGGCGTGGGCGTTGATATAGCCGATCTCGCGCAGATCGACACCCGCATCCTTCAGACACAGCTCTAATGAACGGGCAGGACCCGTCACGTTGGGTGTAGAGATATGGTCACCGTTGCCCGAGAAGCCCCAGCCCACGATCTCTGCGAGAATCTTCGCACCACGGGCCTTGGCGTGCTCGTAGCTCTCCACGACCAGCGTGGCAGCACCACCACCGGGAATCAGTCCGTCACGGTCCTTGTCAAACGGACGGCAGGCCTTCGTAGGCTCGTCCTCACGCACGGAGAACGCCATCAGACCGTCGAACGAGGCGACGCTGAACATGTTGGCCTCCTGCGCACCACCACAGATGATGCAGTCCTGCAGGCCGTTCTTGATCAGCAGATAACCCAGACCTAACGAGTGAGAACCCGAGGCACAGGCGGCTGACGTCGTCAGGTTGATTCCCTTCAGGTGGAACAGCGTGGCGAGGTTCATCGTCACCGTCGAGTTCATCGACTGGAAGATGGCACCGCTGCCACAGGCGGCTGTCGCACCAAACTGGCGGAACTTGTCGAGGGCACGCATCGTAGCCTCGGCCACGGAGTCGTTACCGTAGATGACACCCACCTCGTGAGCGTCGATATAGTCTTGTGTGAGACCTGCGTGCTCCATAGCCTGGATCGTGGCCATATAAGCGTACTCAGCCTCTTCAGGCATCAGCTGACGCAGATTACGGTTCAGATAAGGCTTCAGATCAGCCTTGGGGACATTGGCACAGAGTGCCGAACGGAATCCGGCATCCTTGCGCTCCTGACTGAAGATAATGCCGCTCTTACCGTCGTAAAGCGACTGCTTCACCTCGTCGAGTGACGTTCCCAGACATGACCAAATGCCCATTCCTGTAATTACTACTCTTCTTTCCATTATAATATTTACGATTTACGAATTTACAATTTACGATTTATTACTTCTGCGGCAGATTCTGCCTCCAGTCATTTCTCCTTCTCTCCTTACTCCTTCTCTCCTTCTCTCCTCGAAATATCTTTCTGCCAGCACCTGCGGCGCTTCACGGTCTGCGGATGCAGCGGCTTCCATTGCGTCAGCTCACGCACGTTGTCCTCCAGCTGCGGACCCGTCTCCGCCCACTTGATCCCATATTTATTATAAATAGGTATAAGGTCGTCGAAGAACAGGGCGTTCACACCCAACCCCTGATAGTCGGGGCGCACGGCCACCAGCAACATCTCCGTGTTGTCCTCGTGCTTCCACTTCAGCGACTTCAGCAGATGCCACCATCCTGTGGGCCACAGACGGCCGCGCGACTTCTGCAGCGCCTCCGACAGACTGGGCATCGTCACGGCGATACCCACCAGCTCACCCTTGTCGTTCTCCACCAGCGGCACCATATCCATCTTGAACAGGGGCACATACTGGTCGAGGAACTTCTGCGCCTGGGTGTCAGAGAAGGCGGAGAATCCGAATATTGGGGCGTAGGCCTCGTTCAGCAGTTTGAAGATCTTTGGTCCGTAGGCACCCCTCTGCACCTCTTTACGCGAGGCCTTGATCACCTTCAGCCCGATCTGCTCCCGGGCATACTGCGCCACACGGGCATATCTCGCAGGCACCTCCTTGGGGATGTTGATACGTATCTGCAGCCAGTCCACCTCCTTCACGAGGCCCAGCTGCTCCATGTGCTTGGGGTAATAGTCCAGGTTGTAATAAGCGGTCATGGAGCCTCTCAGCTCGAAGTCCTCCACGAGCATGCCCTCCTTGTCGAAGTCGGTCACGCCCATCGGACCCTGCATCTTGTCCATGCCCTGTGCCTTGCCCCAGGCCTCCACGGTGTCCAACAATGCCTTCGACACTTCGAGGTCGTCGATGAACTCAATCATGGAGAAACGGACATTGCGTGTCTTCCAGGTGTTGTTGGCCTTCTTGTTGACGACGCCTACCACGCGGCCCACCAGCTCTTTGCCGCGATAGGCCACGAACGGTTGCACCACCGAGGTGCGCTGACTGGCATCCCCCGTAGTTTCAAACATGGCACGCACGTCGCTTCGCATGTCAGGGACATATTGCTTGCATCCGGCATAAACCACATCCGTCACATTCAGGAAATCGTTCATTTCCTGTTTGCTGACGACTTTTACAACCTTTATTTCTTCCATACATCAGCCAGTCAGACTGGCGCTTATTATCCTGTTTAAACAGTCATTCTATTGAATGATTTCGAAATCCGGGTGCAAAATTACTCATAATTTACCAATTATCCGTGTTCAAAACTCGACAATAAGTGTTCGGTTTCAATAATATAATATTCTTTGACGTATTTTAAGGTATTTTTGCAGAATATGGAATGTTTGACATGCAACGAACACCTTTTTGTTCATTTAATTATTTGTTCATTTATAAAAAGAGGATGTGCCTATTTTGACACACCCTCTTTTACTAATCTTCTGACCTTTTTAGAGCCAAATCGGTCCTTGCCCCATACAACTGGTAGTTCCGATCGCCGTCAGAAATGCCGTGAGCGCAGCTACTATCACCTTCACCGCCAGCTCTACAATCCTCTGCTTCTTCATTCTTTACCTCCTTTCTGCGCTTTGAGTATTTGTTTCTCCCCCTGAGTTAGGGGGAGCCAGAGGGGGTCTGAACGTGGGAAACTGTTCGCTTGTTCAGACCACCCCTAACCCCTCCTGACTCAGGAGGGGAAGAGATTACCCGTTACCGCCTCCACCGTTGTTGTCGGCCTCGGGAGCCAGCACGTAGCTGATCGGCGTCTTCTTCTGGAAGCGCTTCTGCTTGCCGTTGATCGTGCGGATCTCGCTCTGCACGACATAACCGTAGCTAAACACACACTCCTCCTTCAGCGCGCGGCTGGTGAGCTTCTCACCCTTCGAGTTCTCTGGGTTGAAGTTGATGCGGATGCCGTTGATCATCGCATCGGGACCAGCGGCCACTGCCGTCTCGATGTCGTTCTTGCCGTTGCCCTGGCCGTCCACGCTCGGAGAGAACGTGCCGAAGCCGTCGAGCTTCACGGGCTGACCCTCGCGCAACAGGTGCACCAGGCACTTCACCATCTCGCC
>JAFRQC010000013.1 GCA_017428805.1 Prevotella sp. | reverse complement strand
TTCCTCCGTATGGGATCCAGCGGTCTGACATCACAGGCATTAGGACGAAGGGATTTGTCGGAAGTCACCAGAATATTGGTACGTTCGACGATGATTGCCTTCTCCATTGCCTTGTTGCTCATACTCCTGCAAATACCGATGAAATGGGCCTCTTTTGCGCTGATAGGCCCTACCGCTGACGTCTTGCCTTACGCAGAAATCTACTTCTTTATCGTCATCTGGGGCGCTCCTGCCGTCTTGGGACTCTATGGTCTCTCGGGCTGGTTTATCGGTATGCAGAACACGCGCTTCCCTATGTTCATCAGCATTATGCAGAACGTAGTGAATATCCTCACCTCATTGACGCTGGTCTATGGTTTTGGGATGAAGATTGAGGGTGTGGCTTGGGGTACGGTTATTGCACAATATGCCGGTTTCATCGTGGCTTTGGGACTGGTTTGGAGGTATTATGGGAAGATTTTTAGAGGAAAGTGGAAGGTGAAAAGTGGAAAGAGAAATGTCTGGCGCAGAGTATTCTCCTTCCTCATTCCTCCTTCCTCTTTCCTCAAAATAAATCGCGACATCTTCCTCCGCACGCTCTGTCTGGTGGCTGTCAACCTCTATTTCACTTCCGCAGGTGCCCGCCAAGGGGCTGTCATCCTCTCTGTCAATACCGTACTTATGCAATTATACCTCTTCTTTTCTTACTTTATGGATGGTTTTGCATACGCTGGTGAGGCTTTGTGTGGAAAGGCATACGGGGCCAGAAACGGCAATGCTTTCCGTGAAACTCTGCGAAGGCTATGGATGTGGATGCTCGTCGTGACTGTTGGCTACACCTTATTATATATGGTGGGAGGTCGATGGATTGTCAGTCTGCTGACGGATGAGCCGCAAGTGCTTGAAGCCTCTCGCGAATATCTGTGGTGGGCGTGGCTGATACCAGCAGCAGGCTGTGTCGCGTTCATCTGGGATGGTGTCTTCATCGGCATTACTGCTACTCGCGGTATGCTCGTGTCCTCATTCCTTTCTGCCCTTGTCTTCTTCGCCATCTGTCATATCTCACTCCTCACTCCACACTCCTCACTCCTCGAAAACCACTTCCTCTGGCTTGCGATGATCGTTTACCTCGCTATGAGGGGCATCTTGCAAACAATTTGGTATCGATTAAGAATATTTAACGGAATTTGATGCAAGGTTTTTATGGTTTCGCAGTTATATAAGAAAGGACCAATTAAAATGAAACGAATATGAAAGTGAGATTTAACCGTTGGTACAATGCTGTGTTGACTGCCTTGCTGTCGATGCTGGGCTTTGGGTGCTCATCTTCTGAAGATCAGACTTATGTTGCGATGTATGGCGCCCCTGCTGACAGATTTCAGATTAGGGGACAGGTGACTGATGAGGCTGGAACGCCCATTCAGGGAATCAAGATGTCGTTAAGGCAGACATTCCCACGTTCGGAAGAGTATGGCGTAGATTCTGTTCAGACTGATGCATCTGGAAGCTATTTGCTGAGGGATAGAGGCTTTTTGCTTTATGAAACGAAACTGATTGCAGAGGATGTCGATGGCGAGGCTAATGGTGGTGAGTTCCAGAGTGATACGCTCGACATTGACTTAGAAAAGGGCATATTGATAGACGAGGGTGACGGGTATATGAAGGGGGATACCTATGAAGCCTATCAAGACATCAAACTGAAGAAGAAATGAAAGTCACTCCGCTGACCCTTAAAAAGAAAGTTGCCCTCGAACTATGGCGGCAACAGAACAAGATGGCCGTAGAGGAACATCCCCTGCGACAGTTGTTTTGGGAGTGTACATTACGTTGTGATTTGAAATGTCGGCATTGTGGCAGCGACTGCAAGATGCAGGATGCCAAGAAGGATATGCCTAAGGAAGATTTCTTCCGAGTGCTCGATGGAATCGCGAAAAAGACGGATTCACATAAGGTGTTTGTCATCATCTCCGGAGGTGAACCTTTGATGCGGCAGGACATTGAACAATGTGGGGCAGGCATCTACCAACGGGGCTTCCCCTGGGGAATGGTGACCAATGCCCTCCATCTCACGCCACAACGCTTCCAAGGACTGATGAAGGCAGGTATGCACTCGATAACGATCAGCCTCGACGGCTTGGAAGAAGATCACAACTGGATGCGAGGCAACGACAAGAGCTTCCAGATGGTGAGCCAGGCCATCGATATGCTTGTTGCCACAGAAGGTTTCGTCTTTGATATTGTTACCTGCGTCACACGCCGCAACTATCAGAATCTCGATGAAATCAAGGAATTTTTGATTTCCAAGGGTGTCAAGCGTTGGCGACTCTTTACGGTTTTCCCTGTTGGACGAGCTGCCCTCGATCCTATGATGAGGCTGACGAATGAAGAGTTCCGAGGTGTGTTTGACTTTATCAAAAGGGTACGTGAGGAAGGTCGCATTCGGGCTGATTACGGCTGCGAAGGCTTCCTTGGTAACTACGAGGGCGAGGTGCGCAACCGTTTCTTTTCTTGTCAGGCGGGTGTCAGCGTGGGCTCCGTGATGGCCGACGGTTCCATCGCTGCCTGTGCCAGCATCCGAGCCGACTACAATCAGGGCAATATTTATGAGGATGACTTCATGGATGTATGGGAGAGCCGTTACCAAAAGTATCGCAACCGTGAGTGGATGAAGAAGGACGATTGTGCCTCTTGCAGCTATTTCCGTTACTGTCAGGGTAACGGTATGCATCTGCGCGATGGCAATGGGAAACTGCTACTCTGCCATCTGAAACGACTGAAAGAGATTTGAATTGAGTGTCAGATGGCTTGGAAACTGAAATATCGTTGCAGGGCTTGCGGCTATGAAGCTGAGGTGTATGAAGGGCGTGGGCTCTTCCGACAGGAGATCACGGCTGTGTCGTGTCCAGACTGCAAGTCTATTCAGAATCTTGTGGTTGGCGGCATCATCGCCGATGTGGCACCATCTTATCGGAGTGAGGTGGGGCGCCTGTGCCTAAACTGTGGCAGCGACCGCATCAGGATATGGGATAAACGCACCTGTCCCAAGTGTCAGGAACGAATGGAACTCACTGGCGATAAGGAGTTTTGGACGTAAGTCTCGCCACAGTATGATAGCTCTGAGAAGCAGACAACCGTGAATATTTCGTGAATAGAAATACGCAAAACTGCATAAAAGTGTTAATCTGTCATAAATTATGAGTGTTAGGTGAACACTTTGACAAAAAATTCGTTATATTTGCGACAACAACAAACCAGAAGGAGGATTGCTTATGTCAACTATGAATGAATTGAAAGAAGAGAGTAGGGAGGTCAACCTTAATCCGGTTGAACCAAGTGACCCCAGACAGTTACCGTCTATTTGGTACACCTGATCATCTCGGAGGTCTGGCTCCAAAATCGAAAATCGCGCTTACAACCAAAAGGGGAATGAGGATGTGCATTGACACACCCTCATTTTTTATTCAAATCGCACAATCGGACTTGACCCCTCTGTGCTTGTCATCGGTGTTGTCTCGAGTCTTCTAACGAAATTATTTTACACGTTTAAAACGTGGACAGGAAACTCGGACTTTAGTGGCATTAAAGTGGGAGTTTAGTTAGGGGAAAGTCCGAGTTTTCTGCCTTGAAAGTCCCAGTTTCCTTAGTCTAAAATCAAGGCTTTGCAACTGCCTGTATATCAAATAGATACAAAGAAGGTTTGGGAAGGGGCGATGTTTTGAATATTGTTTACAAAATGGAGGTATGTCCAAAGTGCGCCACAATAGAAAAAACAAATAATATTTGGTTTTCTTCGCACTTATTCGTAACTTTGCAGCCTGATACATTATTAATAAGGTATGAAGATACAGATTATCAACGGCCCGAACCTGAACCTGCTGGGGCAGCGGGAGCCGGGCATCTATGGCTCAGAGTCGATGGA
>JAFRQC010000075.1 GCA_017428805.1 Prevotella sp. | reverse complement strand
ATCGACGAATTCTGCCAACTGGGGCACCTGCTGGACGTCGTTGGTCAGCGTGAGGCTGCGCTGGTAGCGCACGTCGAGTTGCTGCTTCGTGTATTGGATGGCCAGCATGGTCAGGTCGTCACTCTGTTCGGCACCATTGACGAATTCCTTGACAGCCGTAGTCATATTCTCCACGAGCCGATGAGGGTCGTGATTGTTTGTAGCCAGGGATGTTTCTGCCACCTTCAAGATACGCTCCTCGGTGAACTGGTCATGCTTGATGTTCTCAGCCTCGGTGAGTCCGTCGGTATAAAGGAAAATGGTGGTGCCGGGATCTATCTGCGTTTCCTGCATCGTGAACTTCCAGTCGCCCATCACACCGACAGGCAGGTTGGAGTCGCAAGGCAGCATGCCGATGCTGGACCCGATGAGCATCGGTGCATCATGACCGGCATTGCAATAACGCAGACGTCCTGTCGGCAGGTCGAGCACGCCCACGAAGAGCGTCACGAACATGTTGGAGTCGTTGCCCTCACTCATCGTGTCATTCAGACGGGTGATGATACGCTCCGGCATTGACTCATGGGCTGAGACGGTACGGAACTGGGCACGGGTGACGGCCATCACCAGAGCGGCTGGCACACCCTTACCAGAGACGTCGCCGATGCAGAAGAAGAGCTTCTCGTCGCGGATGAAGAAGTCGAAGAGATCGCCACCGACGGCCTTCGCCGGTGTCAGCTGTCCGAAGATATCGATATCGTCACGATCGGGATAGGCGGGGAAGATCTTCGGCAGCATGGACATCTGAATGTCGCTGGCTACCTTGAGCTCACTCTCGATGGCTGCCTTCGAGGCGGTGGAACGACGCAGTTCCTCCATCTGCTGCTTCAGAGAGGTCTGCATGAGTGAGAACGACTGGCTCAGACGAGCCATCTCGTCCTTGGTCTTGATGTCGGGCAGCGTCGCATCCAGATTTCCTTTAGCAACCTCGTCGGCAGAGTCGGCAAAGCGTGCCAACGGACGGGTGATGCGCATGACCACCGAGTTACAGATGAGGAAGAGCACGACCAACCCTATAAACATAATGAGCAGGACAAGGTAACTGAGCAACTGCGAACTGCCATAGATGATCTTGGCAGGTATAACCGTAGCCATCGACCATCCTGTGCGCTCGATAGGCGCATAGCAGATGAGGAATTTCACGCCGTCGCGGATGATTTCACGCATACCGGAGAGACCGTCCACCATGTCGTAACCAATCTGTGCATCGAGAGAGTCGTTCGTCTCCATGGAGTAAACGAAGTAGGTGTCGTTCAGGATTCGTTCGCTCATGGGGTGGGTGATATAAGTGGCGCCACGTCCAATAATGAATGAATAGGCATGCGTATAGAGGAATGTATCGGTGATCTTGAATCCTGTTGTATCTGTCTGTGTACCCTGAAGTCTGTCATTCAGTTCAATGTCGCTCTTCGCCACCAGCTCCGTCAGCCAGTTCAACGACACGTCAGCAGTGAGTACCGCTATCAGGTTGCCATCCTTGTCATAGATAGGATGCGAGTAGGTGGTCATCATCTGCTCACCGCCGCCAGTGTCATAATATGGCTCGCTCCAGTAGTTCTTCTTCAGCAGTTTGGGAATCTGATACCAGTCCATGTAGTGGTACTCGTATTCCGACGAGCCCAGCTGTTTTGTCTCGATGGTGCCGTTGACCGTGCGATAGGCGTAAGGGGAGAAGTGCTCACCCTTCTGGGGGAAATAGTTGGGCTCAAAGGCAATGGCAGAGCCGATGATGGGAGGATTAAGCTCCAGAATCTTTTGAACCATCGGATAGAACTGGTCGGGGGTGTCCAGTTTTTCCATAACCTCCGGTATCACGTTGTCCACAGCCACTTCCACTCCGACGAGTATACTGTTGATGTGCTGGTTGGCAATCTCGATACGGCTTTTCGCATTCTCCTCGGAACTGCTTAGCAATGCTTTGCGGATGACGTTGGTGATGATGATGGTGATGAGGACGAAGACGGCCAACACCGTCAGCATAACCCATAGCGTCAGCCTGGAATGCAACGAATGGAATCCTTTCGTTTTTTTTGTCTGGATCATAGTTGTGTGATCTGATGATAGGTGATTTCTTTTTTAATGACGCCGCTCTCCAGGAGGATGCGGTTGGCCAGCTCCACGGCTTTGGGCTCCAGCTTGTAGGAGCGCTTGCCGGTATCCTTGTCGGCCAGCTGGTTCAGAATCTGTTTCAGCATCCATTCCTGCGCAATCATATTGCCGGGGATACCGCTCTGCCGCATAGTGACCATCACGATGTCGAGTGCCTCTTCAGGATGCTCTACTGCCCATTCCCAGCCCTTGCGGGTGGCCTCAGCGAATTTCGTCACGAGATCCTTATGCTTGCGATAGAAGTCAGATGTCACATAGACACCGTCTTCCGGCACGTTGTAACCGATGTCACGCATATACAACACTTGCTCCTTCTTGATGCGCTGTCCGGCCATCTTCAGCTGGAAGAACTCGTTGTAGCTCATCGCCAGGGCGGCGTCGATGGCCCCGGAGATATAGAGGTTGACGTTCGAGATGAATGGTATCCACTGGATATCGAGGCCGTACTTCTTGTCCATCGCCATTGGCAACTCGCTGAAGCCGGACTTCCAGTGTCCCACCTTTTTGCCCCGAAGGCTCTCCTTGCCATTCAAGGGCGTATGGGAGACAATCATCAGGTTGTTCTGCTGTGACATCTGCAGGACGTTGACCAAAGGGATGCCATTGTCGATGAAGTTCATAGCCGTCACCAGGTTCAGCGTGATAAACTGGCTCTCGCCTTCGGTGAGATAGTCGATGCTGGGTTTAGAGGCGGCAGGATGCCTGATCACCACGTCAAGACCGGCCTCCTGATAGAAACCCATACTACTTGCCACATAAAATCCCACGAACTGCGACTGGGCCGTCCATTGTGGGGTAAAAACCAGCTTCGGTTGGGCATTCACGACGCATGCAACGCAAAACACTAGTGCGACGCACAGCCAATGTTGATACTTATTCATCTATTTGTCTATTTGTTGTGTGCAAAGTTAGATATTTTTCACGATATTTCCAAATTCTACCTCAAATATTTGCAAAGTTCAAATAATCTTTCTATCTTTGCATCTTGAAAATAATATAAATAAGGTATAAATCATAAAGTCATATCATAAAATGAGAAGATCATCTTTATTTGCACTGATGTTCATCATAGCCCTGTCGGCATTCTCGTATGGTGCCGTTTTGGCAGATGGTGACGATCCCTCTGACGACGAAGAAAAGGAGGCTGTAGAGAACTTTACCGTCGGTGATGTCAAGTATCATGTGACAGATGAGGGCGTGGTAGAAGTCGAGGGTGTTGAGGATGGTGCCACCAGCATTGTCATCCCCAAGGAAGTGACCTTTGAGGAAACAAAGTATAAGGTGACAGCCATGACGGAAGATGCGTTCTCCGGAAATACAAAGCTGACCTCCGTGAATATTGCAGGCAGCGTGAAGGAGATTCCCAAAGAATCCTTTATGGGATGTAATAGCCTGACAAAGATCGAGTTAGGCGATGGCGTTGAAGAGATTGGTGAATCTGCCTTTAGCGGCTGTAGCAGTCTGACCACGATCGATATTGCTAAAAGCGTGAAGAAGATCGGTGATTCGGTCTTCGACGGCTGTACGAAACTGGAAAGTATTGTCATTCCGGAATCCGTGAAGGAACTGGGTAAAGGCCTTTTCAAGGATTGTACTAATCTGAAGACTGTAGAGATTGACTGCGATGTCGAGGAGATTAATGAGGATTTCTTCAAGAACTGCACCAGTCTGGAGGAGATTGAGATCAAGGGTGACATCAAGAAGATTGTCGAGTCGATGTTTGAGGGCAATAAGAAACTGAAGTCTGTCAAGCTTACGGGTAACATCGACGAGATCGGTAAGAATGCATTTAAGGAATGTACCAGTCTGGAGACCTTTGAATTCGGCGAGAAGAAGAAGGTGAAAGAGATTGGCAAATCAGCGTTTGAGGGCTGTAGCAGTCTGAAAGAGATCGTCATTCCCGGCAGTCTGAAGTTGATTGATAAGACGACCTTCAAGGACTGTACCAGTCTGGAAAAATTAGAAATAGAGACTGGTGTGGAAGAGATCGGTGAGTCGGCCTTCGAAGGTTGTACGAGCCTGGAGGAGGTGACCATTCCCAGCACGGTGAAGAAGGTGGGTGAGAAGGCCTTTAAGGACTGTACCGGCCTGACTGAAGTTGAATTAGAAGAAGGCGTGGAAGAGATCGGTGATTCAGCCTTTGAGGGTTGTGAAGAATTGAAAGTGGTGACCATCCCTGCCTCTGTGAAAGATATCGGTGAGTCGGTCTTCGACGGCAGCAGTCTGGAGGAAGTGACCATTCCTGCCTCGATGAAGGTGGTCAAGGACTATGCGTTCAAGGGCTGTAAGGAACTGAAGAAGCTCACGATTGAAAATGGCGTCGAAGAGATCGGCAATTCTGCCTTTGATGGTTGTATCAGCCTGACAGAGGTGGAAATCCCGAAGTCGGTGGAGAAGATCGGCAATTCTGCTTTTAAGGATTGTGAGAAGATAGAATCGCTGTTGTTGGGCGAGGGACTGAAAGAACTCGGCGACTCTGCCTTTGCAGGCTGTATCGCCCTGCCTTATGTGGCCCTGCCAGAGGAACTCACGAAGATTGCCAAGGCAATGTTCCTGGGTTGTGAGATGATGGACTCCGTCACCATTGCCGATAAGATGAAAGAGATCGGCGAGTCTGCCTTTGAGGGTTGTACCCGTCTGGATTCATTGAAACTGCCTGAAGCTGTCGAGAAGATTGAGAAGGCTGCCTTCAAGCATTGTGACAGTCTGAGGTGGGTACAGGTAGAATTCAAGAAACCGTTCGAGATAGACCTGAGCGTATTTGAAGGCATCTATGAGAAGGCTACGCTGAAGGTACCCAAGGGTTCCAGAGCAGCCTTTATGAATGAAGAGAGCTGGGCCAGACAATTCTATAAGATCATCGGTGGTGAATTTAAGATCACCATTCTGTCGAAGGGAGACGGTCAGGCCATTTGTAAGGGTGACTCCCTGATGAACATAGCCGATTCGCTGGTCAACGATTCGCTCATCATCAGGAACGACTCCATTGAGTACACGTTTATGGAGGGTGACTCGCTGATTGTGGCCTTCGTCTCGGATAAGGGCTATCAGATTATGGATGTGGCGGTGAATGATACCATCATCAGCGACAGTCTGTTTGCTGACATCTATGCTGCCGACACGCTGACAACGGAGAAACCCAGATTCGGTGAATATGCCATTGCCTATATCGATCAGGACTATAAGGTGGCTGTGATGTATGAGAAGATACACTATCGTCTGATCGTCACTTCGATCGGTAAGGGTACCGTCAATTTCCAGGACGTGCAGGTGGAAGATACGACTGCTGTGTTCAGAATAGAGGACGGTGTGGATGCCTTCATCACCTTCAGTCCTGGTGACAATTGGCGTATCAAACAAGTCACGCTCGGCGATCAGGATATTACTTCGGAGTTGGGAAAATACCAGTATTCCATCAAGAATCTGAAGAAGAATACGACGCTTGTGGCCGAGTATGAAGAGATTCCTGTCAACAAGTATATCCTGACGGTCTATGTATCAGGAAAGGGTGAGGTGGACATCGACGGCAATGTCATCCTCCGCGACAAATCTTGGTCGGCATACTTCAATGAAGATACCACGGCCGTGCTGACTTTCATACCAGATGAAGGCTATATGACCAAATCCCTGAAGGTGAATGGCAGCGATGTGACCTCGGCCATCGTTGATAACCACTATACGATTAACAGCATCCGTGCCGACATCAATGTGAACATCTCATTCGATGCGATGGAGATGACATTTGAAAAGGACGGCATCCACTATCTGGTGTCCTCGTTTACAGACCATCAGGTGACTGTGACATCGGGTGACAATCAGCAGGTTCTGGAGGTGCCGGCGAAAGTGGCATACTCAGATACCCAGTGGGAAGTGACTGGCATCAGGGAGGATGCGCTGTCGAACTGTACGGATCTGGCTGCCGTCATCTGGAATCCCAATACACAGTTCAAGGCCATCGTCGGCAATCCGAATTTCCTGCTCTATGTGAGCGATGCGAAGTATGTGGCGTGGGCAGACCAGAACGCTGTGGTGGATGGTGTTGCCAAGAACGTCGTACTGACCGACGGTAAGGAAGGCAACGACTTCTACTGTCCGCGTTCCTTCAAGGCAGAGAAGATTTCGTACACCCATAACTATTCGATGGAGACCGGTATCACGGAGCCGAAGGGATGGGATACCATCGCCCTGCCTTATGATGTGCAGACCATCAAGCACTCCAGCAAAGGCACCATCCTCCCGTTCAAGAAGTGGACGACAGAAAATGAGGAGAAACCGTTCTGGCTGTACGAACTGACGACCGGTGGTTATCAGGAGGCAGAAGGCATCAAGGCCAATACACCTTATTTAATTAGTATGCCGAACAATGCCTTCTATCTGACGGACTATCGGATTGTCGGTAAGGTGACGTTCGAGTCGGAGAACGTGGAAGTCAAGAAATCAAGTGATGTGAACAGTGTCAAGTTCAGCGACCGCACATTCGTTCCTAACTACGTCAACAAGAAAGACGACGCCATCCTCGCCCTGAACGTGAATAACGACATCGTGACCTATTCGCAGACAGACAAGGGCAGCAAGTTCGTGAAGGGACTCCGTTCCGTGTATCCGTTCGAGGCCTATATGACCACCACCTCGAACACCCGTTCCATCGGCGTGCTGGATGGTATGACTACCGGCATCCAGACGGTGAAGAATATGGTCGATGAGACTGCCGAGGGTGTCAGAGTGTATGATATGCGGGGCGTGCTTGTCAAGAGCTGCGCCTCGAAGACTGACATCAGAAACGGACTGAAGCCTGGTGTCTATGTGGTGGAAGGAAAGAAAATGATCATTAAATAGGAAAGGAGACAGATATGATTGAGATGATGAAGAAAACAACGATATTTCTGTTGATGATGGTGGCTTTCGTTGCCTGTGGCGGTGGCGATGATGATGCCGATACTGGCACGAAGCCCGACTATATCGCCGCCAGCGAGGAATTGACCTTGTCGGATACGAAAGAGAATATCCTGTCAATCAAATCCAACTGCAAATGGATTCTTTCTCCGGATGTAGACTGGTTGTTCCTTGATCCCGCCTCTGGTGAGGGTAACGGTAAGGTGACCATCACCGCCAGTCCGAATAAGACAGATGGCACCAGATCGGGTATCATCTATATGAGAAATGAGACGAACACCGTGGAGAGAACCGTTGTCGTCTATCAGAAGAGGGCAGCAGAGAACAGTTTTGTTCCGGAGGCTGGTGAGAACCCGTTCCCGGAGTGAGTTTGGTTTATAGTTTAGAGTTTAAAGTTTATAGTTTATAGATAAATGAAACAGACAATTTTAGTAACAGGCGGTACGGGTTTTATTGGAAGCCATACAACCGTCGAACTGCAGGAAGCAGGTTATGAGGTAGTGATTATCGACAACCTCTCGAACTCGAACATCAACGTGTTGGACGGTATCGAGAAGATCACAGGCATTCGTCCTGCCTTTGAGAAAGTGGACTGCTGCGACTTCGAGGCCCTTGAGGGGGTGTTCAAGAAGTACCCGAAGATTGAGGGTATCATCCATTTCGCTGCGTCTAAGGCCGTGGGTGAGAGTGTGGAGAAACCGCTGCTCTATTATCGCAATAACCTGACGTCACTCATCAACCTGCTGGAACTGATGCCGAAGTACGATGTGAAGGGAATCATCTTCTCGTCGAGTTGCACCGTCTATGGTCAGCCTTCACAGGAGAACCTGCCTGTGACGGAGAATGCACCCATCCAGAAGGCGATGAGTCCTTACGGCAACACGAAGCAGATCAACGAGGAGATCATCCAGGACTATATCCACTCGGGAGCGCCTATCAAGAGTATCATCCTGAGATACTTCAACCCCATTGGTGCCCATCCCTCAGCACTCATCGGCGAGCTGCCCAACGGTGTGCCCATGAACCTCATTCCCTTCGTGACACAGACAGCCATGGGTATCCGTGAACAGCTGAAGATATTCGGACACGACTACAACACTCCCGACAAGACCTGTATCCGCGACTATATCTACGTGGTGGATCTGGCCAAAGCGCATGTGAAGGCTATGGAGCGCGTGCTCGATAAGCCGGAGACTGATGCCGTGGAGGTCTTCAATATCGGTACGGGCAAAGGTCTGTCTACCTTAGAGGTGGTCGAGGGCTTTGAGAAGGCCACAGGCGTGAAAGTGAACTGGACCTATGCTCCCCGTCGTGAAGGTGACATCGAGCAGGTGTGGGGAAATGTCGACAAAGCCAACAAGGTGCTTGGCTGGAAGGCTGACACACCCACGGAAGATGTGCTGAAGAGTGCCTGGAAATGGCAGAAGAAACTCCGCGAAGACGGTATTCAGTAACCTCTTCTCCCCCTAAGTTAGGGGGAGCCAGAGGGGGTCTGAACGATGGATAATTCTTGCTTTTTTTGATTCCATGCAGTAGCAAGCGCAAAGCCGTTGTTCTTGCGTCCCTGCGGTAGCAAGCGGCAAAGCCGAGCGCAGACCACCCCTAACCCCTCCTAACTTAGGAGGGGAAATAAAAACTCTGGAAATTCCAGAGTTTCTTATTTAAGAAGGATGACAGCTTTAAACGTGCCTTCGGCATTGAACTCATCGAGGGAGACGGGTTCACGGAAAAGTCCGAAGAGCGAAGAACCGGATCCTGACATCGCTGCATAGACAGCCCCCATATCATAGAGACGATCCTTGATGGCACCGATCTCGGGATGGAGGGCGAAGACACTCTTCTCGAAGTCGTTGGTGAGACGGTCACGCCAATTCTCTACGGGCTGCATAACGATGTCACGACAGTTCAGCGCCGGATGCTGTGGAGTGATGAGTGAGAAGGCCTCCTTCGTAGATACGGGAATGGCAGGACGCACCACAGCCAGATACCAGCCACGCAAAGAGAGACTGATGGGTTCGAGCTTTTCGCCAATACCCTCGGCATAGCAAGGCTTATTCAAAATGAAGAATGCACAGTCGGCTCCCAGACGGGCGGCATAGTCAATCATCTGCTGGTCAGAGAGTCCCAACTGGAACATCTGATTCAACAGCGTGATCATAAAACCACAGTCGCTACTGCCACCTCCCATACCGGCCTGTGTGGGAATACCTTTATATAAATGCGCGTGTACGCGAGGAAGGGCAGGGAAGTCCTGCTTCAAAAGGTTGTAGGCACGCACCACCAGGTTCTTCTGCTCATCGCCGTCAATCACAATGTTCGTCACCTTCAGGTCACAATCTACAGCAGAAGGAAACTGTTCGTCCATCTCAAACACCTCAAGCGCATCACAGATGGGAACGGGATAGAAGACGGTCTCCAGGTTATGGTAACCATCAGCACGGCGCTCAACGACGTTAAGCCCGAGGTTGATCTTTGCGATTGGCTTTGTCAGCATGCTTCTTACGATTTCTTTGATTATTCTTCGAGCCGTTACCCTTCGAGTGCCAACGGCCATGACGACGGGTGTTGGAACGTTTCTTCTCGCGTTTGGTGTAGACAGGTGCCTCACCGAGTCCCTCTGGCAGAGGAATCTTCTCCACCTCCTTACCCAGGAAATGCTCTATCTGCTGGAAACGGTAGATATCTGCCTCGCTGATGAACGTGATGGCCTCTCCGTCACGGTCTGCACGGGCCGTACGACCAATACGGTGGACATAGTCCTCTGCATCATGGGGGACATCATAGTTGATGACGGTACGGATGTCGTCGATGTCAATACCACGGGCCACAATGTCTGTAGCCACCAGCACATCCGTCTGGCCTGCCTTGAAACGGTACATCACCTCATCACGCTCCTGTTGGGAAAGGTCTGAGTGCATCTGGTCGCAGTTGATGTGCATCTGTTTCAGGCTTCGGGTTATCTCCTTCACCTTCTCTTTCTTTCCGGAGAAGATGATAACACGCTGGAGGTCTCCCTTTTTGAAGATGTGGTTGATGATCTTCAGTTTCTGGGGATCATAACAGACGTAGGCACTCTGGCGGATCTTCTCTGCTGGCTTGGAGACGGCAATCTTCACCTCCACTGGGTTGTGGAGCAGGGTGACGGCCAGTTCACGGATCTTCGGCGGCATCGTGGCAGAGAACATAATACGCTGACACGACTGTGGCAATTGCTGCACAATCTTCATGATGTCGTCGATGAATCCCATATCCAGCATCCGGTCTGCCTCGTCGAGCACGAAGAAGCTGCAACGGGAGAGGTCGAGGTTGCCCACTTTCAGATGACTGAGCAGACGGCCGGGTGTGGCGATGAGTACATCGGCACCAAGACGCATGCCACGCAGTTCCTGTTCATAGCGTCCTCCGTCGTTGCCACCATAGACAGCCACAGACGACACACCGTCGAGATAGTAGCCGAAACCTTGCATGGCCTGATCTATCTGCTGGGCAAGTTCGCGGGTGGGGGACATAATGATGCAGTTGATGGCATCCTTGGGATAGTCGCCGTCATCTAATTGAGAGAGGATAGGCAGCAGATAGGCAGCGGTCTTTCCCGTTCCCGTCTGTGCCACACCCAAGACGTCGTAGCCGTCGAGGATCTCAGGGATACAACGTTCCTGGATAGGGGTCATCTCGTCGAAGCGCATATCATAAAGCGCATCGAGGATATTATCGTTCAGATATGTTTCTTCAAATTTCACTTTTTACTTTTTTACCTTTTTACTTTTTCACCTTTCCACCTTTAGTTCGGCGCCTGTCTGTAGCAGAAGTATGCGATGATGGCATAGAGGACATTCGGCATCCATGCGGCAATGATCGGTGGTGTGTCGGCATTGATGGCAAACGTCGAGCTGATGGTCTGTAGCAGGATATAGGAGAACGAAAGTGCCAGACCTATACCCAGATAGACGCCCATGCCTCCCTTTCGTTTCCTACTGGACAGACTGACGCCGATCACCGTCAGGATGAACGACGCGAAGGAGGTGGCGATGCGTTTGTGATACTCCACCTCATACTGCACCACATTGGTTGAACCACGCTCTATCTGCTTCGAGATGTACTGTCGTAACTCGTCGGAAGTCAACGTTTCCTGCTGTCCGTCCGAATAGACCAGATCCATCGGCTCCATATGGATGATGGTGTCTATGACCGCGCCCGACTTGATCTCTTCGCGCAGACCTCTCAACGTTCGGATCTTGTAGTTCTGGGCCTTCCAGTGGAATCGGTCCTCGCTGATGGAGTCGTAGCGGATGGTAGAGGCGGTCATATGACTGACGAGCTTCTTCTTCTCAAACTTGTCGAGCGAGAATCCATAACCGCTCTTCGTGTTGTTGTCATACTGCTGGATATAGGCTATCACGCCTGGTCCCACCATCAACTGCACGTTACTCGCGGAGGTGATCTTCTTGTTGTTCTTATACTTCGCCTCAAAATCCTGTCTGACTATCGTTCCGTGGGGGATGACATAAGAGCCGAGGTAATAGTTCACCAAAGCTATCAGGGCCGCAGAGAGTAAGTAGGGCCGCATCAGCCGTTTGAAACTCACACCAGCCGCCAGCATCGCGATGATCTCGGAGTTTCCAGCCAGCTTGGACGTGAAGAAGATGACGGCGATAAAAACGAACAACGGCGAGAAGAGGTTGGAGAAGTAGGGCACGAAATTGGCGTAGTAGTCAAAGACAATCGCCTTCAACGGGGCTCCTAATGTTGTGAACTTCGACAGGTTCTCGTTGATGTCGAAGACGATGGCAATGGAGATGATGAGGATGATGGAGTAAATATAGGTGCCGATGAACTTGGAGATGATATACCTGTCGAGGCGTGACAATAGCCGTAAGGGGTTCAAGTAACGCATCCAACGGAGATATTTCCGCAGGAAGCGTCCCGTTTTCCGGAACCATACTCTGATATATTTACTCTTCTTCATCTACGTTGTCCAAGTTGTTCTATGACGGACCGTTTCCATTGCACGAAGTCTCCTGCCACGATATGCTGACGGGCATCCGTCACCAGTCGAAGGTAGAAGGCGAGGTTGTGGATCGATGCAATCTGCATGGCCAGCAGTTCCTGAGCCTTGAAGAGATGATGGAGATAGGCCTTCGAGTGGATACGGTCTATCTCACAACCTTCAGGATCAATGGGCGAGAAGTCATCCTCCCATTTCTTATTACGCATGTTCATCGTCCCTTCGTAGGTGAACAGCATAGCATTACGGCCATTACGGGTTGGCATCACACAGTCGAACATATCCACCCCACGCTCGATGGCTTCGAGGATGTTCTGTGGTGTACCCACACCCATCAGATAACGTGGACGGTCCTTCGGCAGGATCTCATTCACCACCTCGATCATGTCATACATCACCTCCGTCGGCTCTCCCACAGCCAGGCCGCCAATAGATGCGCCCCCTCCGTCGTTCAACCTGGCCAGCATATCACACACATGCTTGGCAGCATCCTGGCGCAAATCCTTATAGGTACAGCCCTGCACGATGGGGAACAGCGTCTGATGATAACCATAGAGCGGTTCTGTCTCATTGAAACGCTTCACACATCGTTCCAACCAGCGCTGTGTCAGTCGCAGACTCTTTTCGGCATACTGGTAGTCGCTCTGTCCAGGAGGACACTCGTCGAAGGCCATCATAATGTCGGCACCGATCACACGTTGGGTGTCCATCACGTTCTCTGGCGTGAAGATATGCCGCGAGCCGTCGATATGGCTCTGGAACTCACAACCCTCCTCACGCAACTTACGGATGCCAGTCAGTGAGAAGACCTGAAACCCGCCAGAGTCTGTCAGTATCGGACGGTCCCAGGTGTTGAACTGATGCAGTCCGCCAGCCTTACGGAGGATGTCAAGTCCTGGCCGCAGATAGAGATGATAGGTATTGCCGAGGATGATCTGTGCTTTCACCTGTTCACGCAGTTCTGAGAAATGCACGCCTTTCACGCTGCCCACCGTACCGACAGGCATAAAGATAGGCGTCTGGATCGGACCGTGAGCGGTCTGTATCAGACCAGCCCTGGCGTTACTATTCGCATCAGTATGTTGTACTTCGAACGTCACTTTTTCACCTTTTCACTTTTTTGCCTTTTCACCTTTCTCCTCTTCCTCGGGGATGGTGAAGTCGAGCGGATGCTCCACAATTTCATTGGTGAGGGCAAAGTCCCACACATCCTGCACGTTCTCCACATAGTGGAAAGTCACACCCTTCAGATACACATCAGGAATCTCGTTGATGTCCTTCTCGTTCTCACGACACATCACGATATCCGTAATGCCGGCACGTTTGGCGGCGAGGATCTTCTCCTTGATACCACCCACGGGGAGCACCTTTCCACGCAGGGTGATCTCACCCGTCATCGCCGTATTCTTACGCACCTTCCTCTGGGTGAGGGCAGAAGCGATACTGGTGGCGATGGTGATACCTGCCGACGGTCCGTCCTTTGGCGTGGCTCCCTCTGGCACGTGGATATGGATATTCCAATTGTCGAAGATGCGGTAGTCGATATTCAGTTTCTCGGCGTGGGCCTTCACATACTCCAGCGCCAAGATGGCACTCTCCTTCATCACATCACCCAAGTTACCCGTCAGCGTGAGCTTGGCACCCTTGCCCTTCGAGAGCGAGGTCTCGATGAAGAGGATCTCACCGCCGACACTCGTCCAGGCCAGACCTGTGACGACGCCTGCATAGTCGTTGCCCTGATAGATATCACGATAGAATGGGGGCTTTCCTAACAGATCCTCAATCTCCGTAGGCGTGATCTTCTGATAGCGGTTGCTTTCCCCTCCTGAGTAGGAGGGGTTAGGGGTGGTCTGATCCGCCTCCATCTGCCGCTTAAACGCAATCTTACGGAGCGCCTTGTCAATCTGCTTCTCCAACTGCCTGACGCCACTTTCCCTTGTGTACCGCTCAATAATCATCTCAATAGCCGCCTTGTTAAACGTCGGCTTCAGACTGCGCGTCTTCAAACCAGTATTCTCCAGCTCTCTCGGTATCAAGTGTCGCTTCGCAATTTCGTACTTTTCCTCTGTGATATAGCCACTTACCTCAATTACCTCCATACGGTCGAGTAGGGGACGGGGGATGGTGCTGAGGTTATTTGCCGTAGCGATGAAGAGTACCTTCGACAGGTCGTAGTCCACGTCGAGATAGTTATCGTGGAAGGCATTGTTTTGTTCCGGGTCGAGCACTTCAAGCAGGGCAGAGGCAGGATCGCCGTTGTGCGTCATCTGCGTCACCTTGTCGATTTCATCGAGGATGAACACGGGATTGCTCGAACCGGCCTTCTGGATGCTCTTGATGATACGGCCTGGCATAGCTCCGATATACGTACGACGGTGACCACGGATCTCTGCCTCGTCGTGCAGACCACCCAACGACATACGCACATACTTACGTTTCATAGCCGAGGCGATGCTCTTGCCCAACGAGGTCTTACCGACACCCGGAGGACCATAGAGGCAGATGATCGGACTCTTCAGGTCACCCCTCAGGGCCAGCACAGCCATATATTCGAGGATACGCTCCTTCACCTTCTCCATACCATAGTGATCTTGGTCGAGGATCTTCTGCGCACGCTTCAGGTTCAGGTCGTCCTGCGTATATTCGCCCCAAGGCAGACTGACGAAGGTCTGCAGATAGTTCAACTGCACGTTGAAATCGGGACTCTGCGGATTCAGGTTGTCCAGCTTGTCGGCCTCCTTATAGAACACCTTGCTCACTTCATACGGCCATTTCTTTCCCTCGGCCTTACGCAGCAGTTCGCGCTTCTCGGGTGTCGACTCGCCATTGCCCATCTCCGCCTGCAGGTTCTTGATCTGCTGCTGGAGGAAGTAGTTACGCTGCTGCTCGTCGATGTCCTCACGCGTCTTGTTGCGGATGTCGGCCTTCAGGTTCTGGAGGTTGATCTCACGGTTCAGGATCTTCATCACGCTGAACAGGCGCTCCTTCACGTGTTCCATCTCCAGCAGGGCCATCTTCTCCTTCACGGGGAACGGCATATTCGAACAGACAAAGTTCAGGGCCATCACGTTGTTTGAGATGTTCTTCACGGCGAACGTTGCCTCGTCGGGAATGTCCTCGCTGACGTTGATATACTGGTTCACCATATTGCGGAGATCGTCGATGGCCGTCTTGAACTCACGGTCTTTCTTCTCCGGCTCGATGTCTTCCAGCTGTTCCACGATTCCTTCGAGATAGGGAGTGGTCTTCACGATCTTATCCAGACGGAAACGCCCTAAGGCCTGGATGATGGTGGTCAGGTTGCCATTGGGCAGCGTCAACTGTTTCATCACCTTGCCATAGACACCAATCTCGTAGAGATCCTCCTGCAGAGGGAAGTCCACATCAGGGTCACGCTGACAAACAATACCGATGACTTGGCCTGTTTTCTCGGCCTTCTGCACTAATTTCTTACTCGAATCACGGCCGATGAGGATAGGGGAGACCACCCCTGGGAACAACACAAGGTTTCTCACGGCGAGGATAGGTACCGCCTGGGGTACCTGCACGTTGAGCAGGTCTTTCAGGTCTCCGTCAACGTCTGCAATCATCTGAAATGCGTTATTATTCTGATTACTCATATTTCCTTTTTTGCCTTATTATTCTTACAAATTGGCTGCAAAGATACGAAAAAAGCCACAGATTCCACCTATTTATATTATTAATCTGTGTTAATCCACGTTTTCTATGACATAAAATAACTAACTTTGCAGACTGAAAATGGCAAACGGATACTTCCAGTTCAAACAATTCACCGTCCGTCAGCAGCATTGTGCGATGAAGGTCGGCACCGATGGAACCCTTCTGGGGGTCTGGGCTTTGGCGTCGTCAGATGCTTGTCGTGTGCTCGATGTCGGCACAGGCACAGGACTCATCGCCCTGATGATGGCTCAGCGCTATCCGGAGGCTCAGGTCATCGCCATCGACATCGATGAAAAGGCAGTCTTTCAAGCTCGGGAGAATGTCCTGGCATCGCCATTTGTCGACCGAATTCAGGTCTTGATGGCTGATGCCCAGACATTTGAGGATTCGGAAAAGTTCGATTCCATCGTCTGCAACCCGCCGTTTTTCGAGGATTCACTCGTCTGTCCAGGTCCTCAGCGCACGGAGGCAAGGCATACTGTCTCGTTGGGTTATCGTCAGTTGATAGAATCCGCCTTCAGACTGCTCAAAGACGACGGACGATTTTCCGTCATCATTCCTTCCGACTGCCGTTCGCGTCTGGAGAGCGAGGCACACCTCAGAGGGTTCTTCATCAGCCGTCTCTGCAGCGTTCAGACCACACCTAAAAAAGCGCCAAAGCGTTACTTGATTGAATTTACTAAACATCCTGTCAATGAGATTGATATCACTCATGGAGTACTCGAATCATCGCCCCAGGTCAGGAGCGACTGGTATCGAGAACTGACTCAAGAATTCTACATCAAATGAAGACCACCATTCTACAACTTGACATCGAGTGGGGTAGTCCCCTTGAAAACATCCGTCGTGTGGAGCGCCTCATGGCCGAAGCCCCCGGCAGCGACCTCTATGTATTGCCCGAAATGTGGAGCACAGGTTTCGCCACAGAACCTGATGGAATCGCCGAATCCGAATCCGATAGTGTCTCTTTGGAATGGATGCGCGCCACCGCCCGCCGATTAAACTGCGCCATCTCTGGCAGTTTAGCAATGGCTGTAAGAACTCTCAATTCTCAATTATATGTTAATCGTCATTATTTCATCGACGGCCGTTCCGGCAGCGAGACATATTATGATAAACACCACCTCTTCACTTACGGCCACGAAGACCGTTACTATCAGCCAGGCGATGCCCATTCCATCGTGGAATACTGCGGTTTTCGCATCCTGCTGCTGACCTGCTACGACTTGCGCTTCCCCGTCTGGAGCCGTTATTCTGATGCCTTGACTTACGATGCCATCATCGCCGTAGCCAACTGGCCTGAGAGTCGTCAGAACGCCTGGCAGATTCTCACACGAGCCCGTGCTATGGAGAATCAGGCTTATCTCATCGGCTGCAACCGTGTGGGCGATGACAAGTATTCTCATTACCGTGGCCAGAGTGCGATTATCAGTCCCATCGGCAAGACGCTCGCCTCATGCCAGCCAAATAAAGAGCAGACCGTTTCCTTCACTCTCGATCTGGAAACGGTCTGCCATCAACGTTCAAAATTCAAGGTCCTCGACGACCGCGATATCCGATAAAGATTTAGGAAGTCTTATTTCTATTTTATTAAATAGGTTAGACTCTGATTTCTTTTATTTATCATAATGCTGATTCTAATATAATAGATAATAGTTCCATAGAGATAAAAGAAATTCCCGCAGAAATATAAGAAATCTGCGGGAATTGAAATTCTGAAATACTGATCATCTTGACTTAGAACGGCAGATCGTCTGCTGAACCTTCTGCTGCGGGTTCCTGAGCTGGCGGGAACGGCGCTGTGGCACCATCAGCCGGCGGGAACGGCGTAGCCTGAGGCATACCGGGAGCTGCCATTGAAGCACCTGCCATCGGCTGACCGGCGATGGGCATCTGACCACGGACGACATTGTAAGCGCGGATTTCGTTGAACCAACGGCCGTTGTACTCGTGGGCATCGATGTCGAACTGGATGGTCAAGTCCTCACCCTGCTGGATGTTGAACTGTTTGATGCGATCCTCGCCGAAAAGACGGAACACGCACTTACGGGGATACTGACCAGGCACTTCTATGACATACTCCTGAGACATCCAGTTGTTTCCTGTACGAGCCGAGACACCACTCTGGGCCGGCATGACTGCGATAATTCTTCCTGTTAATTCCATTGCTAAATTTGTTTTTATTTGTTGATTTTCTTGTTTTCAGCGGGCGAAATTACTAAAAATAGTTTGAATTCGGAAAATTTCTCGCCATTTTTTTGCGGAATACAACGTTTTTTTGTAATTTTGTCCCAATTATTAAAAAGGTAACAAATAACAAAGAAAACTATAACAGCTATGAGATTTACAGTATCAAGCAGCGCATTGAGTGGAAAACTCTCTGCCCTCTCAAGAGTGATTAACAGTAAGAACGCCTTGCCCATCCTTGGCGATTTCGTGTTTGAGATCAAAGACAACGTGCTTTATCTGACGGCCTCAGACTCGGAAAACATGATGAAGACGCAGTTTGATCTGACGGAAAGCGACGGCTACTGCCGCTTCGCCATCGGCAACCACGACCTGCTGGAGGCCGTGAAAGGCTTCTCGGAGCAGCCCATCACGTTCGACGTCGATCAGGAGAAGAATATCGTGAAGATTTCCTATCAGAACGGTCTGTTCTCCCTGCCCATCGAGAACGCCGACGAGTTCCCCATGGCCCAGCCCGTCAGCGACTTCGCCACATCGATTGTCATGCCCAACCTCATACTGGCTGAGAACATCAACCGCTCCGTCTTCGCTACGGCACAGGACGAGCTGCGCCCCGTGATGAACGGTATCTACTTCGACCTGACCGCCGACGGACTGGCTGTGGTGGCCAGCGACGGGCACAAGCTGGTGCGCAACAAGGTGTTTACCATCAAGAGCGAGCAGCCCGCTGCCTTCATCCTGCCGAAGAAGCCCGCCAACCTGCTGCGTAACCTGCTGGGCAAGGACGGTGGCGACGTGATCATCCGCTTCGACGAGCGCAATGCTGAGATCAACTATGGCGACGGCATCCTCCAGTGCCGACTCATCGAGGGCCGCTACCCCAACTATAACAGCGTCATCCCGCAGAACAACCCGAACGAGCTGCGTGTGGACCGTCTCGGACTGCTGGCCGCCCTGCGCCGTGTGCAGCCGTTTGCCAACGACTCGAGCAATCTGATCCGCTTCCACGTGGAGGGCTCTACCCTGCAGCTGGATGCCGAGGACTACGACTTCTCGAAGACCGCCACAGAGCGCATGTCGTGCGAGTACAACGGTCAGCCGATGAGCATTGGTTTCAAGGGATCGTCGTTCATCGAGGTGCTGAGCAATTTCGACTGTCAGGAGGTGATCATCCAGCTGGCCGACCCCAGCCGTGCAGGACTGGTACTGCCCTCAGAGCAGCCTGAGAATCAGGACGTGCTGATGCTGATGATGCCGATGTTGATTAATGATTAGTTGACAGGTTACAGATATGAAACTTAATCTTCAAAAGCCACTCGTCATCTTCGACCTGGAGACGACGGGTCTTGATTTGGTCAAAGACCGTGTGATACAGATATCATATATTAAGGTGTATCCCGACGGCCGCGAAGAGCGTGGCGACCATCTCATCAACCCTGAGAAACCCATCGAGCCCATCATCACCCAGTTGACGGGCATCTCTGACGACGACGTGAAGGACAAGCCGACGTTCAAGCAGCTGGCCAAGGAACTGTCGGAGAAGTTCGCCGGTTCGGACTTCGCGGGCTTCAACTCGAACAATTTCGACATCCCCCTGCTCGCTGAGGAATTCCTGCGTGCCGGAGTTGATTTCGACTTCTCCAAGTGCCGTATGATCGACGCCTGCACCATCTTCCGCAAGATGGAGCGCCGAAACCTCGCCGCCGCCTATAAGTTCTACTGCGGACGCAAGATGGAGGAAGACTTCGAGGCTCACCGTGCCGACCAGGATACAGAGGCCACCTACCGCGTGCTGATGGGACAGCTCGACAAGTATGCCCCTGGTGCCAACGAGGATCCCGAGAAGGTCTTAGAGAACGATATGGACCAGCTGAACGAGTTCTCGAAGCAGAACAAGAACGTGGACTTCGCAGGCCGCATCGTCTGGGCAGAGCAGAAGGACGCCAAGGGTAATCCCCTACTCGACTCTGACGACAAGCCCAAGATGATCGAGGTGTTCAACTTCGGCAAGCACAAGGGCCTTCCCGTGGCCGACGTGCTGCATATCGATCCGGGCTACTACAGCTGGATCTTATCAGGTGACTTCACGTACAACACGAAGCAGGTGCTGACACGCATCCGTCTCCGCGAGGCAAAGTTGAATGGGTGAAATGATAAGTAGATATAGGAAGATAGATGAAGATAGCCGTCTGACGACGGCGGAAGATAGAGGACATTACTCGGTCTGCGGTCATTCTGCATCAAGACTATTGTCTTATATCTTCCTCTGTCTTCTTTTATCTTCCTCTATCTTCTCGCTACACGCGCAAGAGCTCCAGGCCCGCATCAACATCAACCACAGCAAGATCCAGGGCACGGACGCCAGCGTCTTTGAGAATCTGCAGCAGACACTCGAACAGTTCGTCAACGAGCGCCAGTGGACCGACCTCCAGTTCCAGAAGAACGAGCGCATCACGTGCAACTTCAACATCACCGTTGATAAGTACGTGAAAGAAGACAACCGTTTCGAGTGTACCGCCCTCATCCAGGCGAACCGTCCGGTCTATAACTCCGCCTACACCTCCACCTTATATAATAATAAGGACGAGAACTTCCAATTCAACTTCGTGCAGTTCGACCAGCTGAACTACAACGACGAGACGATCGACAATCAGCTGACGGCGCTCTTTGCCTACTACGCCTACCTGATCATCGGTCTCGACCTCGACAGCTTTGCACCCCTCGGCGGCACGGACATCTTGCAGAAGTGTATGTATCTCGTGAACAACGCCCAGGACTTGGGATTCCCCGGCTGGAAGTCGTTCGAGGACAGTCGAAACCGCTTTGCAATCATCAACGATTATATCGACGAGGCGATGCGCCCCTTCCGTCAGATGCAGTACGACTACTACCGCAAAGGTCTCGATGAAATGGCCAATAATGCGGAGCGCGGACGAACGGAGATCTCCAACGCCCTCGACGGCCTGAAGACCTCCCACGAGAACAAGCCCCTCAGCCTCCTGCCGCAGATCTGGACCGACTACAAGAAAGACGAGCTCAAGAGCATCTACCAAGGCAAGGGTACCCAGAAGGAGAAAGAACGCATCTACGATATGCTGATGTCGATTAACGCCTCGCAGAGCAACACCTGGGAAGACATAAAAAAGTGACTTTGAACTTTGATCTTTGAACTTTGAACTTTATGAATACATAAATGCTTAAAAGTCTATATATCAAGAACTTTACGCTGATTGATGAACTGAATATTGAACTCTATCCGGGCTTCTCTGTCATTACGGGAGAGACGGGTGCCGGTAAGAGCATCATCCTCGGCGCCATCGCCCTGCTTTTAGGTCAGAGGGCCGACTCGAAGTTCATCAAACAGGGTGCCGACAAGTGCGTCATCGAGGCCCATTTCGACCTGACGCGCTACGATATGGACGCCTTCTTCAGCGACAACGACATCGAGAACGACGCCGAAGACTGCATCGTCCGTCGTGAGCTGCTGGCATCCGGCAAGAGCCGTGCCTTCATCAACGACACCCCTGTGCAGCTCTCGATGCTCAAGGAACTGGGCGAACGCCTCGTCGATGTCCACTCACAACATCAGAACCTCCTGCTCAACAAACAGGACTTCCAGTTGGGTGTGGTCGATATCTTTGCCGACGACGCCACGCAGCTCGCTCAATACCAGCAGACCTACAAGGAATACCATCAGGTGAAGCAAGAGCTCGACGAACTCCGTGAGAGCATCGAGCGCAACCGTCAGAACGAAGACTTCCTGCGGTTCCAATGCCACGAACTCACAGAGGTCCGTCTGTTGGAAGGCGAACAGGAAGAACTCGAGCAGCAGAGCGAGACGATGAGCCACTCTGAAGATATCAAGAGTGCGCTCTACGAAGCCGACAACGCCCTGACGGCCGAACAGACAGGCGTAGTCACGGCCCTGCGCTCCACGCTCTACGAACTACGGAAGATCGGCGAGGTCTACCCTGCCGCCGCAGAACTCGAACAGCGCATCGACAGCTGTTATATCGAACTCAAGGATATCGCCCAGGAGGTGAGCAGCCATCTGGAGCGCATCGACTTCGATCCCGCAGAGATGGATGCCGTCAACAACCGTCTCGACAAGCTCTACGACCTCGAGAAGAAATACCACGTCGAGACCGTCGAGGAGCTTATTTCCAAGCGCGAGGATGTGGTCAGACAACTGGATCACATCGAGAACAGCGACGAAGCCCTCTCCGCTCTGGAACAACAGCTCACTAAGCTGCAGGCCAAAGCCTCACAGGAGGCTGACACCCTCACCAAGCTCCGCACCAAGGCCGCCAAGCAGATTGAGGCCGAGATGCAGACCAAACTCGTGCCTTTAGGGATGCCCAATGTCCGTTTTTCCGTCTCCATCGCCCGCGAGGCTTTAAGTCTCAGCGGTCAGGATAAGGTCGCCTTTATGTTCAGCGCCAACACCTCCACCCCACTCCAGCCCATCTCTCAGGTGGCCTCAGGTGGTGAGATCGCCCGTGTGATGCTCTCGCTGAAGGCGATGATCAGCGGTGCCGTCAAACTGCCCACCATCATCTTCGACGAGATCGACACGGGTGTCAGCGGCAAGATGGCTGAGAAGATGGCCGAGATGATGCAGGAGATGGGCGACCACGGTCGTCAGGTCATCAGCATCACCCACCTGCCGCAGATCGCCGCCCTCGGCACCACGCACTACAAGGTGGAGAAGTCAGAGACCGCCCAGGGCACCGTCAGCAGTATGCACCAGCTCACCCCCGATGAGCGTATCCACGAGATCGCCCAGATGCTCAGTGGCAGCGACGTCAGCGCCGCCGCCATCGCCAACGCCAAAGAACTTTTAAAGATTATATAAACCACAAATTACGCAGATCAATAAAGATGAAAACGATTATTAATAATATGGTAATGAGGAGAATATTAGGTCTTTTACCTTTTTACCTTTTTACCTTTTTACCTTTACAGGCCCAGCCATCGTGGGTCAAGAAAGCCACGAAGTCCGTCTTTACGTTGAAGACCTTCGCCGCCGACGGTTCCCTCATCGCCAGCAGCAACGGTTTCTTCACCGGACAGAACGGCGAGGCCGTCAGCAGTTTCTCACCCTTCAAGGGCGCCGCACGAGCCATCGTCATCGATGCTCAGGGCAAGGAGACCGCCGTCGAGAACATCCTCGGTGCCAACGATATCTACGACGTTGCCCGTTTCCGTGTCGCCAGCAACAAGACGCAGCCCCTGCCCCTCTGCACCACCACGATGCCCGAAGGCAGCACCGTCTGGCTCCTGCCCTACCACGAGACCAAGCAGCTCTACAGCGGCCCCATCCGCAAGGCCGAGAAGTTTATGGGCAACTACGACTACTACACCGTCGCCATCGCCTCTCCCCAGCACGTCGAGAACTGTCCGCTGCTCAATGAGTCCGGCGAGGTCATCGGTCTCATCCAGCCCTCCGCCAACGCCAATGACTCGCTCAGCTATGCCATCAGCGTCATCTTCATCGACTCCCTCCATATGACCGGCTTCAGCGTCAATGAGCCCGTCTTCCAGCAGACGCAGGTCAAGAAGGCTTTGCCCTCAGACATCAAGGAGGCCAATGTCGCCCTCTTCCTCGCCAGTTCCAAGAACGACTCCCTCGCCTATGCCGAACTCGTCGACGATATGATCAGCCAGTTCCCTGCTGCCCCCGACGGCTACACCTACAAGGCCCAGCTGGCTGCCGCTGGTGGCGACTTTGCCACAGCCGACCAGTTTATGACCCAGGCCATCCGCGTTTCCGATCCCAAAGACGAGGCCCATTACAACTTCGCCCGTCTCATCTACAACAAGGCCGTCTATCAGTCTGCCATCCCCTACGACAGCTGGTCGCTCGACAAGGCCCTCTCCGAGATCCGCCAGGCCAGCGCCATCTCTCCCCTGCCCTCCTATCAGCAGCTTGAGGCCGAGATCCTCTTCGCCCAGAAGGAGTACGATGCCGCCTACGACATCTTCATACGTCTCTCGCAGTCTTCTATGCGCAACGCCGAGATTTTCTACAGCGCCGCCAAGTGCAAGGCCCTGCAGCGTGACACCACCGCTATGCTCTCACTCCTCGACAGCTGCGTCAACACCTTCTCCAAACCCTACTTCAAGGAGGCTGCCCCGTACCTCTGGGAGCGTGCCGAGGCCCGTCGCGATGCCGGCAGATACCGCGACGCCATCGCCGACATGAACGAATACGAGAAGCTGATGAGTGCCGAGGTCAACGAGAGCTTCTACTACATCCGTCATCAGACGCACATCCAGGCCCGTCTCTACCAGCAGGCCCTCAACGACATCAACCGCGCCATCCAGATGAATCCCAGCGAGGTGCTCTACTATGCTGAGAAAGCCTCTCTCGAAGTGCGTGTCGGACTCCTCGACGAGGCCATCGCCACCGCTCAGGAGTGTATCTCTGTCGATCCCAAAGCCAGCGACGGCTATCTCTTCCTCGGTCTCGCCCAGTGCCTGAAGGACAACAAGAAAGAAGGCCTCGACAATCTCCGCAAGGCCAAGGAACTCGGCGATCCGCAGGCCGACACCCTGATCGAGAAATATAGCAAATAAGAAATATGCAATATGCAAAGATGCAAAGATGCAATGATACAATGCAAGTTCCCCTCCCGGCCAGGAGGGGAACTTTTATTTACTGGATTTAGGCTTCACTTTCTGATAACATTTCGGCTTGGATTTCCCGGCTTCCAGCAGACCGATCTTCATCAGGTGTGAGATGATGACTCGCCCGTACCCCTGCGTTACACCGAACATCTTAGGAATGTCCTTCACCATGAACTTCTCAGGCAGCCGGTTATAATAGTTCAGATATCGCTCGTATTCCGAATCATAGCTCTGTTCCTCCACCAGCATACCCGACTCCTTGATATAATCCTTCGTAAACTGCCCGAAATACATTTTCTGCGTAAAGAATTGCAGTTCAGTAAACAACAAACACAAATCCTTGTCCATGGCGTCGGTCTTGAACTTATGCTCCTTCTGCCATTCCTCCCAGTGGCGCATCAGGATATAGGGTGCCGAGCAATGGATGCCGTAATACGAGATACGCTTGATGAGAAAGGCCGTCTCATAATCCTTTTCCATCTTGGCCACCGTCATCTTTTCCTCACACCAGTCAAAGACTGCCCTCACCACATCCTTCAATGACAGTTCACCCTGTGCCTCGTCCAGACGGTAGGCCCACATCGACAGCGTGGCACTGTCCTTCCTGGCGGCTTCCAACGTGCTGTCGTAACCCGAGAAATCAAACATCCCCGAGCCCAGCGGCACCACGCACATACGCGTTGACAGGCCGTTGCCGTAGTTCCGCTTGGTGATCTTCCGATACAAGGCACTCGGCGTTCCCGTGTAGATGAAGTTCCAATACACGTTGAAGAAACCCGTGATGGAGTCGTTGTTCTTGAACTGCTGGCTGATCTCCTCATTGTGGAAGGCCTTCAGTTCCCACGACTGCTTGTCGCGATATTCGGTCTTGTTGAGTGTCGTCACGCTGTCCAGCTCCGTGTCAAACGAATACATGTGCAGATGCAGCAGTTGGCCGTCCACCTCCACGGCGTTGTTCTCCATGTCCTCGATCATCGCGCCGTTAGTCGAGTTGGCGCCATACTTGCGGATGGTGGTCTTCGGCTTCTCTATCAGGTCTTTCTTGTTGGCCTCGTTCTTGGCCTTCTCCGACGAGTTGTTCATCGACTGGTTCTTGCGCTTATAGTCATTGATGAGCTTGAACTGTGGCTGGTCGTTGTCCTGCAGTGGCTTCATCAAGATCTTGTTCATGTCGTCAATGGTGCCCTTACCCTGTCCGGGCAGCGCCACGACATACACCTGATAGTTCAGTCGGCGCAGTTTCTCAGGATGCCAGTAGTGATAATAATAGCACTTGGTGGCCAGCGTGCCCAGCATACAGGCTGCCGACACCAGGTAAGAAGGCCGCTGCGAGACGGTCGTGGTCATCCTGAATAGTTCGGGCATACACGGATAATGTCTGGCCAGCTTCCCGAACCTTTCCCCGAAACCAGTCATCGCCTCCCTGACGCCCTCCTCGCTGAAGGTCACGCCCTCGATGCCGTTCGCCGTACCCCTGTTGAAGTCGCGGATCACCTTGCCCAGCACCTCGGGCATCTTCGTGGTGTACTTCCAGTTCAGACCGTCGTTGATGGTCCTGGCGATGTCCCGGCCCTCGAGCACCTGTTCCTGCACGAATCCCTGCCGCAGCAGAAAGTAATACACCACCTTGGGCGTGTTGTCACACACATGGCGCAGGTCGCCCGCCGCCTTCAGCATCGTGTCGTGGCGGCTCTTCATCTTGGCGGTCACTCTCTCGAAGTACAGGCTCACGATGTCCTTCAGTGGGATTCCGTCATAATCCTGTCCCTCAATTCCCCCATCGACTTCGAGTTCACGATGCTCCCTAATAGCAGAAAGCTGAGCATGAATCCACGCTCCAAGCTCGGGCTCAGCCACCTTAGCATCGCCTGGAGCAGTAGTAGGGCGCACCATGTCAGGAAATAGATCAGTATCGGCACTGCCGTCATTATAACGCCCGTTCCAACGAGCCACATATTCTTCATCTTCATAACTGGTCACTTCTGGGTCAAACAACAGGATATCTTCACTTCTTGATACGAACGAGAGGCGCGAGGCGTCCTTGCACTTGTTGTCCAAGGCGACGCCTACACCGAAAGCATCCGCAAACGCCTTCTGGTTCTGATACAGGTTGCCTCGCTCCAGCGAGCAGGGCATCACGATCTTCAGGCCGTAGCCCGAAGGCGAGACGAACACAAAGAACGGTTTCCAGTCCATCACGCCCCTCTCTCTGAGCTGGCCCCACAGTTCAATCGGGTTCTCCACCTCGTCGAGGTCCACCATAAACAGGCCGTTCATCACGGCAAACTGCTGATGCCGCCACGTGTCCATCGGTTTCTTGTTGCCCTTCGAGTCCTCCCACTCATGGGGCTGGAACGTCGAGGCGCTGAAGCACACGCCGGGCAGGTCTTTCTTCAGCTTGCCCATCTCCCCCTTATACTTTTTCTCGTTATACTTGTCGCCCCGCTGTTTCGCAGCCCACCAGAGCGGCGCAATCTTCCTGATCTCAATGATGACCTTCGCCACCTCCTGAGTCCTGAAGACGGCTAACAGGTCGTCCAGCCCAGTTATCTGCGTCGTCGCCGACCGTCTGTTTAATTCAATACATACTGCCATAAATAACTTTGAACTTTGAACTTTAAACTTTGAACATTATGATTTGTTTCTTCACCACTAATTACGCTAATTTCACTAATTATATATCCGTTTCATCCGTTCAATCCGTTGTCTTAAATAATTAGTT
>JAFRQC010000074.1 GCA_017428805.1 Prevotella sp. | reverse complement strand
GGCAGGGATGACGATGGCACCGATCTTATGCAGGGCGAGCATAACCACCCACCACTCGTAACGGCGCTTCAGAATCAACATCACAGGGTCGTTCTTGCCGATGCCTAACGACATCAAATAGGAGGCGGCCTGATCGGTCTGCTCCTTCAGTTCTCCGAAAGTGGTGCGTATCTCGTCACCCTGGTCGTTGGTCCACAGGATTGCCAGCTTCTCGGGAGCCTCTGCTGCCCAGGCGTCCATCACGTCGTAGGCGAAGTTGAAGCCCTCGGGAATGATGAACTCCAGGTTCTTGTTGTAATCCTCAACAGACGTGAACTTTGTCTGCTTCAAAAATCTTTCTATCATACTTTTCTTGTTTACTGTTTACAGTTTACGGTTTACAGTTGATTACCTCTGCGGGAGTTTCGGTCTCCAGTCATATCATCTGTAAACTGTAAACCGTCAACTGTAAACAATTGTTTTACTCGACTGTAAAGGCGAGAAACTTCACGGCTTTGTCACCGACGGCGAGCATACCGTGGGGTTTCGTGGAGTCGAAATAGATGCTGTCGCCCTCTTCGAGCACCATCGTCTTACCGCCGATATAGAGCTCCATCTTACCTTCGAGCACGAGGTTGAACTCCTGTCCGGGGTGCGAGTTCTTATAGATGGTGTGAACACCGGGCTTGGGCTCAACGGTAACGATGAACACGTCGGCCTTGTGGTTCACGAAGCCGCCCACGAGGCTCTGGTATTTATAAGCCTTGGTACGTTCGATACTCATACCCTGTCCCTTGCGGGTCACATAGTATGACTTCATATGAGGGGCTTCTGCAAAGATCAGTTCCTCTGTCGATACCCCGTACTTATGGGCAATCTTCATAAGGTTCGAGATGGTGATGTCCAACTCGCCGGCCTCTATCTTCTCATACTTCTCGGCACTGATGCCGATGGTCTCTGCCATCTCACTCACGGGGATGTCGAGCACGTCGCGCAATCCCTTCAGGCGTTCGCCTATCTGCTTTAATTGTTCGTCCATATACTTTTTGTTTACAGTTTACAGTTTACGGTTTACAGTTGATTACCTCTGCGGGTGTTTCGGTCTCCAGTCATATCATCTGTAAACTGTAAACCGTCAACTGTAAACAATTATATTACTTCGCTCCTGCTTTGAGTCCGCGGATGACGGCGGAGGTAAAGCCTGCATGTTCCATCTCGTTGAGACCCTTGATGGTCACACCGCCAGGTGTCGTCACCAGGTCGATGGCGGCCTCGGGGTGCAGACCGCTGGCCTCCAACAGCTCTACGGCGCCTTTCATCGTCTGCATCACGATCCTCTTCGCATCGTCGGCCTTGAAGCCCAGTTCCACACCGCCTTCCGATGCTGCACGGATATACCGCATAGCGTAGGCGATGCCACAGGAGGCGAGCGTCGTGCCTGCTGCCAGATGCGCCTCGTCGGTGATCAGCGAATTGCCCATCTCGTCGAAGATGTTGACAACGGTCTTGGTCTCTGCTTCCGAGGCTCCGATAGGTACGATAAACGTCATCGATGCCATCTCCGCAATGGCGATATTCGGAATCACGAGGAACAGCGGCGGGCACTGCTCTCCCAGCCACTCCTTGATGCTCTCCGACTTCACGCCGGCGGCAATCACAATCAGAATCTGCTTCTTCGGATCCAGTTCTGGCTTGATGTCCTTCAGCACCTGCTCCACGAGCCAGGGCTTCACGACCACACAGACGATGTCTGCACTGTCAGCCGCCAACTTGTTGTCCGTCGTCACACTGACGCCCGTCTTGGCAAACTTCTCCACCACGGCCTGCGAAGGGTCGCTCACGGTGATGTCCTCGTTCTTGAATTGCTGCCCCTTGATGAGGCCTTCCACAGTGGCGCCGCCCATGGCGCCTGCTCCTATTACTGCTATTTTCATAATACTTTCTTTAACTTTTTGATGAAATCATCGGCATCTTCCTTAGTGAGGCAGAGCGGTGGCAGCAGACGCAGGATGTTCGTTCCTGCGCAGCCGGTGAAGCAATGCTCCTGATAGATCAGCGGCTTACGCACATCGGCATGCGGACAGTCGAGGTCGATGCCAATCATCAGCCCCCGGCCTCTGACGTCTTTAATCTTTTCATTATTTAATTTTTTAATTTCCTCAATAAGGTACTCGCCAACCACTCTGGCATTCTCCACCAGATTCTCCTCTTCGAACACATCAAGCACAGCCAGCGCAGCAGCACAGGCCAAATGATTACCTCCGAACGTCGTTCCCAGCTGTCCATACACCGGTTTGAACTCCGGAGAGATCAGCACACCGCCCATCGGGAAACCATTGGCGATGCCTTTGGCAACGGTGATGATGTCCGGACGGATGTCGAGCCACTGATGGGCAAAGAACTTTCCGCTTCGTCCGTAGCCGCACTGGATCTCGTCGCAGATGAGGATAGTGCCATATTTCTTGCAGGCAGCGGCCAGTCCCTGAGCAAACTCCTTCGTGGCCAATTTGATGCCGCCAACACCCTGGATGCACTCCAGAATCACGGCGCAGACATCGCCCTTCGCCAGTTCTGCCTCCCAGGCGGGAAGGTCGTTCAATGGCAGATAGGTCACGTGACTGTTATCATTGATGGGAGCGATGATCTTCGGATTGTTCGTCACCTCAACGGCCAGCGAGGTACGTCCGTGGAAAGCCTTCTCACAAGACAAGACGCGCGTCCTGCCGTTAGTGAACGAGGCGAGTTTCAGGGCGTTCTCGTTCGCCTCGGCACCAGAGTTGATCAGGAACAGCTGATAGTCGTCGTAGCCGCAGATCTTGCCTAAGCGCTCTGCCAGCTCCACTTGCAACTTATTGATTACCGAGTTGGAGTAGAACCCCAGCTTCTGCAACTGCTCCGTTACCTTTTCTATATAGTGGGGATGGGCGTGGCCGATGCTGATGACGGCATGTCCGCCGTACAGGTCCAGATACTCCTGACCCTTGTCGTCCCACACCTTGCAACCCTTGCCCTTGACGATGTTCACGTCGAAGAGCGGATATACGTCGAATAGCTTCATCTTTAAACTATAAACTTTAAACTATAAACGATATTTTCGGCTGCAAAGGTAGTTTAATTCTTCCAAAACACCAAACAAAAGTGCATAAAGCTATCGATTTAAGGTCTTTTTCTTTCCTCTTTGCATCTTTTGCTGCATAAATATGCGCATCGTTCTGCCCATCCGCCCCAAACATCGGCACCCCACGAATTGCCTGCTGGAACTCAGGAAACGTCAGATGCATCCACGGTGCATCCAGACCTTGCTCTGTCCACATCCCGTGCGACTCCTTATTCAGCACATACAGCGCCTCATCCGTCACATCCGTCTCCTTCCGATTTTTGATTTCAATCTTTCTCATATCGTCTGCAAAGATACGTTCTTTTTCTTAAACCGCCAAATCATTCGCACCAATCTCTCATTTTTCTGCTGAAAAGTTTGGCGGTTCAGAAAATAGTTCGTACCTTTGCCCCCGAATTTAGTTTGTTACACCATTTAAATTTTAATCACTATGGCAAAAGACATCAAAAAGACAAAGAAAGGAAAGATGATGGTAAAGGGTAAGAACAGGTACATACGGTTTGACTGGGCAGCGAAGTACATGCTCCGCTCAAAGGCCGACTTTGCCATCTTCGAAGGCCTGATCAACGTACTTATCGGCGAGAAAGTTGAAATTGTGGAACTCCTGGAAAGCGAGTCGAACCAGGAACACAAGGACGACAAGTTCAATCGAGTGGACATCAAGGCGAAGGACTCCCAGGGACGGATCATCATCGTTGAGATCCAGCAGAGCCGTGAACTGGACTACCTGCAGCGGATGCTCTATGGTGTGGCGAAGACCATCACGGAGCACATGGGACGAGGGAAGAGTTATGAGAATGTGAAAAAGGTGTACAGCATCAACATTCTCTACTTCGATCTTGGCGAAGGAGCCGACTATCTCTATCACGGGCAGACCACGCTGATTGGCGTACATACTAAGGATACCCTCCAACTGACACAACATGAGCAGGATGACCTGCATGTGGTGACACCAGAGGATGTCTTCCCGGAATATTTTGTCATCCGTGTGAATGAATTCAATCAGCTGGCCGTCACGCCGCTGGAAGAATGGCTGGAGTACCTGAAAGATGAGTATATCCGTCCAGACACAACAGTTCCCGGCCTGATTGAGGCCCGTGAGCGTCTGGAATATCTCAGGATGTCAGAGGAAGAGCGCCGTGTCTATGACAACTACCTTGACACTCTTGTCCGTGATACCGATGTCATGAAAACCAAACTGCTTGAGGCTGAGATAAAAGGCCTTAAAAAGGGCCACGCTAAAGGTTTGGCTAAAGGTTTGGCTGAAGGCGAAGCAAAAGGCCGGGCAGAAGGGCGTGAAGAAGAGAGACGGAAAAATGTTCAGGAAAAGCTGGAGAGTGCACGTACTTTAAAGGCCAATGGCGTTCCCCTCGATGTGATTGTCAAGAGCCTCCACCTCACAGACGATGAAGCTGCTACGCTGCAGTGTAAGCATTCGAGCGAATACACGTTGTAGCAATTGTAGTAAAGTTGTACCTTTGCAGGCGCAATAGTGCACACGACTACAACAGTTACAGTATTATGACACGTGAAGAATTTGAAAATTTACAGTCCTCCCAAGTATCAAGTGGTTTTTGCCTAATGGATTATTTGAGGCGTGAAGGTATCTCGTATTCCAACTACCGCTATTGGCGCAGTAAATACAGTGCGTCTTCTCCGACTCCTCTTGCCCCTGTATTACTAAAGAAATCCCCATCTTCCCAGTCTTCGGACATCCAAGGTGTTACTTTGGCCTTTCCCAACGGCATCCGTGCACATTTCGGTAAAGACTGTACCGATTCAGCAATGGTTTTCCTCCGTCAAATCATGCAATCCAATGTTCAGTCTGAATGATACGATGCGTTATTATCTATGCCCGGGAAGGACTGATATGCGCAAGGGTATAAACTCCCTGTGCGGTGTTGTAAAGGATCGCATGGGTAAGTCAATACGCAATGGCGACGTTTTCATCTTCATAGGATCAAGCCGCAAGCTGATGAAACTGCTCCATGCCGAGGACGGTGGTATGGTGATGTATGTGAAGCGTCTGGAGGCAGGACGCTTCAGGGTGCCGGAGTATGATGAGGACACACGGAGCTACCCGATGGAGTGGCGCGACCTGGTGGTAATGGTAGAGGGTATACAGGAGTCTCCGGACCAGCGACTCAGGCGCCTCCGGGCACAGCGAAGCGAGTATGTGGTATAGGCGAGATCGCATTATACATATATTACTGATTATTAGTTATTTATAGCAAAAAATATTCTTTTTTCTCAGATATTTTCTGTACCTTTGCACTATATTTAAAAGGTACGGACAATGGAAGAAAGAGACATACTCATGAAGACGATAGAGTCGCTCAACGCCTCTATCCAGACATTGTCCGAGAACCACAAGAAGGAAGTGGACTCCCTCAATGCACGCATCAAGGAGCTGACGGCTCAGGTCGCATGGCTGAACCGCCAGCTTTTCGGTCGCAAGTCAGAGAAGCTCCCCATCATCGACCCCAACTATCCCGACCTCTTTGCCTCTATGCTGCCTGAGAACGCTCAGCAGATAGCCGATGCCCGTGACGAGGCTGTGGAGAAAATCGTCAAGACCAAGGAGGAACGCAGACAGGAGAAGAAGAATCGCATTATGATGGAGGACCTGCCCGTACTGGAACAGGTGATCCTTACTCCCGACAATCTTGACAAAGACCTCTACAAGAAGATCGGCCAGGAGGTGACGCGTATCGTGGAGCACAAGCCCGGCCAGCTGTATATCAAGGAGATTATCCGTGAGAAGTGGGGGCTGAAGGACAATACTTCTACGGCTCCGAAGGGTATGAGCGGTGTGCTGATTGTCCCGATGCCCCTGCTGCCTATCTATAAAGGTATAGCCGGCGCCAGCCTGCTGGCAGAGATCCTGCTCCAGAAGTATGAGTACCATATGCCATACTACCGCCAGATCAAGCAGTACAGCCACCTTGGCATGAAGGGCCTGACGGAAAGTACCGTGGATGGCTGGTTCAAACAGACGATGGAACTGCTCAAGCCCCTCTACGAGGTACTCAAGTCAGAGGTTATGAAAACCGACTATGCACAGGCTGATGAAACTACCACGCCTGTCATCAATAAGGATACCCATAAGGCAGCTAAGGAATACCTCTGGATGGTTAGGGCAGTAATGGAGCGGCTGGTACTTTTCTATTATGACCAGGGATCCAGAGCTGGAGCAGTGATAGAGTCGTTGGCAAACAGATATAACTTTAAGGGTTACCTACAATGTGACGGTTTTGCAGGCTATGAAACAGCCTTCAAGACTAACCCCGACGTGCGTCTGGTCAACTGTATGGTACATATCCGCAGGCACTATGAGCAGGCACTGGATGAAAACCGCCCAATGGCAGAACACGCCCTTGCGGAGATACAGCACCTCTATAAGATAGAGCGCATGTGTGACGATGCGGGACTGTCACCCGAAGAGCGCAAGGCAAAGAGGCAAGAGCTCTCAAAACCCATCATGGAGGCCATGAAGCTGTGGATGGAGACGGAGGGCGTGAAATACAGCGAGTCATCACAGATCGGCAAGGCCATTACCTACGCCTATACCCGATGGGACAACATGATGCGATACCTGGAGGACGGAAGGCTGCTGCTTGACAACAACCTTGCGGAGAATGAGATACGTCCCGTTACGCTGGGCAGGAAGAATTATCTTTTCTGCGGAAATCACGAGGCTGCACAGAACATGGCCGTCGTATGCTCACTGCTGGCAACATGCAGAAACCATGATGTTAACCCCAGAGACTATCTGAATGACATCATCAGCCAGATGCCGTATCATACAAAAGCATCTTATGAGGAACTATTACAACTGCTACCACATAAGTGGAAACTCACACACCCAGAATCTGTCATGACTAAAACTACATGATATAGGTACTACAAAACACAATAGCAGCTACAGTCGACTGTGATTGTAGCTGCTATTATTATAATACGTAGGTATTACTACCTGTATTTGGTCGAATGCTTAC
>JAFRQC010000140.1 GCA_017428805.1 Prevotella sp. | reverse complement strand
TCACGACGACCCAGGATACCTCCGAACACCTTCGGATGCAGCGTCTTCACACGACCACCGAGAATGGAAGGATAGGTCGTCACATCCTCCACCTTCTGGCACTCGTAACCTAAAGACTCAATAAACTTCTGTGTTCCACCTGTAGAGAGGAACTTCACACCCTCCTCGTTCAACTTTTTGAGGAGTTCATCAAGGCCGTCCTTGTGGAATACAGACACCAAGGCGGTCTTAATCTTCTTTGTCTCAGCCATTTCTATGATATTATAACGTTATAAAATTCGAATTAGGCCGCAAAGTTACAAAATAAAAATGGATTAATCTCTATTTTCTCTCCGAAAATTTTGATTAATCCATGTTAAAATAATATAGGTCAATTTATATCAGCGTCATGCCGAGAGCCTTACAGGCCTGGCGCATGTCGTCGGGCCAGATGGAGGCCTGAATCTCGCCGATATGACCTTTGTGGAGCAGCACCATACAGAGACGGCTCTGGCCGATACCTCCGCCGATAGACAACGGCAGACGGTCGTTGAGCAGTTGCTGGTGGAAGTAGAGCTGTTCACGTTCCTCCTTGTGCTCGAGTTTCAACTGGCGCAACAGGCTCTCCTTATCCACACGGATACCCATCGACGAGAGTTCGAAGGAACGACCGAGAATCGGATACCAGATGAGGATATCGCCGTTGAGTCCCATCTTGCCGTTTTCGGCGATGGTTGACCAGTCATCGTAGTCAGGGGCACGACCGTCGTGCTTCTCTCCGTTGGAGAGTTTACCGCCGATACCGATGACAAACACAGCACCGTAGGCCTCGCAGATGGCATCCTCACGCTCTTTCGGCGTCTTGTCGGGATACATCTTCAACAATTCCTCTGCGTGGATGAAATGGATCTTCTCTGGCAGGAAGGCCTTAAGCTGGGGATAGGTCTCACAGGTGAGATACTCCGTACGACGGATGGCGGCATAGATGCGTTCGACAACGTTCTTCAGAAACGACAGCGTGCGGTCTTCACGACGGATGACGGCCTCCCAGTCCCACTGGTCGACATAAAGTGAGTGGAGATTGTCGAGTTCCTCGTCGGCACGGATGGCGTTCATGTCGGTATAGATGCCATAGCCCGGTTCAATCTGATACTCGGCCAGCGAGAGACGCTTCCACTTGGCCAGCGAATGAACGACCTCAGCCTGTGCGTCACCCAAATCCTTGATGGGGAAGGTGACGGCCCGCTCCACACCGTTCAGGTCGTCGTTGATACCCAGTCCTTTCAGGACGAACAAGGGGGCTGTGACACGACGCAGACGGAGCTCTGTGGAGAGATTCTGCTGAAAGAAGTCTTTAATAAGTTTGATGCCCTGCTCGGTCTGCTTCGTATCGAGCAAGGCCTCATAGTGCAGGGGTTTGATTACTTGTCCCATTTTACAGTTGATTCTAATTTTGGCTGCAAAGATAACAAATAAAAGATAATGGGCAAGGGATAACGGATATTTTTTTGCAAAATGACGCAAAAAATTGACTTTTGCTAATAAAAATTATGCATAATGTGCCGTTTTTCGCACATTATGCATAATTATTAGCGTTTTTGTTATGCAATATGAATTGTATTTTGTCTTAGAACCGGCCACCACGGGGACCGCCTCCGAAGCCACCGCCAAAGCCTCCGCCACGAGGACCGCCTCCGCCGAAGCCTCCACGACCACCACGGGGACCGCCAGGACCGCCAGGGCCTCCGAAGCCACCGCCACGGTTCTTAAAGCCTCCGAAAAGGTTCAGACGATAGATGACGTGAACCATTCCATAGCTGGTGACGGCGTTATACTCAGTATCATTGCGCGACGAGGCAGTGATGGTACGGCTGAAGGTGGACTGCTCATGCAGGATGTCGTAGAGCTGAAGTGAAATGGTGAGGGCGTTGCCTTTGAGGAAGCTCTGTGAAGCCTGGGCATTCCAGATGAGCTCGTTGGTGTTCATCGAGTTGTCAGAATAACCGCGACGGCTCTGCATCGTGAGGTTCGTGGTGAACGACGTACCCCAGGGAGCGGTGATGCCGACCATACCGCCGTATGCGAACTGCCAGGTGTCGAGGTCGTTGTTGGGCTGCAGTTCACTGCGAGAACGTGTGTAGTTCAACGAGCCGTTGAGCTCTATCTCCAACCACTCGTTGCGGTAGCTACCTGCCAGACGCTCGCCGATACCGAGCGACTTGGTGACACTCTTCTCTGAGTCTTGGAGGCTGTTGACGCTTACGAAGCCGACGTTGTGGGCATAGCTCAAGTTGGTGAACGTGTTGATGTTGAAGTAGGCTGCCGAGTCGATGGCAGTATTGAACATAAAGCCGAGGTTGCCGTTCCAGTTACCGTTGACGTTCTCAGGACGCGTGATGGTACCACCAGTCTCAGAATTATAAGTGGATTTGTTGGCCACGGAGTTTCTTGTCGTCGAGAAGTTCACAAAAGCCATCACAGCGCGCTGATGCTTCTGGAAGTAATCGTTGTAGAAGAGGTTGAAGTTCTGCGTGAAGGAAGGATCCAGTTCCGGATTACCTTCTGTGATGCGCAGCGGATTGCTGTCATCCCTGATAGGAAGCAGGTCGGTCATAGAGGGCTGCTGGGTACGACCACGATAGGTGAAGCGCAGCTGACCTGTGGCAGACTTCTTCCAGCGGAAGTCGAGCGTAGGCGTAAAGTTGGTCACGTTTCTTGTAATGTCAAAATGCTGACCCTGATAATCATAGAGGAAGTGTGTCTTCTGCGGAAGTACCTGGAAACCTACGTTGAAGTTATAGGCCTTGCGCACGATACGCAGCATCACCTCTCCAGTATGGTTGTAGTTCTTATACTCCGACATACGGCACAGCGCAGAATCCACATAGTGATCAAGAGGATAGGTCAGACGGTTAAGATAGGCATCCCAATTACGATATTGGGGCTCGATATCCATAAAATATACGTCTGTCAAACTATAAGTCTTACGGTCACTCTTGGTGTAACTGTACTGGTAGGTGTAGCTGAACTGGAGATAGACCTGACGGAAGATGGGCTCGCTGTAAGTGGCACGGACACTGTAGCTCCAACGGTCTTCAGGTGTCACATTATAACGATTGGTGATCGTCGTGTCCAACGGATTAAACAAGAAAATATAGTTGTTCGTCATCGACTTGCTCATACCCTCACTCCAGTTGCCGTTCAACTGGACGGTGATGTTCCGGCCGTTGTTGTTCAGACGACGGTTGAACTGCAGCATACCACCGACGTTCTTGGAGTCACTGTAACTGATACCGTCCTGCATATTCAGGTTCTTGACAACATTCTTGCCAATCAGCGTCTGAATCTCAGCCAGAGGATCTGCCACATACTTATAAGGGTCCTCATTCTCCATGAAAGTGGCACTCTCGCTGGAGTTCTCGCCATCCTGGGAGTTATAGCGGGCATTGGGGCGGAACATGATGTTTGTCATCGAGTCGGGCTGCCACTCCAGGCGCATCTGAGCATTCCACTGGTTGGAACGGGAGAAGTTATGGCTCCTGCTGTTGCCGAACGATGACAAATCGCTACTGAAGAAGTTCTCCGTCGAGCTTTTTGAGAAAGCGTCGCCGTCGCTGTGGTTCCAGCGCACACTACCGTCGATCTTCAGCTTGTCCTTCTTCTCATAGTTCAGGTTCAGGCCGACCATCTTGTTGGCAGTCAGGCCCTGACGTCCGGCACCGAATCGGCCACCACCGCCACCACCACCGGGGAAGCCCATATCATTGGTGTTGTTGGCATTGGTCATGAGGAACGTCTTGAAGTCGTCCTTCATAATACCACCGAAGATTCGGCCTGCATAGCGGTTCTTGGTACCTGCGGCGAGGTCAGCATTCACCATAATACCCCGGTTCATACCAGCCTTGATGCCGAAGTCGAGCACCGTTTCCTCTTCACCGTCTTCGATACCAGACACACGGGCGAGGTCGCTCTGCTGGTCGTAGGCCTTGATACGGTCGATGATGTTCGTGGGCAGGTTCTTCATGGCGGTCTTCGTATCACCCGTCATGAACTCCTTACCATCGACGAGGATCTTCTTCACCTGCTTACCGTTGATCTTAATGGTACCGTCGTCGTTGACCTCTGCACCAGGCAGACGGCGCACGAGTTCCTCAACTACCGATCCCTCCGGCGTACGGAAGGCATTGGCATTATAGACGAAGGTGTCGGCCTTGAGCGTCACCTTCTGGGCACGGGCCGTCACCGTGGCTCCCTTCAGCATAATGGCATCGGGCTCGAGCTTGATAGTGCCGGCATTATAGTCTTTGTCCTTCAACGTGATCTTCTTCGTGTAGGTCTTGAAACCCACATAAGTCACCTGTAGGGTGTAAGAACCCTCCGGCGCCTTGATGGAGAATCCACCTTCTGTGTTGGTAACCGCATTGGCCACCACCTTTTCACCACTGAGCAGGGCGGCGGTAGCCTGAATGACGGCTTCCTGCGTGTCCTGTTCTACTACTGTTCCTCTAACTGTTCGCTGTGCGAATGTAACGACTGTCACCATCAGGGCAACAATCAACAAACTAATTTTTTTCATTGATAGTTCTGATTTTATGCTTCTTTGACGCACGAAACGGGGAAAAGTTTAACGGAAAGTGAAAAAAAACGCATTTCTTCTTGTCATTATGAAAAAAATGCTTACCTTTGCAGCATCAAAAATAAACTGAGTACCACTATCAACAAAAGATGAATCCGCAAAAGGTCGTCATTTCCGAAAATCTGACAGAGGCTCTCGCTACAGCCATTGCTGAATGTGAGCACGACCGCACTTTTATCCTTGTCGATGAGACGACGGAGCGCTGCTGCCTGCCTATTGTCAGCGGTATGGACTGTGTCCGTGGTGCCCAGATCATCGTCATCGGAGCCACCGATAGTCACAAGACGCTCGAATCCCTGTCGCACGTCTGGGAAGCGTTGGGTGAGGGCGGTGCCACACGTCACTCCTTATTAATAAATATAGGTGGCGGGATGGTGACCGACCTGGGAGGCTTTGCTGCCTCCACCTTCAAGCGGGGCATCAACTATATCAACATCCCCACCACCCTGCTCTCGATGGTCGATGCCAGCGTGGGCGGTAAGACGGGCATCAACTTCCGGGGACTGAAGAACGAGATCGGCGTGTTCAGCAATGCCAGCACCGTCATCCTCGACACCACGTTCCTGAAGACCCTTGACGCCGAGAATATCTGTTCCGGCTATGCCGAGATGCTGAAGCACGGACTGATCTCCAACGAAAAGATGTGGGCAGAGCTGATCAACTTTGATCTGGCGCGACCCGACCTGCAGCAACTGCAGACGATGGTGGCCGACAGTGTCACCGTGAAGCAGCGCATCGTCACCGAAGACCCGCTGGAGCAAGGTATCCGCAAGGCTCTGAACCTCGGACATACCGTAGGCCACGCCTTCGAAAGCTTCGCCTTGAAGCATTCCCCGATCCTTCACGGTTATGCCGTTGCCTACGGCCTCATCAGCGAACTCTACCTCAGCACGGTCAAGACGGGCTTCCCCTCAGACAAGATGCACCAGACGGTCAGCTTCATCAAGGAGCACTATGGCAAGATGGCCATCACCTGCGACGACTACCCCACCCTGCTGGAACTTATGACCCACGACAAGAAGAATGTGGCCGGCACGATCAACTTCACCCTCTTAGGCGGCATCGGAGACATCCGCATCAACCAGACCGCCACGAAGGAAGATATATACGAGGCACTCGACTTCTACCGCGAGTGCTGACTGCAGAAAACCAATCAGCTTAATAGGCCTAATCATATTACTAGCTAATCGCAGATAGGACGGCTCGCGAGGGTAGTCCTATCTCTTTTAAGAGAAGAGTCACTAACAATTAAACATAAAGGATATGAAGAAACTATTCATTCTGACGGCAGTGCTGCTGACGAGCGTCTGCACCCAGGCACAACAGCCGCCACTCGTCTATGAGACGGAGAACACCGGTATCAACGCCAATCCCGTGCTGCCCACGAAGGAACAGGGCACGAAGTGCGAAGCCCTGCCCGATCCCCTGATGTGGTCTGACGGCAGCGGACGCATCACCGACTTCAAGGACTGGAGCCTGCGCCGTGGTGAGATTGCCAAGGAGATCCAGCACTACGAGATCGGCACGAAGCCTGCCGTAGTCCCCTCAGCCGTAAAAGCACGTATGGACGGCGACACGCTGAAAGTGACCGTCACCATCGGAGACCAGTCGCTCGAACTCAGTGCCCTCATCAGCTATCCCTCAATGGGTGAGGCACCTTACGCCCTGATGATCGGCACCAGCGGCATATCCCTGCCCAAGAGTCTTTTCGAGAAACGCCCCATCGCCACGATGATCTACAAGGAGGCACAGGTGAACAACTACAGTCAGTTTGGTGCCCGCTTCGGACGGAAGCCTGCCGGACGTGGCAACTACGATTTCGACCGTCTCTATCCGGAGCTGAAAGACAACGGTGCCTATAGCGAATGGGCCTGGGGACTGAGCCGCCTGATTGACGGACTGCAGCAGTTGGGTCCAGAAGTGACGAAGATCGATACGAAGCATATCGGTGTCACAGGTTGCAGCTATGCAGGCAAGATGGCCCTTTTCTGCGGAGCCTTCGACGAGCGTGTCGCCCTCACTATCGCCCAGGAACCTGGTGGCGGTGGTGCTGCCGCCTGGCGTTATTCCCGTTGGCTGAACATCCAATCGGATGCCGAACCTGTGGAGAACCTCGACAAGACGGACTACAACTGGTTTATGGAGAGTCTGCGTGAGAACTACGGTGAGGAGAATGTGGCTTATCTGCCCCACGATCACCACGAACTGGCAGCAATGATCTGTCCGCGAGCCCTGCTGATGTTGGGCAATCCTGACTATGTGTGGCTGGCTGATCCTTCGGCTTACGTCTCGATGAACGGTGCGATGAAGGTGTGGGAGCAATTCGGCATAGCCGACCGTGTGGGCTATTCCATCGTTGCCAATCACGGCCACTGTCAACTGCCTGAGGTGCAGTTCCCCGAAGTAGAGGCTTACATCGACCGCTTCCTCCTCGGCAAAGACAATCAGAACACCACCGTCCGCATCACCCCAGACAGCTACAAAGACATCGATCTCAACTACTGGATCGGCCAGTGGTAACTGTTTCTCCCCCTGAGTTAGGGGGAGTCAGAGGAGGTCTGATCAGCCTCTAGCCAGAACCTCAGCCTGCCTTCGGGCAGGCTTTTTTGTTTCCGTTAGGGGAATCTTGCTGACGTGAATGTATGCTTTCGGACGCTGGAACTTGGGCAATACCGCCTCACAAACCTTTTTCGCCTCTTCCACATCACCCTCCGTCAGCAACACGACCACCTCACCAAACTTCTTATCCGGTCTTTTACTTATTAAATAAGGTACGCGTAAATGGGCTTTTAGCATCCGTTCCACCTCCTCTGCCTGGATCTTAATCCCCCCAGAGCAAATCACATTATCCCTCCTCCCCAAAATTCTGAAGGAGTAATTATTAGTCGCCAACTCCGCGATGTCATTCGTTACCAGCCTCTCTTTACACACCTCCGGCGCATCAATCACCAGACACCCCTCCCCATTCAGACTGACGCTGACCGACGGGAACGGCGTATACCATTCCGATGCCTCAGGCCCAGACAATCGCCTCAATGCAATATGCGACAGTGTCTCCGTCATCCCATACGTGCTCCACACGTGATTCGGAAACGTCTTCAATTCTTCAGCCATCGCCTCGTCTATCGCCCCTCCGCCAATAATCAGATGTTTGATCTGCTTCAATCGCTCCCGTTCCTCCGGCACCTGCAGCGAGTTATACACCTGCATCGGTACCATTGCGGCAAAGCCGAATTGTCCATTATCCATTATCCATTGTCCCTTATTTAAAGGATGTCCGCTCGGCTCGACAACAATCAGTCTCAAATTCCTCTCTATCGCCCTGACCACCATCATCTTGCCTGCGATATAGTCGAGCGACATACATAACAATGCCGTATCCCCAGCCTTCAGTCCGAGGAAGTCGCACGTGATCCGTGCTGAGGCCCTCATCCGCTGCTTCTCCACCAGCATCCGCTTCGGCTCCCCAGTACTCCCGCTCGTCTTCACTTCGACATAAGGACTATTGTTCCGCCACTCGGACAAGAACTCCTCCAAAGTAATCATCTATAAACTATAAACAATAAACTATAAACTAAATCGCTCTCCACAGTCTGTCCCCACGTATCTCCAAACCCATATCGATATTATCCGTAAACAGTTGTCCTGTTCCCAGGCCCTGCGGCATCGTAATATGGTCGCCATACACATCAGAGGCGAACTGCGCAATGGCATTCAAACCGATGTTACTCTCCAACGCCGACGTGATCCACGAGCCGATGCCCATATCCTGGGCTGTCTCAATCCACTCCCTGCAACCCTGCATGCCACCATGCAACGACGGCTTCAGGATGATATATCTTGGCTTGATGATGTTCAGCATGTGCCGTTTCATCTCAGGGTCGTTCACGCCGATCAGTTCCTCGTCGAGTGCAATGGGCAGGGGCGACTCCCGACAGAGCTCCGCCATATAGGCCCACTGCCCCGCCTTGATGGGCTGTTCGATGCTGTGGATGGCGTACTGCGACAGGAGTTCCAGCTTATACAGCGCCTCATCATACTTAAAGGCTCCGTTCGCATCGAGTCTCAGCTCCACCTCATGATGCGAGAACCGTTCACGGATGCGCTTCACCAGATCCAGTTCCTGGTCGAAGTCGATGGCGCCGATCTTCAGTTTCACGCAACGGAAGCCCTTCTCCAGTTTCTCCTCCATACGCTTCAGCATCTCCTCATAGCTGCCCATCCACACCAGTCCGTTGATGGGAATCCCCACCTCGCCGCGACTGAACGCCGTATCAAACAGCCTATCGCCATTCGTCATATTCAGCCACGCCGTTTCCAGTCCAAAAAGCATCGACGGATACTGCCGCCACGAATCATTATCTAATTCCTGCCTTTGGCAGAACTCCTCGCAAACTTTATTTAATATCGAACGATATTCTTCATCACCCATCGCATCACAGCTCAGATCCGGCAATGGTGCACACTCCCCCACTCCCTCTCTCTCGCCGTCCGACAGACGAACCAACCATATCTTCCTGGTCGTATACACGCCCCTCGACGTCCCTGCCGGCTGCTTAAAATGCAGCGTCTTTTCTTCTATATCGAACCGCATAGGCAAATCCGTTTAATCCGTGAAATCCGTTGTTCTTAATTACGGCATCTTAGGATACTTCTTAAAGTCCGGTTTCCGCTTCTCAAGGAAGGCCTTGCCACCCTCCTGCGCTTCATCAAGGAAATAATACAACATCGTCGCGTCGCCAGCCAGTTCCTGAATACCAGCCTGACCGTCTAACTCCGCGTTCAGTCCCGCCTTGATCATCCTCAGCGCCAACGGCGAACGCTCCATCATCTCCTCGGCCCACGCCACGCACTCATCTTC
>JAFRQC010000012.1 GCA_017428805.1 Prevotella sp. | reverse complement strand
TGTTCGTAAGGCCGAGTGTTTGTCGCCAGCTTCCTTCAGATTCCGCGTCACCACGGACACCCTTGCTCTTGGCTAACGATTCCCACTATCAGGGCTCGTTCGGGACTTGCACCCTATAGCGTACGCCCATGCTGGGCGTACCAAAAAATCCTCGCGGCTTTCGCAAGCAGCGAGGACGAATCATAGTGATAAAAATTTAATCAAACCTCCTTCGTGGATCTCACGACAGACGAAGGACAACCATTAAAATATAAAAAAACTAATCACACACCGGGAGCTGCCCCTGTGTGTTGTACACCTGCTCCATGGCCTCCTCAATGCTACAGCCCGTGTCCTCCATCACATATCCGTTAGGAAGGGTATCTCGTACTTACTCATATCTCTGTTTTAATTATTCCGCTGCAAAGATAGTGCAAATCGAATAAAAAACCAAATAAATTAGAGTTTTTTGCTAATCTTCATCAGCGGTCTCGTCGAAGTCGACGTCGGGGCTATAGCAAATGATTCCCTTCAGCTTCAACTCTACGACTTGCATCGCAGGCTTCTCATACTTCTTCATTATTGTCATAATCATAATCTCTTCATATCGTTGGTTGATTTTTGTTTCACTTCTGCATGATGGCGTTCACGATGGCGTCGATCTCGGCCTTGGCCGTTGCCGTCGATGTCGGCGTTGTTCTTCTTGAACTTCGCAGAAGTCTGGCCCTTCGTCTCATTGACCATCTCCACGATGTCGGCAGCGTCCACCTTGTTGTCGCCGTTGGCGTCGCCCTTGAGGCCGATCTCAAACGTGGCCGAGCCGCTGACGGTATAGTTGCCGCCGTCCTTATCAGTAATGGTAACCGTAGCCGTACCCACATTCGTATTGTTGCTGTAGCCAACGGTGTACTCCTCGGCAGGGATCACCGTCTCGCCGTCCTTCATGGTCACCGTCGGAGTCTTTGCCGTGCCGTCGTAGAAGTAATAGGTCTTCTCCAGCGTGACGGTCGGAGTGCTGACAGTCTTTGCCGTGATGGTGAACGTTTTGGAGCCGCTGATGGTATAGTCGCCGTCGGGCCAATGGTGGAGGCGGGAACGGCTAACGAGGCCTTCGTGGAGGGTTAAAGGTGGAGGGTGGAGTTTTTGGTTAAAGGTTAAAGGTGGAGGGTGGAGGGAGCGCTCGGCTCTGCCGCTTGCTACCGAAGGGACGCAAGAATAGTTTAAGTGCAGAATCTGCGGCAGAACAATTCCCGACAGAATAAATCCCCCAAAATCTGCCACTGAACATTTCTCCCTCCACCTTTAACCCTCCACCCTCCACCAAAGCGAAGTGAAATGAAATGAAACGAAGCGCATCATGAAGAAACAGCGCATCATTGAGTTAGCGGTGAAGGTTGTAGTAGCCGCGCTCACGGCATTCCTCACGGCACTGGGCACCACCAGTTGCATGGGTCTCGGCCCAGTGACCCTCTAAGAATCGATCGTCTAACAAAGAGGACTGACAGCCATGCCGGTCCTCTTTTACTTTCAACTTACAACTTACAACTTACATTGAGAAGTTTCGTACACGACCTTCCTGTTCTCTATGTATTATTTCTCCATGATGATATCGCTGATGGCAGAGAGATCTTGGTTGTCCACAACACCGTCATTATTCACGTCGGCAGATCTCTTGTAAGCACCTTCTTTGATGAGATTCACGACAACCACCATGTCGGCTACATTCACCCAACCGTCACCGCTGGCATCACCACGCTTCAGTTCTTTGATCTGCTTGAATTCTCCCCAGCCGCCAGCATTCCTATAGGCACTGACACAACCCTCTGGAACCCACAAGACACATACATCCTTGTCAACACCCGCAAACACCTGAGAGGCTACAGAGCCGCGTGTACGGGTAGTCGCACTTCCTGTCAAGTCTATGGGATTCTCAGCATAGCAGTAGATATCCGTCAGATTGGTGCACCCTGCGAAGGCACTCTCGCCAATCTCCTTGATGGTCTCTGGAATGGTCACCGTCTTCAGTTTTTCATTGTCCATGAACGCTTCTGCCTGGATTGCTTCCACGCTATGAACCTCGCCGCTGATATCCAAACTCGATGGTATCTCAACCTCCACTTTGCTCTCAGACGCATCGCGGACAATCATGCTGCCGTCATTCTCATAGATGTAGGATACACCCTCCTCCATGTAAGCAGCCGTGAAGTAACCTGGCGCACCAGCCCCTCCGTCGATGCGGGCATAGGTGTCATTGGGATAATTGGCATTGAACTTGGTGCCCTTTCCACCAACCAGTTTCTCGCAGCCTGTGAAAAGCCCCTCATGGCCATCTACTGGATATGCTGTCTGTAATATTTTAAGATTTTCCGTACTCCATTTATCGCTGACATAAATAGTAGTCAGGTTTTTGCAGCCAGAGAACATGTCCCTCATATACTCCACAGTCCCCGTATCAAAACTGCTTAAGTCAACGCTTGTCAGACTGGTACAGCCCTCAAACATAGATATGAATCCCCATGCGTCATCCCAATCTTTTTCACCCTCATAATGTGGTATTGACAGATGACTCGTGTCAAAACTGCTGAGGTCGATACTGGTCAAACTGCTACAACCGTTGAACATTCTATTCATGTTAGAAACCTTACTGGTGTTGAAGTTGCTCAGGTCGAGACTGGTCAATCCGCTGCAACCATAAAACATCAGAGTCATCACCTCAACATTTGAGGTGTCGAAATGACTGACATCAAGGCTCTTCAAGCCACTACATCCTGCGAACATATATTCCATTTCCCATACGTTCCTTGTATCAAAGTTGCTTAAATCTATACTTGTCAGGCTACTGCATCCATTGAACATTGTCCTCATATCTGTCACGTTGCTTGTGTTGAAACTGCTTAAGTCAAGACTTTTCAAACTACTGCAATCCAAGAACATCTGGCCCATACCCCTTACGTTACTGGTGTCGAAATGGCTGACATCAAGGCTGGTCAAACCGCTACAGCTATCGAACATAACGCCCATATTTTGCACCTTGCTCGTATTAAAGCCCGTCACGTCAAGGCTTGTTAAACTGCTACAGTGTCCAAACATACCTCCCATATTCGTCACATTTCTTGTGTCAAAGTGGCTAAGATCAAGGCTCTTCAAGTTGGTAAGGCTATAAAACATATATCCCATATCTGTCACGCTACTAGTATTCAGGTATTGTAGCCCTGTAATCTCTGTCAAATTGGGATTGTCGTCATAGTCGAAGAACCAGTAGGCCGTAGACTTCGGACGGGCATTGGCAAAAGTAGGTTCGAACACCACTTTCTTGACTTTGCTGATATCCCACATAGCGGATTTGAATTCCCAGGATGTATCAGTCGTATTGCTCACATCGAACACATTATCGCCCGCAGGTTTATCACCACACTTAAAGGTCAGTGTGCCTGTCGCTGCGTCGAACACGGCAAAGCTTTCGGTTGCACCCAAAGGTTCGAGAGCCGCCTTATCGTTAATGTCTGTCAGGAAACCTGGGGATGACTGGCTATCAATGTGGGCATAGCTATAGTCTGCGTAATAGGGTTCCTCCAAATCAGACTCCTCGTACCTCATACCCTTTCCGCCAACAAGTTTCTTACAGCCATAAAACATGCCATCGCCAATAGTCACTTTTGCTGTATTCCACAGATTTCCTACATATATTCTCACCAGATTATTGCAGTTGCCAAACATCCAGTCCATATTCGTAACGTTGTTTGTATTGAAACTGCTCAAGTCAAGGCTCGTTAAATTGCTGCAGCCACCGAACATTCCATACATATCCGTCACATTGGAGGTGTCGAAATGGCTTAAGTCAAGACTCTCCAAGTTGGAGCATCCATCGAACATAGCATTCATACTTGTCACCTCACTGGTGTTCAAGTATTGAAGCCCCACAATTTCAGTCAAAGAAGTTGCCCACTGGAACCAGCACTCTGTTGAAGTTGGACGAACATTAGAAAAAGTGGAATTAAAAACAACCTTTTTTAATTTTGTTCTATCCCATACGGCAGCACCTTCAAGGAATATCTCATTCGAGCTACCAATATTACTATCCATATCAGGATCCCCATACTTGAATGTCAGCGTGCCTGTACTTTCATCGAATACGGCATAACCCAACTTCTCATCTTCAGCCCAGCCACAAAGCGGCAGAAGTGCCAAAAGGAAGGAAAGAATCGTTTTTTTCATACCTTTCATTTCTTTACTCATAGTCTTGATGTTATTGTTTGTCGGTTGCAAATTTAGGCATTATTCCTGAGAGTTCCAAATAATTGGGGGAGAAATTATCGAGCACAAATGCCTCACAAAGGGTCAGACCCTCTGTGAGCATTTTGAAAAGGGTCACAGTCCCTTTGCAAGCGTAGTGCGCTCGTTACAGCGCTGCAATCTTCCTTAGCGTCTTGCCGAGGGATGATGCACGCCATCCCATGCGGCTGATAAGGGTACTGAAAGTAACACGGTCTTGAGCGGGCACTTCGAGCTGATAGGTGTCGGTCTGTCCCTCAGCATCATCAGTCAGGTCTGAGGCATCGAAGAAATAGCCAGCTTCGGGCAACATCGTCTCAGTCAGTTCTGAGGGCTGCAACATCGTTGTGGCTGACAGATTCTCCTTTTCAGCCTTCACAACATAGAGGGCGTTCTCTACTTCCGGATGCAGATAGGCTTCTCGCAGGTCAAGTTGCCCGCCGATGAAAGCCATCAGCCGCGGCTCTGAGATCTGTACACCGAGATAGCAGTAGCCGTCGGCCTCCTGACTGTATAGCGTACACAGATAGCGGGTGCCTGTGGCATCGGTGGCGGTGAGTATTTGTGGCACGTCGTAATATTCGAGCGTGGCGGTAAGTGTGAGCTGTCTCATAAGGCAAGCATGTTTAAGTTCGACATTTGAAAACTTGTTGTCCGCCACCAAGTATAGTGCGAACGGTGGACTCCCGTCTGCCTGACAACGCCGTCCGTAGGATGAAGCGTCAGACTGATAATCCCCTTGAACTGGCGGAACATCGGGAGTTTGAGATTGCGCCGAGCCTTGGTCTCATTATCGATGAGCGACAGCCCCACGGCCATTGGAAGCATCTGTCCCCAATTGCGCTGTGGGTCGGCTTCGGCATAGCTCTTGAAGTCGTCAGCAGAATAGGCATCAGCCAGTTTGGCCAGTCGGAAGAACGGGTGACCTTCTGCCACCAGTACGTCCTCCGGCGGGCATCCGTCAGGCATCGTGCAAACCCATTGAGGGTTGTACTCGCTGATGTAATCTGCTATTTTATATGGTTTCAGCATAAGACTTCTTTAATTTCCGCTGCAAAGATAGTGCAAATCGAATAAAAAACCAAATAAATTAGAGTTTTTTGCTAATCTTCATCAGCGGTCTCGTCGAAGTCGACGTCGGGGCTATAGCAAATTTCCCTTCAGCTTCAACTCTACGACTTGCATCGCAGGCTTCTCATACTTCTTCATTTTACTTCCCCATGATGGCGTTCACGATGGCGTCGATCTCTGCCTTGGGCTTGCCCGCGCTGACGGCCTTCACAATGTCGGCAGCGTTCACATCGCCATCAAGGTTGAGATCGTTGGGATCGGGAGGCGTGATGGTGAGCGACTGGATGACCACGTCAGAAACCGACGTCTTCAGCGTCAGGATCAGGTCGCAGTCCTTCAGCACCTCATAGGTCACACCCGACTGCAGCTCTATCAGATCATCCATATCGCCGCGTGTCCGGGAACCTATCAAATTACCCTTAACTATTAAACGGTGTCCTTGTATTGTGCCAGAGATTGTATTACAAACAAGATGGGTACCGGCAGCGACAGACTGTACAGACAGCTGCACATCATTTGCAGACTGTTTCACCGTAAGATCACCCTGTTCATTGACAGATGCCTGCCCTGCGGCATTCGCCGAAAGTCCGATTGTCAAGCCGGCATCAGCGCTATAAACCTTTATGGGAATCATCTTCGTCTTGGGAATGGGAATAGGAGTTCCATCTTCATCAAGTATAAGACCTCCATCCTCATCCGTCGCATATAATATTTCTCCTTTCTCATCCCTCTCATATATAGGATTTCCATCCTCATCCACCTCAGGTATGAGTATCGGGACTTGCTGAGCCTCGGACTCAGGTGCCGGTGCAGGTGCAGGATCTGGTGCAGGTGCAGGATCTGGAGTCGGCTTTGGATCCACCGGATTCTGTTCTTCCGTCTGACCAGCACCTTTCGTAGCAAGGTATTTGAGGTCATTACCTTCTAAATAGGCATGGCCTTCGCCATTTCCCTTTCCAACAATGAATGTGGTGCCCGTGATAGTTCCGACAGCATCACCGAAGCTTGCGACAAGTATCATTTTTTTGTCGGTTTCAAGAGACTCGATGTTGGTGAATTTAATATTCGTGGTATTCACAGCTGCCCCGGCGAAGGTGATGTTTTTCAGTGTAGTGCTATGGTCAATCAAAGCGCCGCTTTCCTTCCACTCCACCTCGCCGAAGGTCAGCTTTTCAGCCTGGTTTGACGTAACCTTGTAGGTGGCCTTATTGCCGGTAGATGATTCTAAAGTGGCATTGACATGAGCTTCTATCGTCACGCCTGACATGGATTTGAAGCTATATGACTTGTTTACCGTCTTGGGGGCATTGCTGATGATCACGGTGAATTCGTCGCCCACATTCAGTTGTTCTGGATTCTTTATGATGTTTTTTACATCAGTCTCGATAATGAAGGCCGTTTTGTTGGCTTCGGCGTTGTCGAAGGTGTAGTTCTGTCCGTAGTTGCCGCTTGCTGCGCCGTTCAGTTTACCTGTCACTGCATACTCGCCCGCATCCGACAGGGTGCCTTCCACGCTGAATGTCAGCTCATCGGTGGCACTCAGTCCTTCGTCCCCGACAAAGCCCTTGATGCTGCCCGTGAAGGTTGGCAGCGCTTCTCCCTCGGTGATGGTCTTGGTGTCTGCAACCAACTCTAAGGCCTTGCGGGCAATGGTGAACTTCAATGTCTCAGAGCCCGTATAACCGGTGCTCGTGCTCTTGGCAGTGACGGTGACCGTCGCCTCGCCTGCGCTCTTGTTATTATTATAAGTGATGACGAACTCGTCGGTGATGTCGGTTCCGCCGTCCGTCACCGTCACGCCGGGCTTCTGTTCCTCGCCGTTGTATGTCAGCCCATTCTTGCCCAAGTCGAGCGTGATCCAAGTGCTCTCAAGGGTCTTCTTCGGTGCCGTCTTCTGCTTGTATGTCACAGTGGCTTTTGCATTGTAGGCAGGCATCGTGAAGCTCCACACGTTGGTGCCGTCAGTATGACTCACCACAACAGCGCCAACACCGCCTCCACGTGTACGGCTTCCACCACCGATGACGAATGCTTCTCCTTCAACCTTTGATACACTTACCTCGTCAACGACATAGCCCTCACCCGGCATGATGGTCAGCGAGACCGTCGAGCCCTCAGGCAAGGGAGCGGCCGACTCTTTTGTCAGATTTTCTGTGATCAGCTCAGCCTCATCCATGCCATCGATGATATAGCTGGCGGTCACGGTGGCCCCATAGGCATTCCACCCTTCGCCAAGTGACAAGATACGAATCTCAGGCTCCGAGCTTACAGGCTGAACATCTGAGCCGCCTCCGCCGCCTTGTTCACTTTGACCAGAGCCGCCTTGGTAGTTTGGATCAACCTCAAAGACTGCTGTGAAAGAGAGAATTAGCCCTCCTGGGTGGTTGAAAGAGAGCGAAGATTGATAATTATGTAAACTAAAATTCTCTACAGATTGGGGATTCGGTGTTTGCCACTCTTTAAACTTATATCCCTCATTTGCTGCTGCAGTTATTGTCACTTGGATTCCGGCTTTGTCCACACAAGCGGGATCTGCTGAGGCTGTGCCGACGGCATTGTTTTCCGTTTGTTGGCCATTGTCATACAGTGCTATCGTAAATGGGATATTGTAGGGCGTGAAACTTAAAAGGTCGGAACCGTCTCCGCCGCTTGGATTTACAGGCTGATCCGGGTTTACAGGCTTAACATCAGGAGTAACATACGTGCTGTTTTGGCTGGGACCGTTTTCGTCTTGAGCGCCTTCGCTGGCAACGCCTTGGCCATTATTGCCTTCGCCTTCTTGGGCTGCTGCATCGTCGCCTCCACATGCTTGGACAATATCACTTTCACTGATTCCGTTTATTTGGGCAGAACCACCACTGATTTGGGCTCCAGTGTCAGGAGCATCTCCTTCATGAGGGATAGTGTAATTTTCGCCAGTGCCTTGTTGTGCCCAGGCCCCGGTGGGGAGGGCAAGCATGGTGATCATCACTACGGCCAGGGTCACCGCCCAGCGCGTCATGTTCATTCCGGCCAGCGTCACCGCCGTCCGCATAAGATTCTGATGGATTTCTTTCTTATTCATATCGTTGGTTGATTTATATTCCGCTGCAAAGATAAGGAAAAAATCTGGAACGGCAAAATAAATCAAGATTTATTTTTTAGGGCGCAAGGGGACTGGCACCGGTGCGCCCTTGGAAAGAAATAGTTTTGTCCCTACCCCATCAGAGGGCCCGGAAAGCACGAAAAACGGGCAGTCTAAGGCTGCCCGAGTGCTTGGTAAATTTTATTGACTTCCGCTGGAAGGAACGTGCGCCGCTTCTGCTGCGCCAGGGACGCCAAATCGGGATCTTCCAACAGCAGAGACTTCAGCTTCAGCCAGGCAGACATCGGCTGCAGCCGCGGAAAGTAGCATACCGCCAGCTCAGTGCGACCATAAGATCTTGGATTTTGAGACATAAATATGTGATGTTCTTCTACACTGACAATTGCGGTGCAAGGCGAATGCAGCGTCGGCTTGTCCGGACATTGCTGAGCCGCAGCCCGCAATCGCACTGACATCTCAAATTGTCAGTGCAAAGGTACAAAAAATTCAGCATATAACCAAAAGAAAGAGTGTTTTTTTAGTCCCGCAGAAATAAAAGAAATAAAGGAAATTTTAATGGTCACACAGAAATCACGGAAATCACAGAAAGTGCCTTTGGCACGGGCTGCG
>JAFRQC010000011.1 GCA_017428805.1 Prevotella sp. | reverse complement strand
CATCACCCGGGCATGGTTGGTGCGGATGAGCTGGCTTTCAACGCACTTCCCTGAGACGCGGTCGATGATGTCGCGATAGACCTCACCGTTGCGATATACCACACCATTCTCACGCGAGAAGTATTCATTCTCGGCATGGATGTGGAAAGTATGGGGCTGCTGCTCCGTAGCCCGCAGCTCGCCGCACAGGTATTCGTCATCCGTCCAAAGTCGGAGTTGATAGGTGTTCTGGGTATCGTTGCGGAACCGGTAGTCGATATAGTTGTAAGAGATGCTGGTGCCGGTGCCGAAGGGAATCTGCCGTCCAAAGTCGGGGAAGAGGTCGAGTCCATCGTGGTGATGGTGTTCCGTGATAGTCAGCTCGCTGTGTAATACGAGCCAGTGGATGAGGTTCGACAACTGACACATACCGCCGCCGATGCCCTGAGAGGGTTTGCCCTTGGCGATGGTGAGTCCCTCTTTGTAGCCCTTGCGTTTGGTAGTGCGCCCGATGAGTTTCCAAACGGAGAACGTCTCGCCGGGGCGGATTACCAGCCCGTCGATGTGCTTTACTGCCAAGGCCAGGTTCGTAGCCTTGTTCTCCTGCAGCTGCATATTGACATTGCCCAGTCGCCGACGGATGAGCGAGTTGTGGCGATAGACTACAACGGGCAATGAATCCTCCGTCCGCTCTCTGGCGAACTGCGTCTTCCGCAGCAAGTCCCGAACGTGGCGCTTCAGGATTTCCTTCTCCATCGACAACCGATAGGTGAAGGGCGAAATTTCGCAAAACAGTTTCCGTTCCATGTCCTTTATTGACTATCTGGATGTAAAGATGTCATAGTCTTTGTTGTATGCAGGCGATTGTATCGACAGCAGGTTGAGCACGGAATGGAAGACGTAATGCTGTTCGAGTACTGCTGGCAACTCTCCTTCAGGGGCATTCTGAGAGCCTGATGTCTGCTTATACGTTCTGAAACCGTCAGAGGTCCATACCAGGAATGGTATCTCATACTGCACCTTTGGTGCCAGCTTCATGGGAAGACCGTGCATGAACATCTTGTTTTCACCCAGTGATTCACCGTGGTCGGAGATAAATATCATGGCACTATGCCAGTCTTTCATCTCACGCAAGGTGTTGATGAGGCTGTTCAGCAGGAAGTCGGTGTAGCGTATGGTGTTGTCGTAAGCATTAATCAGCATCCCGATGTTCTTCTCACCTTCCTCTATGTTTTTAGCCACAGGCTTATACACCTCGAACTGCTTGGGATATTTATCGGCGTACTTCGGGCCGTGACTGGTGCTGGTGTGCAGGATAATCAGCACTTTGTCCTTCTTGCTTGATTCTATACGTTCACGAAGGCCATAATAGAGGATGTCATCGTAGTCATTACTCCTGCCTTGATACAAGTCGGAAAGGTCTGTGTCAGTGAGATATTCATCGATATGGATGGGCGGCTCTCCCCAGTTGGATGTACGCCACGACACGTCAACACCAGTCCTGAAAGCATAGTTGGGCAGCAACTCATACAAATCACCGCTGTCCTTGGGTTCAAGGATCGCCTTAGTGCCGGCAGTGGTGTAAGTGGCACATGCCGTAGCCTGATACACTTTCAGTCCTTCTTGCCGAGACAGCAATGGATTGGTGTCACGCTGATAGCCGTAGAGCTGGAAGTTGGCTTTACGTGCCGACTCTCCGATGACGAGCACCACAACGGCCTTCTCGTGGTCTGTAATCGTGCCGTCAGGAAGTTTTATCTCCTCTGCTTGTTCGTCCTGATAACTGCTGATGACACGACAGGTATTCACCACATACGACCAGGGTTGTAGCAGTCCGCCCAGTTCCGTATCGTGCTGACTGATCCAGAGTGTCTGGCTGATATTCAGCGATGCGACCAGAAGGATAATAGCGAGAGAACTGCCGCAATAGATACCCAGTTTCTTCGCTTTGCCGATAACCACTGGCTGCATCAGGCAATACAAGGCGGGGAGGACACCAAAGACAGCGATGAACATCCACAGTGACCAACTGAAGAATCCTGAGGCTTCGGAGTATCTGGTATTGAATACGTTTTCGATGGTTGTCGCATTAATGATGGCGCTATAGGTGATGATGAAATAGACTGCCGTGGCATTGATGATGGCAAAGATTGCCAGCAGAATACGAGCGACTATCCTCAACAGCCACATCGACAGATAGGTCAACATGAAGTTGAGCGCCAGCATGATAATAACAAGTGACGCCTGCAGAAATATAATCCCGCCTGTACTTTCATTGGTATTCTGAGATACATAATTAAAGAAGGGAATGTTGTATAGCAACAACGTCCCTATGCTCACGATACATGAAAAGGCGAAAAGTGAAATGGGCCGTATCTTTTTCATACTGCAAATCCGTTTATGATCATCTTAAAGTGAAATGCTCTCGATGCGGAGTTTCATCATACCTGCCGGCACGCGTACCTCTACGACATCACCTACTTTCTTGTTCAGCAGCGCCTGTGCGATGGGTGACTTGATAGAGATCTTGCCTTCACGCAGGTTAGCCTCATTGGGGCTGGCGATGGTGTAAGTCATACGGGCATTGGTGGCAAGATTGGTCATCTCCACCTTGCTGAGCAGCTGTACGCTGTCAGTACCCAGTCGCGACATATCGATAACCCGTGCATTGGCAAGCACCTTCTGCTTGAATCGGATGCGTCCCAGCAGACGGGCTTGTTCGCGCTTGGCGGCATGGTATTCGAAGTTCTCGCTGAGATCGCCCTTGTCGCGGGCCTCTGCGATGGCATCCCTTACCTGTGGCAGTTCCACACTCTCCATATGACGTAATTCGGCCACGAGCTTGTCGTAGCCCTCTTGTGACATGTATTCCATGAATCCTCTTTTGTTTTATGATTAATGGTGCAAAATTACGAATTATTTTCCAAACGGATGCAAGGAAGCGCAAAAAGAGAAAACTTTTCTTAAAAATCGGTGTGTTTTTGGCTCGTTCATTGGCAAAAGTGGAGGATTTTCATTATATTTGCAAACAGAAACAAAAGAACAGATTTATGGAAGATAGTGCATTGAACAAGTATCTGGACGAGATAGGGCACAACAACCTGCTCAGCAACGAAGAGGAACGTGAACTCTCGCGGAAGATCAAGCAAGGCGACGATAAGGCGTTGGGACGACTGGTGGAGGCAAATCTGAAGTTTGTGGTGGTGATAGCCCGTCAGTATAAAGGTAACGGTTTGGCGATGGAGGATCTGGTGAGTGAAGGCAACATCGGACTGATGAAGGCTGCCACGAAGTTCGACGGTGAGAAAGGCGTGAGATTCGTGAATTTCGCTGCTGGGCACATTCGTAGTCAGATAGAGAAGGCTATCTCTCAGCAGGCCGGACTCTATCAGGTGCCCAAGGATGCGCTGGGTGATCCGACGGCCCACCAGCAGAGCAAGCCGTTGTCTGTGGATGCCCCTCTTGGCCATCGTACGAATACGAGCCTGTTGTCTGTGCTGGTGAATCCTGATGCACCTATGGCTGACGAGCGTGTACACTCCGAGGCCGTCGAGAATGCCGTAGAGTTTGCCCTATTGTCGTTGAACCAGCGTGAGAGTCAGGTGGTGAACGCCTTCTTCGGCATTACCCAAGAGCGTGAGACGATGGCTGAGATTGCAGAGGATATGGATCTGAAGCGTGAGCGTGTGCGCCAGATACGTGACAAGGCTGTTCGCAAGCTGCGCAAGGCCTACAAGCAGAAGCTGAAGGATCTGCGGAGGTCGTAAGGGCATAAAACAAAAGAAGGGAGCCATCACGGTTCCCTTTTCTTTTGCGGAAGGTGAGGGATTCAAACCCCCGATACCCGAAAGGGGTATACCGGATTTCGAGTCCAGCGCGATCGATCACTCTGCCAACCTTCCTTTATATGCAAACTTAAACAACCTTCTCTCCGATTGCGGATGCAAAGGTAATACAAATTCCTGATTCCACCAAAGGAATTGCGGGAAAGTTGCAAAATTTATTCGAAAGAAAGCTTTTGGAGGCGATTACGAAGCTGTTCGGCTTCGGATTTGCGGATGCTGAGGCGAATCTCGCAGGTGTTGTCATAGGTCTGTGAGACGATGCGTGGCTGCATGTCCTTCACGATGCGCATCACGTCGTTCATCATAGGGTAGGGGAAGTTGTAGGTGATGATTTCCTCTACTTGGCGGGTCTCGATTTCTGAGTGTGCGATGGCATCGGCGGCAGCTTCACGATAGGCTACGATGAGCCCGCTGGTACCGAGGTTCACGCCGCCGTAGTAACGCACGACAACGATAAGGATGTCTGTGAGTTCGTTGGAGTTGATTTGCCCGAGGATGGGCTTGCCAGCCGTTGATGAGGGCTCGCCGTCGTCGTTGGCACGGAACTCCGTGCGTTCAGGGCCGAGCATATAGGCATAGCAGACGTGGCGGGCATCGAAGTATTTCTTGCGATAACCGGCAAGGATGTCTTTGATTTCCTCGACGGTAGAGACATAATGAGCGAAGGCGAGGAACTTGCTACGCTTATCGGTGTAGTAGCCCTCGCCTCCGGTTTTCAATGTGCGGTATTCGTCTGTCATACGATTGTTCAGACCACCCCTAACCCCTCCTCGCTCGGCTTTGCCGCTTTGCTCTGCAAAGAACTTAGGAGGGGAAGAGATTACCTTAATTATTATATTCTTGCCAGGACTTGATCTTCACATCCTCGAGGTTCATAGCGGTGAAGGCCTCGATGAAAGCCTTAGCCAGACGGACGTTGGTCATCAGGGGGATGTTGTGATCGATGGCACCACGGCGAATCTTGTAACCGTTGGTGAGCTCACGTGAAGAGTGGTTCTTAGGCACGTTGATCACCAAACCAACCTTATGCTGCGAGATGAGATCCATTACGTTGTTCTCACCGTCCTCGTCAGGCCAAGCCACAGCCGTAGCCTTCACACCGTTATCATTGAAGAACTTGGCGGTGCCAGCGGTGGCATAAATGGTATAGCCCTTCTTGGCCAGCTGCTGAGCAGGCTCAAGCAGAGAGACCTTACCCTTGGCGCCACCAGAAGAGATGAGCACGGCATCCTTCGGAATCGAATAACCCGTGGCAATAAGCGAGTTGAGCATAGCCTCGTTGAGGTCATCGCCCAGACAGCCTACCTCACCCGTAGAGCTCATATCCACACCCAGCACGGGATCGGCATTCTGCAGACGGGCAAACGAGAACTGTGAGGCCTTCACACCGATGCGGTCAATATCGAACTCGCTCTTCTCTGGCTTCTGATACGGAGCATCGAGCATGATCTTCGTGGCGGTCTCGATGAAGTTACGCTTCAGGATCTTCGATACGAAGGGGAATGAGCGCGAGGCACGCAGGTTGCACTCGATGACCTTCACCTCGCGGTTCTTGGCCAGGAACTGGATATTGAACGGACCGCTGATGTTCAGTTCGGCAGCGATCTTATGAGCGATCTTCTTGATCTGACGGATGGTGGAGAAGTAGATGTGCTGTGCGGGGAACACCATCGTGGCATCACCAGAGTGCACACCGGCATACTCAACGTGCTCAGAGATGGCATACTCGATCACCTCACCCTTATCGGCTACGGCGTCAAACTCAATCTCCTTGGTCTCGGTCATGAACTTCGATACCACCACGGGGAACTCCTTCGATACCTCGGTAGCCATATTGAGGAAACGATGCAACTCTTCTTCGTCGTAGCAGACGTTCATCGCAGCGCCTGAGAGCACATACGAAGGACGTACGAGCACGGGATAGCCCACCTTGGCTACAAACTCCTTCACATCGTCGAATGAGGTCAGAGCCCTCCATGCAGGCTGGTCGATGCCCAGTTTGTCGAGCATGGCAGAGAACTTGTCGCGGTTCTCGGCACGGTCAATATTCACAGGCGAGGTACCCAATACGGGCACACCCTGGCGGTAAAGCTTCATGGCGAGGTTGTTAGGAATCTGACCACCCACGGAGACAATCACGCCACGGGGCTGTTCGAGGTCAATCACATCGAGCACGCGCTCCAGTGAGAGTTCATCGAAGTAGAGACGGTCGCACATATCATAGTCCGTAGAGACGGTCTCGGGGTTGTAGTTGATCATGATCGACTTGTAGCCCAACTTGCGGGCGGTGTTGATGGCGTTCACCGAGCACCAGTCGAACTCTACTGAAGAACCGATTCGGTAAGCGCCTGATCCTAAGACTACTACCGACTTCTCGTTGTTGTAGTAGTTGATGTCGTGGGCAGGCACGTATTGCTCACCCTTGGGATCTCCAAACGCGGGCGTGTGCGTGTACGTGAAATAGAGGTAGTTGGTCAGTTCGGGATGCTCAGAGGCCACCGTGGGAATGCGCTTCACAGAGGGCAGCACACCGCGCTGCTTACGATATTTGCGCACCTCCAGGTTCTCCTTCTCCATATTGCCGCCCTGGGGCTTCAGCACGAAGCGGGCAATCTGGAAGTCGCTGAATCCGCAGCGCTTCACCTCCAGCAGCAGCTCGTCGGGCAGAGCCTCGAGAGAGTCATATTTCATCAGCTCGTGCTTCAGGTCAACGATATGCTTCAGGCGCTCAAGGAACCACACGTCGATCTTGGTCAGCTCCTCGATGCGCTCGATGGTGTAACCCTCTTCGAGAGCCTGGGCGATGGCAAAGATACGGAGGTCAGTCGGGTTAGCCAGCTCCTCGTCGAGGTTATCGAACTTCGTGTGGTCGTTGCCCACGAATCCGTGCATGCCCTGTCCGATCATGCGCAGACCCTTCTGCATCATCTCCTCGAAGGAGCGGCCGATACTCATAATCTCACCCACGGACTTCATCGAAGAACCGATCTGACGGCTCACGCCTGCAAACTTCGTCAAGTCCCAGCGGGGAATCTTACAGATCATATAGTCGAGCTGCGGAGCCACGTATGCACTCGATGTGGTGCCCATCTCACCAATCTGGTCCAGCGTATATCCGAGGGCGATCTTGGCAGCGACGAAGGCGAGGGGATAGCCGGTGGCCTTACTTGCCAGTGCCGAAGAGCGGCTGAGGCGGGCGTTGATCTCGATGATACGGTAGTCGTTGGTCTCGGCGTTGAATGCGAACTGAATATTACACTCACCGACGATGCCCAGATGCTTCACGCACTTGATGGTGATCTCCTGCAGCATCTTCACCTGCTCCTCCTTCAGCGAGCAAGTCGGAGCCACCACGATCGACTCTCCGGTGTGGATGCCGAGCGGGTCGAAGTTCTCCATCGAGGCTACGGTGAAGCAGCGGTCATTAGCGTCTCTGATGCACTCGAACTCGATCTCCTTCCAGCCCTTGAGGCTTTCCTCAACAAGGATCTGCGGGGCGAAGGTGAAGGCAGACTCTGCCAGCTCAACGAATCGCTTCTCATCGGGGCAGATGCCAGAGCCGAGGCCTCCGAGGGCGTAGGCTGAGCGGATCATGATGGGGAAGCCGATCTCACGGGCGGCCTTCAGCGCATCATCCATCGACTCGACGGCATGGCTGACGGGCACCTTCAGGTCTACCTCGGCCAGCTTCTTCACAAAGAGGTCGCGATCCTCTGTGTTCATGATAGCCTCCACACTCGTACCTAATACCTCTACGCCGTACTCCTTCAGCGTACCGTTCTGATAGAGCTCCGTGCCGCAGTTCAGGGCGGTCTGGCCTCCGAAAGCCAGCAGAATGCCGTCGGGACGCTCCTTCTTGATGATCTCAGTCACGAAGTGTGCATTCACCGGCTGGAAATACACCTTGTCTGCAATACCTTCACTGGTCTGGATTGTGGCGATGTTTGGATTAACGAGAACGCTCTTGATTCCCTCCTCGCGGAGTGCTTTCAATGCTTGTGAACCAGAGTAGTCAAACTCTCCTGCTTGTCCGATTTTCAAGGCACCCGATCCGAGTACCAACACCTTTTTCAGTTCTTTTTTCATTTTGTTTGGGTTGATTTTGTATCCTTGTTCTTAAATCGCGTGCAAAGATACGATGTTTTTCGCAAACCACCAAATTTTAGTGCCGCTGTAATGTTAAAATATGCACATTTTTGATTCCTCAGCCCGTTAATTTATGCAAACAGCATATTTATGCAGTTTGAGCAGTCCAAACTCCGCCTTTCAACTCTTCGGACTCCCGTTTTGCAGCCTTCGGACTCATAGGTGTTGAAATGGACATTGTGACTTTTGACTTTGTGACATTAAGCACCTTCCGATGTGCAAGGGCAGGCAGGAGTACTATATTATTAAATTATTATATTTTTAATATATAATAATTTTTAAATTCCATTTGCCATCCATCTTTGTATTTCCATACTACCTTAATGTGGCAAAGTGGCAAAAAACATTTGTTACCAAATTTTATCCCCCGCCATTCGGCGGGGGATAATTTTATGTATATTAATCTCACAACGGTGAGATTTCGCCGCGGAGGGACTGCGTCATAAGGGAGCGGACGGTGTCGGGGGAGTCGGGATAGTGCGACTGGAGGAACATCAGCTTGGTGACGGCGCTCTCGACGGTCATATCGCGGCCGCTGATGACACCCGCCTCCTGGAGATGGTAGCCGCAGTCGTAACGGGACATCTCGACGGCGCCCTGCAGACACTGGCTGATGTTGACGATCACCTTGCCGTTGCGGGTGCCCTCGCGGAGGGCGTTGAGGAGCCAGGGCGACTGGGGCGCGTTGCCGGAGCCGAAGGTGCGCATAACGATGGCCTTGAGGTTCGGCGTGTGGATGATGTGCCGGATGAGGTCTTCGCGGATGCCGGGGAAGAGGGAGAAGATGATGACGTTGTTGTCGAGCCGGAAGTGGGGCGTCATCGGCTTGGTCCAGTCGGGCTGGAGTATGCGCTCGCGGTGGTAGGTGATGTTGACGCCGGCATCGACGAGGTGGGGGTAGTTGAACGACTCGAAGGCGTTGAACTCCTCGGCGCTCTGCTTCGTGGTGCGGTTGCCGCGAGCAGGTGGCCGCCGAAGTAGATGCCCACCTCGGGCACTAATGCACGACCCTCGGCATCCTTCGCGGCTGCAATCTCGACGGCGGTGATGAGGTTCTCCTTGCCGTCGGTGCGGAGCTGTCCGATGGGCAGCTGTGAGCCGGTGAAGATGACGGGCTTGGTGAGGTTCTCGAGCATATAGGAGAGGGCAGAGGCGGTGTAGGCCATCGTGTCGGTGCCGTGCAGCACGACGAAGCCGTCGTAGTCTTCGTAGTGGTCGGCGATGCAGTGGGAGATGTC
>JAFRQC010000073.1 GCA_017428805.1 Prevotella sp. | reverse complement strand
CTTTGGGAAGGATGACTTTTGCTAGCATCATATAGGGATTCTCGTTCATACCAGTACTCTTTGTGTGCAAAGGTACTAACAAATGACGAGAAATAAACAATTAGACTAATTTTTCAACACAGGGTTTTGCAAGTGAGCCCTTTTTCCTCTGAAAAATCTATGAAAAACACCGAGGGGGTGCCTCGCGGCAGGGGGCTCGCAGCCCCCGAAAGCGTCTGCCTGCTCAGTATCTCATTCCGTTAGCGACTGCAAACATAGTAACTTTGTGTCTCACCATAGCCAATGGCAATGTAACAAGCTATCTTCTCGTCTTCGCTAAGTTCATAAGTTCCTGGCACCTTGGAGTAGGAGAGACCTACCCAACAGGTGTTTAACCCAAGTGTCTGGGCCAACAGTACCAATTGCTCGCCATAATAGCCTACGCGCTCATCCAAGTCATCAGCTTTCTGTCCTGCCATGACGATATAGTTGCCTACATTACGGAACTTCCCATATTTGGCCATCGTTCCTAAGAATGCCTTCGGCTCGTTCTGAATAAGCTGTATATGCAACTTACCCTCACGGTTCAGTACCGCGATTTTCTCTTCTAGCACCTTGACTACATTCTCTGCCAACGGCTGTTCCTTATATGCCCTTACACTGTGACGGGCTTCAATAGCTTCTTCTAGGGTCATTTCACAAAACATATTAAATCTGGGTGTAAAGATACGAAAAAATGAAGAATTATTGCTATCTTTGTGCCAAGATTTGAGAATTATTATGTCTCTATGGTATCGGCACTGATGGGCTGATCCGTGTACTGGCGGATGCTGGTACGCGTCATGATATTCTCTACGATGGCCTTGCCGTCAATGGATGATGCGGACTCAGCCTTGGGTTCATTACTGTTGCAGCCAGTCATGACTGCTGATGCTACTGCTGTCATAAGCACTATGTTCTTTATATTCATACTGTTATATTTTACTTGATGCGACAAAATTACGAATTTATCTTCAATTATCTTGTATTCCCTTCGTCTTTTTTAAGCTTTTTAAAGGCCGATTACCTCTTCTCCGCTGGTGGCAGGCTTTGGAAATGGCGCGTAGCGAAAACCTGAACAAGGAAGACGAGGCAGAGCAGGATGGCCACCTTGTAGGGCGCGGTGAGGTCGGCTCCAAACAGGCTGTGCGACAAGGGAATGACCACGAGGGGCGAGACGAACTGACCCAGATAGAGGGCTGCCGAGAGCAGGGGCATGACGGTGGTAGCAGAGTTCTTTCCGCCCTTGATGCTGGCAATGGTGTTCAGGTAGGGCACACCCACGCCATTGGCGATACCGATGAACGCAGAGCCCAAGATAATTGATAATTGACAATTGACCATTGAACATTCGGGGCAGGCCAGCAGGAGGTAGCCAAGGAGGAAGAACAGAGGAGCGAAGTATTTCACACCTCTGCGGAACGTATGCATCAGCCCGCCGAAGACGAGTCCAACGAAGAAGGCCACGACATCGAGTCCCACCATAATCATGGTAATCGCTTCACTCGACAGTGCCGTTTGCTGACTGGCTATCACGGCAAAGTTGGTTGGAAACACGAAGAAAATCATCATCAACAGCAGCATGCCGATGACGGAGGGATGGAACTTCAGCAGTTGGCGAGGCTCGAAGGGAATGCCGCGCTTGTTGGATGATCCAAGCTTTTCATCCGGCAGCCACAACCACACCATCACGACGGCAATCAGTCCCATGAGATAGACCAGGAAGGCGTAGTTCCACTGAATGGTGGCCAACAGACCTGCCAGGAGTGTTGCCACTACGCCACCCATCTGGTTCATGGCTGCGGAGAGTCCCATCAGCCGCGCCTGCTCCTCTGGTGGAAAGTAATAGGCCAGCAGTCCTGTGGAGAGTGGCATGATGAGTCCTACGCTGATGCCCAGCAAGGCTCGCATCACCAGCAACACGTAGATATCGTCGACGAAGAAGCATCCGGCTCCTGCCGCTACATAGAGCAACAGGCCAGTGGTGGCTATCGCCCGAGTGCGCAGCCATCGGCTGATGGAGAGGAAGAAGAGGTTGGTGATGATAATCAACAGCGCAGGCATGCTCACGATGAGCTGCACGAGCAAGGCGTCTGCCTGAGAGAAATGAGCCTTGATGATGCCCAGTGCTGGGGCGATGGCGGCTCCGGCCATCACAGTGAGCAGCGACATCGCCAGGATGGTAGCCGTCACTCTTTTCGTAACGTTTGTTTTTTCCATAAAAATCTGTGGAGTTGTAAGCTCTACCAAGCTATAGAGTCGTTTCAAAAATCGGGGGCAAAGGTACAAATAAAAGTTAAAACAAAGGCCGTTTTCATCCTAAAAAATCGAAAAAGTGATGCTCTATAGCATTCGTAAAATCGACTTTTTTTGTTAATTTTGCGGTAGGTTTTAATCCTAATGTATCACTTTAAAAACAAACAGAATTATGTCAAAAACAGTAGAGATTCAGATTGAGAAGAGTCGCGGCCTCGTAGAGGGTCTGCGCCGTCATGTGAACGAAATGGGTGAGCGTGGTTTTTCCAACAAGGAAATCGACGAGATGGAACAGGCCGTCAAGGAACTGGAGGCCGTAAACGAAGAGGTGGACCGTATTCGTGAGCAGCTCACTCCAACGGTGGCCAAACTGAAGGTCGCAATGGATCGTGTGAAAGAAGCCTACGCCGAGAAGAAAAAGACGCTGAAGGGTTACTACCCCCAGGAGCGTTGGATGGACTACGGCGTGCCCGACAAGCGCTGATACGTTCTTGCAAAAACGTAATAAGGGAGCAGCAATTGTTACTGCTCCCTTTATCGAATAAGTTCAAAAGAGAATATATGGGAAAGAAAAGGCTGCAGCAACCGGTAATCGACCCGTCACTGTCTATCAAGGCAGTCACGAAAGGCAGTGTCTGGGCCATTAGCGAAAAAGACGTAATCCGCATGTGGAAGGAAGCCACCAGGGATGCAGAGGTCAAGAAGAACGTCAATCACTATCTGGACATCTTCAAGAGTGCTTTCATTATCGAGGAGATCAAGGAAGATGTCACGCTTGTGAGGAAAAGTTATGAGCAACATGGTTACAAAGTGGCTCAGATCATGTTTGACGAGACGATGCTGTTCACATGGGCCGTCAAGAAGAAACCCATCATCCACGTCACCGACCTGACCTACGAGAACATCCGCTACATCTCGACAACAGAACTATTAGAGGTTCTGAACCGTAATTTCGGCGGTGGTTGGGAGTCCCTGTCACGCTCTGTACAGAACATCATCCTCAGCAACTTCGATGTTTCCACCGTTATCCTTCCGAAAGACCGTCTTCACAAGAAGGGTGGTTTTTATGAGAAAAAGGTGAAAGACGGATTTGAAGTGCTTGAGCTGGAGAAAGGAGGATGGGTTGAAGCCATCTTTGCCAAACAAAAGTCAGAACTTGAGGATGACGATATACCATCCTCCGATTCTATAGAAACATAACTAATCGGGAGCGACATCCTTTTGTGGTGCCGCTCCCGTTATTTAATCCGGCTGCTGACCGTCGTAGTCCGGAGGATTTACACAAATCTGCAGACATGATCCACGGCAATGTCGGAGAATCCGAAGACCTCGGCCTTGGTCATGCGGCCGCTGGCTACCTCGGCGACGATATCAACCAGTTCGTGCCCATCTGAACAATGGTTCTTTCGCCCCTCAACACGGCACTGAGGTCAACGTCCATGTTGTCCTCCATCATGCGGTAAGTGCGCTCGTTGGCAGTCACCTTCAGCACGGGAGCGATGGCATTGCCCGTAGGTGTGCCCCTACCTGTTGTGAAGACGATGGCCTGACAGTTGAGGTGATAGAAACAATGATGTCGCAGGTTGAATGCCGGCTCGTCCGTTTCGATAAGAACGACGTGTATGCACTGGCAGGCTCACCCTGCCGCTATGCCGACATCATCATTGAGGGCGAACTGACCGCAAGAATGGTAGGCCCATCAGGCAAATTTGTCCAGATGGCGGCGCGTGGCATTGGAACGCTGATGGCTCCAGCCTTCATCTTCACCAAGGAGAACAAGTTCCCCGTCAGCATCGAGACTAACAAGCCGACGACCATCATCCGTATGTCGCCACAGATGCTTTTCCACCTGCTGAAACTCGACGACCGCATCATGATTAACTTCATTCGCCAGCTATCGCTCACCAGCAATTTCCTGGCCAAGAAAGTTCGCATCTTTACGCTCCATACCGTCCGTGAAAAGGTGGCCATCTTCCTGCTCGAAGAGTCCAAACGCAGCGGAAGTTCATCTTTTACGCTGAAGAAATCGCGGCAGGAGATAGCCGACAGTTTTGCCATCCAGAAGTTCTCCCTCCAGCGTTGCCTGAACGAGTTTGCCGCCGAAGGAGCAATCACCCTCGACGGCAAAAACATCACCATAATCGATGAAGCAAAAGTCAGGACTTACGCATCGATATGACTTCATAACTTTTCTGCCATCCGTTTGCCGGCATCAAAGGCATTCTGCAATTCCTCCTGCCAATGCTCTTCGTGCCAACGCTGCTTGGCTTCCAAGTTGAAACCCTGCATGTCGTAACGGTCGTAGTTTTTCACCTGAAGGGTGTTCACGGCAAGGATGCGCTCTGGCTTCTCCAGGGCATTACCGATAATCATCTCGTTCTCGTTCATGTTGTTCTCCTGAACGTGAAGCATCTCTGCCGGCGCATTCATCGTGTAGATAAATGCCGTTGGTATGCGACCCTTCGGAGGATGGCTGCTGTAGTCCTTATACGACAGCCAAGGGAAGAACAGGCGTTCGATGAAGGCTCTGAGTTGTGCCGTAATCTGGAAGAAATACATGGGCGAGGCAAACACGATGCCATCAGCGTAGGCCGTTTCGCGCAGTGGTTCTGTGAAGTCATCCTTGCGTGCGCAGACATCCAGATACTTCGAGTTCTTCAGTTTACAGGCCAAACACGACACGCAGCCCTTGCAGTCAACGTCATATACACGGAACACCTTTACCTCGATGTCCTCACTTACCGACTTGGCTCCATTTGCGAAAGCCTCAATCATAGCAGCCGTGTTCATATTCTTGCGCGGCCCGCCGTCGATAATCATAATCTTCTTCATGTTATTACTTATCAATATTCACCAGTGTATAATTCTTTGAGCCAAGGCCAATCTGGGCTGCATGGTCGATAGTGTGTGTGCCATGCTGCTTATCGATGCGCTTCAGCAAATCGGTAGGGTCGTTCTTGGCCGTCACCTTCTGTTGGTTGATGATGTCGATGCAGGCCTGGTCGAGCGCTACG
>JAFRQC010000072.1 GCA_017428805.1 Prevotella sp. | reverse complement strand
CCGAAGCAGCCATCAAGAGAGCAAAGAGTGGTGATTGGAGCGGATGGATATCTGAAAGCCAGTCGCGCGAGAACCTCTATAAGAAGTATCCATGGCTCAGGTAAAGTGGACTGACGAGGCAGACGCTCTTTTCGATAAATATATCATGAATGCTTTCGTGGAGTCATCTTACTTCTTTTTATCAATTCGGGTACAAAGATAATAAGATTTCTTTAATTATACAAATTTGCGTAACGCTTTTTTGTATAATTGTACTTTTTTTAGGTTTCTGATAAGTCCTTTATACCCTTGTTTAAAAGTTATCCGATGCGGATGCGAGCATCGACGGCGATGACGTTTTGGTCATCGGCGAGGAGGGGATTGATGTCGATTTCCTTGATCTCTGTGGCGAAGCGGAGGAGGGTGGAGAGACGGACGATGATCTCAGCATACTTCTGTTCGTTGAGGCCTTTCTGTCCACGGGTGCCCTTGATGATCTTATAGCCTCGCAGGGAGTGGATCATCGAATAGGCCTCGGCATAGGAGAGGGGAGCGAGACCAGATGACACATCTTTCAACACCTCGACGAAGATACCACCCAGTCCACAGAGCACGACGTGGCCGAAGCGTTCTTCGTATTTCGCACCAATAAACAGTTCCGTACCCTTCAACATCTTCTGCACCATCACGCCTGTGGCATCTGGAATCTGCATCATACGGTCGAACTCGAGGGCGAGATGTTCTGCTGTGCGGATGTTCAGCGTCACACCACCTACATCACTCTTATGGACGGGACCGACGACCTTTGCCACAACAGGATAGCCCGTCTTCTCTGCGAAGGCGATGAGTTCGTCTTTTGAGGCGGAAACGAGTTCTGGCACCAACGGGATGCCAGCGCAGGAGAGGATCTGGCGGACTAAGTCGGGGGAGATATAGCCCTCCTGGTGAATGCCACTGATAATCTGGTGCAGACGCGTGATGTCGACACCATAGAGTTCCACCTCAAAGGGTGAGGCCTGTGGAGTCTTCATGATCTGGCTCAGGGCTGTGGCAAGCGTCACCTCGTCGCTGAAGTTGACATGACCCTTTTTGAGGAATTCCTCCACTTCTGGGCCTGCCGTATGGAGGCTGGGCAGGATGGGGAAGATTGGTTTTTTGCATTCGCGGATCTTCTGATCGAGCACGTCGTAGGCCTCATAGAGTTGGGTGAGGCCAGGGGTGCCATAAATGACGGCAATGGCATCAATCTGGTCGAACTTGTGCTCGCAGTAGTCGATGACCTGTCCGAGTTGTTCTGGTGTTCCAGTGGCGAGGAAGTCGATGGGATTGGCGACAGATGAGCCAGGGAATAACTTGGTCTTCAGTTCATCTGCCACAGGACCCTCGATTTTTGGAACATTCAGACCACCTTTTGACAAAGCATCCGTAAGCATAACGCCTGGGCCGCCAGCATGGGTGACGATAGCGAAATTCTTGCCTTTCAATGGTGGAAGGGTGAAGATACAGCCGACGGTGGTGAGTTCTTCTCGTGAGAAACAGCGCACGATGCCAGCCTTACGGAAGAGGGCCTCGACGGCAGCGTCGGAGGATGCCAACGCACCCGTATGACTGGAAGCAGCACGACTGCCACTCTCGCTCGAACCTGCCTTGATGGCTGCGATGCGACACCCCTTGCGGATTAGGCGACTGGCATAATAGAGCAGTTTATCTGGGTTGGCGATGTTCTCTACATAGAGCAGTTTTACCATTGAATCGGTCTCTGGATTGAAGTGGTCGTCCATATACTGCAGCACATCCTCAATACCAATCTGCTTGCCATTACCAATACTCCATACAGAGTTGAATTTCAACCCCTTAGCAACAGCACTCTCAAGAATGAATACAGCTGTCGCACCACTGCCGCTGATGAAGTCTGCACCCTTCGGATCAAGGTTCGGAATGGGCAGGGTGAAGACACTGTGATGGTTGCGGTTCAACAGTCCGATGCAATTGGGACCGATGAGTGCTGCCCCATACTGTTCACAGGTGTCGAGGATGCGCTGTTCGAGTTCAGCACCCGCCTTCGTCTCCTCACCAAAACCGGCAGAGATGATGACAAACGCCCTGACGCCCTTCTCTGCACAAAGGTAATCGACATAGTCAGGACAATACTTCGCCGCCACCACGAGGATGGCGAGATCCGTGGGCGGAATCTCCTTCACATCGTGGAAGGCCTTCAGTCCCTGGATGGTGTCCTCCTTTGGATTGACTATCCGCAGGTCTCCCTGGTAGTCCCCGGTGAGAAGATTACGTACGATGGCCCCTCCGGGCTTGTGCGTGTTGTTGGAGCCGCCGATGACGACGATGCTTCCTGGGTGAAGTAACTGTTCGTTTATCATATCGCAAAGTAATATCCAAAAGTAATATCGATGCAAAGATAATATAATAATTCATAAATTCCAAATGATTTTGAAATTATTTCGTTACCTTTGCATTGTTTTTATAGTTTAGAGTTCAGAGTTCATAGTTCATAGTTTACAGAAATGAAGAAATGTTTCACTTTATTGCTTGTGATGATGATACCCATTTTCCTGTTTGGAGAGTCTTATTCTTCCTTGTGGAAGAAGGTGGAGGAGGCCAATGAGAAGGACCTTCCACAGACCGAGTACGAACTGTTGCAGAAGATTGTGGCGAAGGCCGAGAAAGGCAAGGATTACGGTCAGTTGCTGACGGCAGAGTTGCAGAGTGCCGAGGTGATGGCGCATATCACCCCAGACTCATTGCGGCCTGCTATGGAACGGCTCCAGCAGCGTTATGAGGCCACTACCGACGTGGTACTAAAGACGGTATATCAGACAGCACTCCATCGCGTTTATAGCCGTAACAGCAGCTTAGGTATGTCCATCGAAGAGCCTGTGCTGACACCAGAACTCTGCGAACAACTCGCACAGGTGAAGGACGCTGCCTACAGTCCTTTTGTCATCAAGGGTGTAGATGCCGGCATCTTCCACAACGACCTCTTGCACGTCATCGGCTTCGAGGTGGACAACCACAAGAACTACCAGGCGATGTATGACTATTATAAAAAGGTGGGCAACCGTCGTGCTGCCTGTATCATCGCAGCCAGCTTGTATTATTATGGCTCGAAGGACGAACTTGACGCCGTCATCAAGGAATACGAAGACCTGCCTGAGTGTGGCGAACTGGCTATGGCGCGCTATCGTGACATCCCCTACGACCAGAAAGCCGAGAAACTGGCCTATATCGATGAAGCCATCGGCAAGTGGGGGGGCAACTGGCCACGTATGAAGAACACGTTTGAGAACAACCGCCGCGAACTGACCAATCCCCAGTTCCGTCTGACGTTCGACCAGCGGGTGGTATTGCCGGAACAGTCTCAGGAGGTGGCGCTGACAGACATCCGCAACCTCCGTTCTGTCTCACTGACCGTCTATAAGGTGAATGCTCAGGGCGATATCGACATTTCGCCTGATTACGCTGAGGGCTACAAGAAGATCAAGCCGTTGCTGGGCGAGGTGGTCTATGAAACGACGAGGGAGTATAGTGTTAGGAGTCAGGAGTCAGGAGTCAGGAGTCAGGAGACTGGAGTCAGGAGAGAATTTGAATTTTTCGAGGACGCTCTCACGATAAAGGGTCTGCCCGTGGGTGTGTATATGCTGGAGTTCCAGTCGAATCCCAAGACAGAGATCGTCCGTCGCCTCTATTTCGTGACGGATGTCTATACCATCGCCGAAGACCAGCCGAGTCCTGAGGGCGTGCGTTATGTGGTGGTCAGTTCCAGGACGGGCCAGCCCATCGCAGGTGCCCATCTGCACATCAAGGAATACACCACCTATGCCGCATTTGATGTGTTCGACGTGGTGACAGACGCTCAGGGCGAATACCTCTTCAAGACGCAGAATGTCAGTCGTCGCAGGGAGGTCTTTACTTATACAGACACGGATAAGGCCTGTCCTGTTTTGAGTGAGAACAACCGTTACAGTTACTATAACCGTGAGGAACTGGTCTATAAGACCTGTATCTATACCGACCGTGCCATCTACCGTCCAGGTCAGAAGGTCTTCGTCAACGCCATCCTTTATCAGGTGGAGCACGGGATGGAACAGACTGTACGTTCGCACGTGTCAGCCAACTTCCAACTGCGCGATGCGAATAACAAGGTGGTGTCTGAACAGAAGGGTACCACAGACGAGTATGGTGCCTGTTCCTGTGAGTTCACCCTGCCTTCATCTGGCCTGACGGGATCGTTCTGCATCCGTGTGAACGGTCAGAACCATTACATCCGTGTGGAGGAATATAAGCGTCCCACGTTCCGTGTCGAATTCCCTGAGGTGAAACAAGCCTACGCCGCTGGCGACACACTGACGGTGAAGGGCAACGCGATGACCTATGCCGGCGTGCCTGTTCAGGGTGCGAAGGTGAGTTATAAGGTGGTGCGTCGCACAGCCTTCTGGTGGTGGTCTTACAGCCGCTATTGGGAGACTGCCACCCTGGGTTACAGAAGTGACGGCGACGAGATCTTCCAGGGTGAGGCCATCACAGATGTCGATGGTACCTTCGACGTGACGATGCCGCTGGAGATGCCTGAGACGCAATATCCGATGTACTATCAGTTTGTGGTCACTGCCGATGTGACGGATACCGCTGGCGAAACACACAGCGGCCAGCTCTCACTGCCTTTGGGCAACAAGAAACAGGCGTTGAGTATCGACCTTGAGGAGAAGATGCTCATCGACGAGAAACCTGTGATGACCTTCTATCTGATGAATGCCGCAGGCCAGAAACTCGATGCCGAGGTGCAATACCGCATCGACGGCGGCAACTGGCAGAAGACCAAGACTAATTGTCCATTATCCATTGTCAATTATCAATTGCCCAGCGGCAAGCACACTGTGGAGGCTACTGTTCAGACCACCCCTGACAGAAGATTGCTCCATGAAGACGCAATCGCCTACTCAGGAGGGGAAAGTCTGAAGCGTGAATTCGTCATCTTCTCACTCGACGAAAAGAGTCCTGTCACGGAGACCGACGACTGGTTCTACCAGTCTGATTCCCGCTTCCCCAACGACGGTACGCCTGTCACCATTCAGGTGGGTTCTTCCGATCAGGATGTGCATATCGTCTATAGTATCTTCTCCGGCAATAAGGTGATCAAGCGTGGTGCTGTCGACAGGAACAACCAGCTTCTGAACCTGAAGCTCGCCTACGATGAGTCGTATGACAACGGCTTGTTGCTGACCTTCGCCTGGGTGAAGAACGGCAAGTGCTACACCCACTTGGCAAAGATCCAGCGCCCCTTGCCAAACAAGAACCTCACGCTGGCTTGGACCACCTTCCGTGACCGCATGAAACCAGGTCAGCAAGAGGAGTGGACACTGACGGTGAAAGACTGCAAAGGCAATCCCGTCGATGCCCAGCTGATGGCGACGCTCTACGATCAGAGCCTCGATATGCTGCAGGCCCACTCGTGGTCGCTCGTGCCTTATCTCGACCTGCCTCTGCCCGCTAACAACTGGGTATATCCCAGTCGTTCCAGAATCAGCAATATGTCCTCCAACTATTGGAACTCCTACACTGTGAAAGAACTGGTGTTCAGCCACTTCGATCCCCGTGTGTTCCCCAATCTCTACTATCACAGTTTCCGTCGCTTCTCCCGTGGTGGCGTGCTCAGCAAAGCTATGACGAGAGTCGCTGATGATGAAGACGGTGTGGTTTATGAAGATGCGATGGTGGCTATGGAGGCGCCGATGGCTTATGCAAAGAATGAGGAGTCAGTAGACAGGAGTCAGGAGACAGGAGACCGGAGTCAGGAGACAGGGAGCGAACAGGTGCAGGTGAGGGAGAACCTCAACGAGACCGCCTTCTTCTATCCCCAGCTGACGACAGATGCCGAGGGACGCGTGGCGTTGAAGTTCACGTTGCCTGAGAGTCTGACCACCTGGCGGCTTATGGCACTGGCCCATACCCGTGATATGTATGTGGGTTCGATCGTGGGCGAGGCTGTGGCACAGAAGGACGTGATGATCCAGCCCAACGTACCCCGTTTCCTCCGCGACGGTGACCAGGGTACCATCTCTGCCCGCATCTTCAACACGGGTGAGAAGAACCTCACGGGCAAGGCACAGCTGAGACTCCTCAATCCTGAGACCAACGCCGTGGTCTATGAGCAGTCGCAGAACGTCACTCTGAAGGCTGGCGATACCACCCCCGTCACTTTCAATGTTCAATGTTCAATGTTCAATGGGGATTATTCTCTCCTTATCTGTCAGATGACCGTCAGTGGCAAGGATTTCTCCGATGGCGAACAGCACTATCTGCCGCTTCTGCCCAGTCAGGAACGCGTGACGGTGACGATGCCCATCACCCAGCACCAGCCTGGTACGGCAACGGTCGATCTGGCCGCGCTTATCCCTGCTGATGCCAAGGGCAGCAAGCTCACCTTCGAATACACCAACCAGCCCGCTTGGCTGATGATCCAGGCCCTGCCTACCGTAGGCACGCCCAGCGACGATAACGCCATCTCGCAGGCCGCCTCCTTCTATGCCAACTCTCTCGGACGCTATATCCTCCAACAGAATCCGCAGGCAAAGACAGCCTTCGAATTATGGAGTCAGGAGTCAGGAGTCGGGAGTCAGGAGACTTCATTGACCAGTGCCCTGGCTAAGAACCAGGACCTGAAAGACCTCCTGCTCAACGAGACGCCCTGGGTGCTCGATGCCGACAATGAGACCGAACAGAAACAGCGTCTGGCAGACTTCTTCGACGAGAATCTTATGCAGAACCGTCTGAGCAGTGCCGTCAGTAAGCTCCTCAAACTCCAGCGCACAGACGGCTCGTGGTCGTGGTGGCAGGATATGCCGGGCTCGTTCTATATGACCGTTGCCGTCAGCGAGATGCTCGTGCGTCTCAACGAGATGGCCGGTGAACAGCCTGAGACGAAAGAGATGCTCGATAATGCTTTCGGTTTTATGGGGCAGGAAATCGTCAAGGAAGTCGAGGAACTGAAGAAGTGGGAGAAGAAAGGCCACGAGGCCTCGTTCCCCAGCTTCAAGGCCCTGCAGTGGCTCTATCTCGCCACCCTCGACGGCCGTACGCTGCCTGACGAGGTGATACGTGCCAACAACTACCTCCTGAAACTCCTGAAAAAGGAGATCAAGTCGCAGTCGATCTACGAGAAGGCCCTCACCGCCGTCATCCTCTCGAAGAGCGATCCCAAACGTGCCGCCGAGTACGCCCAGTCGCTGAAGGAGTGGACCGTCTATCGTGAGGACATCGGCCGTTACTACGACACGCCGCGCGCCGGCTACTCGTGGTACGACTATAAGATTCCCACACAGACCGTCGCCATCGAGGCCCTGCAACGGCTGGCTGCCAGTGATCAGAAGACGCTTGACGAGATGCGTCGCTGGCTCCTCCAGGAGAAGCGCACCCAGGCTTGGGACACGCCCATCAACAGCGTCAATGCCGTCTATGCCTTCCTGCAGGGTGGCAGCCTCACGCTCACCTCAGATAATGCAGTGGTGAAGGTGGATGATAAGCCCCTCGACCTTCCGAAGGCCACCGCTGCCATCGGCTATGTGAAGGCTCCGATCCCTGCCACCAGTCAGACGCTCACCGTCTCCAAGACCAGTGAGGGAACATCCTGGGGTGCCGTCTATGCCCAGTTCGTGCAGGCCACCCACAACATCGCCGCCTCCGCCTCTGGCATCACCGTGAAGCGCGAAATTATCCCTGCCAATGGGCAGCTGAAAGTGGGTGACCGCATCAAGATGCGCATTACCATTACTGCTGACCGTGACTACGACTTCGTACAGGTGGTCGACAAACGTGCGGCCTGTCTCGAACCTGTCCGTCAGCTCAGTGGCTGGCATCAGGGCTCCTACTGCACACCGAAGGACTACACGACGAACTACTACTTCGACTGCCTGTCGAAGGGTACCCACGTCATCGAGAGTGAATACTTTATCGACCGTGCCGGCCTTTACGAGACTGGTACTTGTACCGTCGAGTGTGCCTATGCGCCAGAGTTCCGTGGCGTCGCACCATCATTGACACTGGAGATAAAATAAATTCGTGAAATTCGTGTAATTCGTGGTCAAAAAAAAGAATTAACGTATAGGTTATGAAAATAGTATTTAATATTAAGGTAATTGGTGTGGTGAAATGGATCTTACTTTTTCACCTTTTCACCTTTTCACCTTTAAATGTAAACGCTCAGAAACTCATTGTCACCCAGGCCACCATTGAGTGTGGCCGTACGGGCTATCAGCAACCCATCACCGCCACGTTCCAGCTGCGGAACAAAGGCCATCGCAAACTCATCATCGAGAGCATCAAGCCCGACTGTGGCTGTACCACCGTGGAATACCCTCGCGAGGTGGGTGCCAACGACAAGTTCACCATCACGATGACCTACGACGCCCGTCAGCTGGGCCATTTCCAGAAGATGGCCGTCATCACCAGCAACGGCTCTCCCAAGCCCGTCTATCTCACGATGAAGGGTGTGGTGCTCGCCGAACTGCTCGACTATACGGGCACCTATCCGCTGGCTATGGGTAACCTCCTGCTCGACAAGGACGTCCTCGAGTTCGACGATGTGAACAAGGGCGACACTCCTGTGCAGGAGATCCACATCCTCAACAACAGTTTGGAGACGATGGAGCCCCGACTGATGCACCTGCCTTCGTATCTCGACGCCACCTACTCGTCAGAGACCCTGTTGCCAGGCAAGGCTGCTACCATCACCGTCACCCTGCACTCAGACCTTCTGCGTGACTACGGACTGACGAAGACGAAGGTCTTCCTTGCCCAGAAGCTGGGTGAGAAGGTCAGTGCCAGCAATGCCGTCGATATGACCATCACCCTCTTGCCCGACCTGAAACAGTTCGAGGGTGTGAGCCGTGCCCAGGCACCGAAGCTGCGGATCTCTGAGACCGACCTCGACTTCACCGACTTCCAAAAGCATCAGAAGAAGACCATCGATGTGAAGCTGACCAACGAAGGCCAGACAACGCTCACCATCTCGTCGATGCAGATGTACACGGGTGGTATGAAGGTCACCCTCGACAGCCGTGACATCGAGCCGGGCCAGTCCACGACGCTCCACGTCACTGCCTTTAAGGAGGAACTCGCCCAGGTCAAAGGGCGTCCGCGTATCCTTATGATCACCAACGATCCCGATCACGCCAAAGTCGTAATTAGTATTAAAAAATAATAATGAGTTTACAGTTTACGGTTTACAGTTTACAGTTGAATACCTGGCAAGCCCTAACAACTGCCTACAGATGTAATCATCTGTAAACCGTAAACTGTAAACTGTAAACAAAAAGAAAAAAATATGGAACATCCAGAGAACAGTTCAGAATATGCAGGCTTGCAGGTGAACAGCGGTGTCAACCAGCCACCGATCGTGAACCCATACCTCAAGCGTGCACGCCGCAGGGAACTCTCCGTCGGAGAGATGGTAGAGGGTATCCTCAAAGGCGACATCACCATCCTCTCACAGGCCGTCACCCTCATCGAGAGCGTCAATCCTGACCACCAGGCTCGTGCCCAGGAGGTCATCAACAAGTGTCTGCCTTATAGCGGCAACAGTATCCGTGTGGGCATCAGTGGCGTCCCTGGCGCAGGCAAGTCGACGAGTATCGACGAGTTTGGCATCCACGTGCTGAAAGAGAAGGGCGGGCGTCTGGCCGTCCTCGCCATCGACCCCTCCAGCGAGCGCACCAAAGGCTCCATCCTCGGCGACAAGACGCGTATGGAGAAGCTCGCCCAGCATCCCGACTCCTTCATCCGTCCCAGCCCTTCCGCAGGTTCCCTCGGCGGTGTGGCTCGCAAGACGCGTGAGACCATCATCCTCTGCGAGGCTGCCGGCTTCGACAAGATCTTCGTCGAGACCGTCGGAGTGGGGCAGAGCGAGACCGCCTGTCACTCGATGGTCGACTTCTTCCTGCTCATCCAGGTGGCTGGTACGGGCGACGAGCTGCAGGGCATCAAGCGCGGCATTATGGAAATCTCCGACGGCATCGTCATCAACAAGTGCGACGGCGACAATGTGGACCGTTGCCAGATGGCTGCCACCAACTTCCGCAACGCCCTCCACTTCTTCCCTATGCCTGAGAGCGGCTGGACGCCGAAGGTGCTCTGCTACTCCGGCTTCTACGGCTACGGCATCAAGGAGGTGTGGGATATGATCTACCAGTACATCGACTTTGTCCGTGCCAACGGCTACTTCGACTACCGCCGCAACGAACAGTCGAAATACTGGATGTACGAGACCATCAACGAGCAGTTGCGCCTCAATTTCTACAACAATCCCGCCATCCGTGCCCAGCTCACTCCTGCCGAGCAGTCCGTCCTCGCTGGTCAGAAGACTTCCTTCATCGCCGCCCAGGACCTCCTCGACGAATATTTTAATTTATTAAAGAAATGATGCAAATTGAAATTGACAGTGGCAGTGGCTTTTGTTTCGGTGTGACCACCGCCATTCGCAAGGCCGAAGAAGAACTCGAAAAAGGAGGCATTTTATATTGCCTCGGCGATATCGTCCACAACGGTATGGAGTGCGAGCGTCTGAAAGATATGGGCCTCGTCACCATCAACCACGACGATATGCGTGAACTCCACGATGTGAAGGTGCTCCTCCGTGCACACGGCGAACCCCCTGAGACCTACGAGGTCGCCCGTCGCAACAACATCGAGATCATCGATGCCACCTGCCCTGTGGTGCTCCAGCTCCAGAAGCGCATCAAGAAACAATATGAGATGGGCGAGGGCCAAATAGTGATCTTCGGTAAGAAAGGTCACGCCGAGGTGTTGGGCCTCGTGGGACAGACCGACTCCTCCGCCATCGTCATCGAGAACTTCGACGAGGTGAAGCGTCTCGACTTCACGCGCGACATTTACCTCTATTCCCAGACCACGAAGTCGCTCGACGAGTACCACCGCATCATCGACTACATCCAGTCGCACATCTCGCCCTCCGCCACCTTCAAGAGCTTCGACACCATCTGCCGCTCCGTCGCCAACCGTATGCCGAACATCTCGCAGTTCGCTTCCCGTCACGACCTCATCCTCTTCGTCTGCGGGCGTAAGAGTTCCAACGGCAAGGTGCTCTACAACGAGTGCCTGCGTGTCAATCCCAACACCCACCTCGTCGAGGATGTTCACGAAATCGAACCCTCCTGGCTCGAAGGCATCCAGAGCGTCGGCATCTGCGGAGCCACCTCCACACCACGCTGGCTCATGGAACAATGCCGCGATGCCATACAGCAATTTGCATAAAAAAAGGGAACTCATTGGGTTTCCTTTTTTTGAGTTCTTAGAACTTGTAGTCGAGGCCTACGCCGATGACGTGGTTCGTGCGGGAGTAGGTCTCTGTGCCAGTGTAGGGCGTGCCCTGGTAGTTCTGCAGGGGACCTTTTTTGTAGTCGCTGTAGAGCGAGCAGAAGTAGCTGACATTGAGGCGCATCTTTTCGTTGATGTTCCAGGCGCCGCCGAGGCCTACGCTGTAGCTGTCACAGGCGAAGGAAGTGTTCTGCTGATAGGCGTCGCTGAGACCGTAGTCCGTGCGCTGACCACCGCAGCTGACGGTGAACTTCTCGTTGATGTCGTATTCCACACCTGCGAGGATCTCGTGGGTGCCGTGGTCAAGCGTCTTCTCACGGCCACCGTACATCTTGGCGTGCGTGTCGTCGAAGAAGTGGTATTCGAGGGCGGCGCGGAAGTTGGGCGTGAACTCATAGCCGACGGCAGCCACCAAGAGCGATGGCATATCGTAGCGCACTTCTGTGCCGTCCTGATAGGCAGCCACCTTGTCACCGAACTGTGCCAGTGCCAGATCTCCCTCAATATAGGGCATAAGGGAAGCCGTCGCAGGGTCGGTGTTCTTGATGCGGGCGGAGAGTTCCTTGGTGTCGTTCTCCGTGCTGATCTTCGTGCGGAACTCGTAACGGGCGGCGATGGTGAGCGGACCGTTGTGATAGTCGATGCTGACGATGGGAGCCACGCCGAAACCACGCTGGATGCAGTCGAGACGGAGGTCGATGAGGTCGATGTTGCCTGTGGGGATGCTGGCATTGACGAAGCCGCGGTTGTAGCCGTCGTAGTAGTTGCCGCGCAGGCCGATGGCGGCGGCGAAGTAGTCGTTGATCTTATAGGCGACGTTCACATGGGCACCATAGATGTACTGCTTGCCCTTCATGTTGGCGCTGTAGCCGTAGGCGCTGGGCATCATGCCAGCCTGTGCGAGCAGGGCGCGGAGGGGCACTTCGAACATGGGGATGCCCTCGTCGTACTCCACGAAGCCTCCGCTGCCCACGATGCCGATCATGGCCGAGAAGGCGAGGCGGTTCTTCTTGTAAGAGGCGAACAGGGCGGGCACGATGGGTGCCGAGGCGACGCCCTCGTACTTCTTGTCGAAGCCGGTGCCGAGATAGCCAGGCACGGAGGCCTCGATGTCACGGTTCTGCCAAGGCTTCTGGAAGTTGAGTGAGAGTTGCCAGCCTTCGTGTCCCCAGGCGAGACCTGCGGGGTTGGAGTAGGCTGCATCGATCTCCGTCGTGGCGCCACGGGCGAACATTCGGTCGAAGGCGATGTGGTAGTTGGTGTTGGTCATCAGACCGCCGGCGTGGGCGGCCAGGGTCGTGCCAAGGGCCAGGGTTAAGGCGAAAGTAAATCTTTTCATATTGTTGACAGTTTACAGTTGACAGTTTACAGATGATTACTCAGAGGCAGAGACTCTTTCGTTGAAACGGTCGAGAAGCCATTGCTTCTGCTCAGGGATGGTCATATCGGAGTTGTCGAGTTCGAGGGCGTCGTCGGCCTTGCGGAGGGGAGAGACCTCGCGGTGGGAGTCAATATAGTCGCGCTCCTCGACGTTCTTCAGGATATCGTCGAAGTCGGCGGGCATGCCCTTGGCTTTCAGTTCGTCGTAACGGCGCTGGGCACGCACCTTGGCAGAGGCCGTGACGAAGATCTTCAGTTCTGCATCAGGGAAGACGGTGGTGCCGATGTCGCGACCGTCCATCACCACACCCTTGTCCTTGCCCATCTGCTGTTGCTGGGCGACCATCGCCGTGCGTACGAAGGGGATGGCGGCCACGGGGCTCACGTGGTTGGAGACTTCGAGCGAGCGGATCTCCTTTTCGACGCACTCGCCGTTGAGATAGGTGTCAGGACGTCCCGTCTCAGGGTTGAACTTGAACGAGATGCGGATGTCCGCCATCTGCTGTTCGAGGGCATCTGTCTTGACGCTGCCGTCCTCACGGAACAGGTCGTGACGGAGGGCGTAGAGTGTGACGGAGCGATACATCGCGCCAGTGTCCACATAGACGTAGCCCACCTCACGGGCGAGGTCTTTGGCCATCGTGCTCTTGCCGCACGAGGAGTGGCCGTCGATGGCAATGGTAATCTTCTTCATAATGTGTATGATACGTTAAATATTAATGATGATGCGCTGACGTGGTATTTGCCATAGGCAAAGTGAAGCTTGAAGCGCTCCAGCGAGAGACCGCCGCCTATGGAGAGGCCTGCGCCGTGGGATGACGAGCTGTCGGCTTCGCTGATCTTCATCTGACTGGCGCGACGGAAGTTGTAGCCTACCGCCACGTAGATCTGCTGGGAGAGCTGCACGTCGGCGCCGATGGCGATATGACGGCCGAAGGCTTCATCCCAGTTGTTGAGCCGGCTGAGGGTGAGCGAGAAGCGCAGGGGCGCATTGCCCAGGCCTTTGGTGATTCCCACCTGCAGGTCGAGGGGGATTTTGTCGAACGTGTCGTCGTAGGCCTTCACCTGTCCGCCGAGGTTCTTGGCGACGGCAGAGAGACTGAGGTCGCGATCTTCGTCGAAGTAGTTCAGTCCGAGGTCCACGCCCACGGCCAGCGAGCTGTAGCCTGCGATGTGCGAGGAGATGATCTTGGCGGTGATGCCGCCGTTGAGCCTCTCCGTGAGGGCGTAGGCAAAAGAGCCAGCAAGTGCGATGTCACGGGCGGAGAAGGTGCCCAGGTCTTCGTCGTCGGCTGTGGTCTCCTTCATCTTGCCGTAGTCCATATACTGGCCGGTGACAGCCCAAGTACCCCGTTCGCCGATGCCTTTGATAAAGGCGGCGCTTGCGGTCTTGGCACCCTCCATGTAGGTCATGTAGTTGAGGTTGATGGTGCGGTCGCTGACACCGTTGATGAGAGCAGGGTTGTGGAAGACCACCGTCGCATCATCGTCAGTGATGGTGATATTCTCGCCACCCAGGGCGGCGATATGTGCACTGACGGGCAGACGGAGGAAGTTGTAGGCGGTCTGGCTTTCCTGGGCGGAAAGAGGTGAGAGGTGAGAGGTGAGAGGAGTGATAAGAGGCAGATGGCTGGCAGAAATTTCTGCCAACTCATCCACTGATTCCTATGTTTCCTGACCCTCTTTGTCACGTCCTTTTTCTAAAATCGCTGCAAAGATACAAAATAATTCTTAATTTCACCGATATTTTACCTTTTTACTCTTTTACCTTTTCACTTTTTTGTTACCTTTGCATAACCATTCATTTAATAAACGGAAGAAAACCGGATTTATTATGGAAGAGAAGAAAAGTCGTCAGGCCGATCTGGAAGGCAAGCGCGTGCAAGGGTTCCTCTTGGGACTCATTCTCGTGCTCGCATTGCTCTTCGTGGCGCTGGAATGGAACAGCGGCGGCTCGGGCTGGGCTTTCTTCGAAGAAGATGACGACCTTGAGGCCGAACTCGAATTGGAACCCCTGAAGCGCGATAAGGACGAGATACCCATGATGCTGCCACAGGAAGCAACACCTGAGCCGCCCAAGACGGAAGACCTGCGATTGGTGGAGGACGACGTGGAAATAGCCCCAGAGCTCACACCTGAGAATGCAGAGATTCCTGAACCGCCTGAGAATCCGGATCAGCAGGAGCAGCCAGAGGTGGTCGATATGTACGACGAGCCGGTGGATATCCGTGTGGTCGAGGATCTGCCACAGTTCCCAGGCGGTGCTGCTGAGTTTATGAAGTGGCTTACGAAGAACCTGCGCTATCCTGCCTCCGCCCAGTCGCAGCAGGTGAAGGGCAGGGTAGTGGCGCAGTTCATTATTAATCGCGACGGGAGCGTGACAGACCTCGAGGTGACGGAACATCTGAACCGTGCCTGCGACAATGAGGTGCTGCGTGTGCTCAGGATGATGCCGAAGTGGCAGCCAGGACTGATGGATGCGAAACCCTGTCGCACGAAAGTCTGCATACCCGTGGTGTTCAACCTATGAAAAATTAAAGAATTAAAAAATTAAAATATGAAAAGTGCTGAAGAATTATTGAAGTTGGTGAATGAGGCGTTAGACGGTCTGGCATACGACCGCAAGCCCTTCTCGTTGTATGAACCTATCAAGTACGTGCTGTCGCTGGGAGGCAAGCGTGTGCGGCCTGTGCTGATGCTTATGGGCTATAACCTCTTTAAGGACGATCCTGAGCGTATCATCACGCAGGCCATCGGACTGGAGACCTATCATAACTTCACCCTGTTGCACGATGACGTGATGGACAATGCCGATATGCGTCGTGGGCATGAGACGGTGCATAAGAAGTGGAATGCTAATCAGGCCATTCTCTCTGGCGACACTATGCTGTTGCAGGCTTTCGAGCGTGTGGAGGCCTGTGATGTGAAGTATCTGAAGGATGTGTTTGCCACGTTTATGCAGACTACCTATGAGATTGATGAGGGACAGCAGCTCGACGTGGAGTTTGAGACGCGTGATGACGTGCGTGAGGAGGAGTATATCGAGATGATTCGCCTGAAGACGAGTGTGCTGCTGGCCTGTGCACTGAAGATCGGTGCCATTCTCGCTGACGCCTCGAAGGAGGATCAGGAGAATCTCTACGGCTTTGGTGAACAGATTGGACTCACATTCCAGTTGCAGGATGACCTGTTAGACGTGTATGGCGATCCCAAGGTGTTTGGCAAGAACATCGGCGGCGACATCACCTCGAACAAGAAGACCTATATGCTCATCAATGCCGTGAACCGTGCGAATGATAAGCAGCGTCAGGAACTGATGCGCTGGATTGACGCCAAGACATTCGACCGCGACGAGAAGGTGAAGGCTGTGACGGCACTCTACGATGAGATCGGCATCCGTCGGTTGTGCGAGCAGAAGATCGAGGAATGTTACGCCCGTGCCCAGACATTTATGGATAAGGTCAGTGTCAGTGAGGAGCGCAAGGCCATCCTGAAGGCCTACGCCGCTGCGATGATGAAGAGACAGAGTTAAAACTTTGAGCTTTGAACTTTATGATTACCAAGAGCTTTGTTGATACACACTGTCATCTTGACGGAGAAGAATTCGCAGAAGATTTAGAGCAAGTGATTATCCGTGCGAAGGAAGCTGGGGTGAAGGCTATTGGCGTGCCAGGCATCGACCTGAAATCCTGCGAGACGGTCATAGTCCTCTGCGAGAAATATCCTGGCTTCTGCTTTCCGATGCTCGGCTTGCACCCAGAGGAAGTCCGCAACGATTGGAAAGATGTCTTGTCTGCTATAAAACATATCATAAAGTTTAAAGCTCAAAGCTCAAAGTTCAAAGTCCTCGCCATCGGCGAGATTGGTCTCGACTTTTACTGGAGCCGTGAGTTTGAAGAAGCTCAGTTACAGGTATTTGAGGAACAGGTGCGATGGTCTGTAGAACTGCAGTTGCCACTGATGATTCACTGTCGGAAGGCGCAGAACGAGATGGTTAATATATTAAAGAGGTATAAGGACGATCTGCCTGGTGGCGTGTTTCATTGCTTCACGGGCAATACCATCGAGGCGCAGGAACTGTTGAGTTTCGAACGCTTCGTGCTGGGCATCGGAGGCGTGTTGACGTTCAAGAAGTCCAAACTCCCTGAGACGCTCAAAGAGGCAGTGCCCCTGGAACGTATCGTGCTTGAGACGGATGCCCCCTATATGGCGCCAGTACCTATGCGTGGCCAGCGCAACGAACCTGCCTTCGTGGCCTATGTCCTTAGCAAGCTCGCTGAAATCTATGGTGTCGATGAAGAAACGGTGTCCGCTGTGACCACCGCCAACGTAGAGCGGGTGTTTCCATTGATAGTTAACAAATCATAAAGTTCAAAGTTCAAAGTTCAAAGTTCAAATAAAATGATTACCTTTGCATCCGCAAATCAACAAGGAGAGGTGCTCGAGTGGTTGAAGAGGCACGCCTGGAAAGCGTGTAGCCGGCAAAACTGGCTCGCAGGTTCGAATCCTGTTCTCTCCGCAAACGCAATGTTTTTTCCTACACAGCTTATGAAAAGACTGACTATTCTGATTGCACTGACCTGTTTGCTCTTTTTCGCGCAAACGATACAAGCACAAAATTCTTCCCCCAATGACAGTGTGGCTGCGACCGTCGTGGTTGCTGATGACTCTCTGGCTATGGCAGACTCCCTGGCTGCAGAGGCGATGGTGATGGATGATCCTGAGGTAGACGCTGACGAGGAGGGCGGTTTCCACAAACAGTTGAAGACGAAGTTCATCGACGGCAACGCGGGCTTTATGTCACTCGTAGCCCTTGCCCTCGTGCTGGGACTGGCTTTCTGCATCGAGCGCATCATCTATCTGACGCTCTCGGAGATTAAGACGCACAAACTGATGGAGGACATCGAAAACCGCCTGAAGCAGGACGATGTGGAGGGTGCGAAGACCATCTGCCGTAACACGCGTGGACCTGTGGCCTCCGTGTGTTATCAGGGCCTGTTGCATATCCACCAGTCGATGGATGCCATCGAGCGCTCCATCACGAACTATGGTGGTCTGCAGGCTGCGAACCTCGAGAAAGGCTGTTCGTGGATCAAACTCTTCATCGCGATGGCACCGTCGTTGGGATTCCTCGGCACGGTCATTGGTATGGTGATGGCTTTCGACCAGATCCAGCAGGCAGGCGACATCGGACCTACCATCGTGGCGCGTGGTATGAAGGTGGCTCTCATCACGACCATCTTCGGTATCGTGGTGGCCCTGATCCTGCAGCTGTTCTACAGTTACATCCTCTCGAAGATCGAGCGTCTCACCGCCCAGATGGAAGAGAGTGTCATCACGCTCCTCGATATGATCACAGAATACAAATTAAAGGTGAAAAAGTGAAAAGGTGAAAGAGTGAAATCATAAAGCTCAAAGTTTAAAGCTCAAAGTTCAAAGTCTTCAATGAATAGTTTCGTTTCGCCCTTCTTCGCTGATGTGATGCTCTGGCTGATGTACATCGTGCTCGCTGTTGCGCTCTGTGTGACGGCATACAGCGTGTGGCACGGTATGCGCACCCGTCGTAAGGGCGACGATATCGTCAACCGCGTGCCGGCGGGTAGGATAGGGTGGTGCGTACTCATCGGCCTGCTCCTCTGTCTCGTGGTCACGTTCCTTCTGGGTTCCACCAAGCCCGTTATGACCAACGGCCAGCCCTTCACCAGCGTGTTCTGGCTGAAGGCCACGGATATGTTTATCTATACTTCCATTCTCCTGATCATCGGATGTTTCGTAAGCGCTTTCGTCAGCAGATTCCGGAGCTGAACACCACGTCGACGGCAGACATCTCGTTTATGTTGCTGATCTTCTTCCTCGTGACATCGTCGATGGACACGGACAAGGGACTCTTGCGCCAGATGGCACCTCCGCCTGTGGAGAACTCCCAGCCGCAGGACGTGAACAAGGATCTCGTGATCCGTGTGGAACTCGACGCCCACGACCAGCTCACCTGCGACGGAAAACCTGCGACGCTGCAGGAACTCTCAGAGGCCGTGGTCTCTATGGCTACGGTGAACAGGACGGAACATATCGTCGCCATCCAGGCAGACCGCGAAACCACCTACGAGGCCTATTTCCGTATGCAGGATGCCATCGTCGCCGCCTATCACCAGTTGCGTGAGCAGTATTCGCAGAAACGCTATGGCAAGGCCTATCGCCAGCTGACGTCTGAGGAGCGTTCCTTCGTCAACGAATACTATCCCCAGCGCATCAGCGAATCTTTCCCAGAGAAAGGAGGTGGGCAATGAGACCTATGCGCAGTATGTTTCACGACCGTCGCCGTCAAGGGGTGCCCTCACTGAATGTCGCGTCGATGCCCGATCTGATCTTCACCGTGCTGTTCTTCTTTATGATCGTCACCCATATGCGCAGCGACGAGGTGAAGGTGCGCCTCGAAGTGCCTGCCGGCTCAGAGGTAAAGAAGCTCACGGGCCATCCCGCGATCATAAATATTTATATAGGGAGACAGGAGTCAGGAGTCAGGAGACAGGAGTCAGAAGACAGGAGACAGGACAATACCTGGCTGGTGCAGTTGAATGGCGACCTCGTCAGTCCCTCAGAGATTCCTGCCCGCATCAATGCCATCCGCAGCAAGCTCTCCCCAGAGAATGCCGAGCGGCTGACGGTGAGTTTCCGTGCAGACCGTCAAGCGCCGATGGGACTTGTCAGCGACGTGAAACAGGCCCTGCAACAGGCCTACGCCCTGAAAATCAATTACAGTGCTACAGAAATTAGTCCATAATTGTTCGATATTTCGAAAAAAATGTTTATCTTTGCACCGTGAATCACTAAAATCAACAAATAAATCAAATAAATAATAAATCATAAATCATTAAATCGTAAATCAAAATGGCTTATCAAGAAGTAACAACGACGGGTTATGGTACCCGAGTAGGCAACTCATTCAAGGCTATCGGTAGCGGATTCCTGATGTTCGTACTGGGAACGGCGCTGCTGTGGTGGAATGAAGGTCGTGCCGTGAAGACAGAGAAGATGCTCGACGAGGCAGGCAATGCCTACGTGGAGATGGAGAACCCCAACAAGAAAGACGCCTCACTCGAAGGTGAACTCATCTGTGGTACCGCTATGGCTACCACTGAGGACTCCCTCGTGGATGCCCAGTTCGGTATCGGCGCGAAGGCCATCTCCATCCGTCGCAACGTGGAGTACTACCAGTGGGTGGAGCATTCACAGACCAAGCGCGAGGACAAGCTCGGTGGTAAGGAAGTGACTACGACCACGTACACCTACACCAAGGAGTGGGTGTCGAGTCCTATCGAGTCTTCGGATTTCCACGACCCCGCCTATCAGAATAAGAACTCAGTGCTGACCACCGTTGACGAGTCTGAGCAGTGGGCAGAGAACGTGAAGTGGGGAGCCTATACACTTTCTGAAAGTCTCTTCCACCGCATCTCCTCCCGTGAGGCTATCGACCTCGCCATCGCCGAGGATCTGCTGAAACAGTTCGACAAGTCTACACAGGCTGCCTACGAGCGTGCCCATGGTGTGGTGAATACCGCCATCAATAAGATCTCGCAGGCCGTATCGCAGCCTGCACAGCCCGTACAACAGCCTGCCCAGGTGGCCATCCCTGATTCTATCAAGGCCCTGCTGCCTGATTCTGTCAGGGCTAAGCTCGACTCTATCCAGGCCGTGACGGACTCTCTGAACAAGCAGATGGCCAATGCCGAGAATAAGATGGACCTGCAGTACGTCCATCAGGCCAGCAACGTGCTTTATTTCGGACGCGTGCCTGGTTCTCCTGAGGTGGGCGACGTGCGTGTGACCTTCGAGAAGGTGGTGCCTGCCAAGGTCACTATCATGGCAGTGGTCGACGGCGACAGCTTCAAGCCCTACAAGGCCAAGAACGGCAAGCGCTTCCAGACGCTTGTGATGGGCAAGAAGAGTGGCGATGAGATCATCGAGGGTGAGAAAGAGGCCAACAACATGATCCTCTGGGCTCTCCGAATCCTTGGCATCATGATCATCATCGGCGGTCTGAAGGGTATCTTCGGATTCCTCGAGACCATCCTCAAGGTGGTGCCGTTCATTGCCGGCATCTTCGGCTGGGGCGTGGGCATCGTCTGCACGGTCGTGGGTATCGTGTGGTCGCTCATCGTCATCGCCCTTGCATGGCTCTTCTACCGTCCCGTGCTTGCTATCTGCCTCCTCGCCATCGCAGGCTTCCTCATCTGGGTCTTCGCCTTCAAGGGCAAGGACAAGTTGAAGGAGTTTGCCTCTAAGGGTAAGAACAATCAGACACAGCCTGCACCTCAGAAGGCAGAGTGATGAGACGACATCTTTCTTTCATTGTTACGTGTGCGCTGGCTGTGATGGCCGGATGCACGAATAAAGGCCAGACAGCGGGTGGAGCCGACAACGACTCCCTCGCTGTTGACAGTCTTGACGGTGCTGTGGCCGAGGTGTGCGACACCACGCCCCAGCCAGTGTTCCTCTATTACTTCGACCCTGACCACATGCAGGTAGTCTATTGGACGGACGCGAAGGAGCCAGACCGTGCCTACTATGAGAAGCACGACATGTCGGAGTATTTTGCTGATGCCCACAAGGCGTGGGAGCAGTTTGATGCCTATCGCCGCAATGCCGCAGGCTACACGCAGATGCTCGTGGGCGGCATGAAGTCCGTGCCCATCCGCTGCATCGGCGAACAGTTGAAGAATCCTGACGGTGAAGATCTCTTCCCTGGCGAGCTGCACAGTCGTAAGACTATTCCGTCGCCAGGCATGAAATACGCCCTCGTCAATCTGAAGGACTCCCTGCGCGGCGAACACTTTGCCGAACTCCATGTCATCGTCCACGACGACTATATGAAGACGCACAAGCGCCTCGCCACTAAACTCGAATCTCCCTTCGATGTAGGAAAGCCCCTGCCCGCAGCCGTCATCAAGGAACTTGAAGAGCAGTATGACATGAAGACGCAGCGCTCTGAACTCACCTATACCATCGGCGACCGCTACAAGTACGGCATCCTCCAGTTCAAGCCGAAGGGCAAGAAGGTCTTTGCGCTCGAAGTGGTCACAGACGGCGACAAGGTCTATTCCATCCCCGTTGAAGGTCAGTACGACGAACAAGACATGAACTCTACGTGGAATGTCGATGACGGCGGAGAGTATGCCTCCAGCGGCATTGGCGCCGCCTTCGAGGGTCCTGACGGTCTCGAGTTCACCTTCGAGCACCGTGCCCCTGAGAGTGCCACCGTCGGTATGTTCTTCCTCCGCAACGGCAAGCTTGAGCGTCAGACGCTGGAGGTCTACCACCAGCTGATAGACGAGTCGCGACCCCTCTGGAAGAAGGACATCGCCACCCTGCGCAAGCTCTACCTCGACAACGATCCCCACGAGAATAAGAACTACAAGCTGACGAAGTACCGTTGGATAGACATCGACGACGACTTCAATGAAGAACTCTGGATGCGTGACAAGGACGATAAGCATGGTGCGTTCTTCACGGTGAAGGACGACCATATCCAGCTCATCGGCGTCGAGACAGACAAACTGCATCCCTCGTTCACACAGGTGCGTGCCGGCAAAGGCTGGCTGCGCATCGCCGGCAGTGCCGGAGGACCCGCTGTCTTCTCGCAGATCTACGAACTCAAGAAGAGTCAGGTCATCCACCGAATGACCGCCCTTGAGGTCTATGGCGAATTCGACGAGTGTACCTTCGACGGCAAGCCCTTCGCCAAGGACAAGGCCGCCGACTATATCAAGTCGCTCCCCGTGCCTCGTGATCCTTATCTCTACTGGGCAGAGATTCAAGAATAACAATAATCCCCCGCTCATCCGAGCGGGGGATTCCTGTTTCCCCTCCTGAGCTCAGGAGGGGAAGAGATTACCCGTTACCGCCTCCACCATTACCGTCGGCCTCGGGAGCCAGCATGTAGCTGATCGGCGTCTTCTTCTGGAAGCGCTTCTGCTTGCCGTTGATCGTACGGATCTCGCTCTGCACGACATAACCGTAGCTAAACACACACTCCTCCTTCAACGCACGACTGGTGAGCTTCTCACCCTTCGAGTTCTCTGGGTTGAAATTGATGCGGATGCCGTTGATCATCGCATCGGGACCGGCGGCCACAGCCGTCTCGATGTCGTTCTTGCCGTTGCCCTGGCCGTCCACGCTCGGAGAGAACGTGCCGAAGCCGTCGAGCTTCACGGGCTGACCCTCGCGCAACAGGTGCACCAGGCACTTCACCAT
>JAFRQC010000010.1 GCA_017428805.1 Prevotella sp. | reverse complement strand
GGTGACAGTGAAGACGGGATTAGCATACTGTGCGTCGCTGGAGATATAGGGGAAGAGTGTCTCATCATCAAGAATCAGCACAATCTTGTCACCATCGACATCAAAGCGGTAACCTGCAGACTGAGTCTCAACGGGAGCCATAAAGTCGGCCTTGCTGCCGTCTGGATTGGTCACGGTGTTGTAGTCTGGCCAGAGGCTTGAGCCGTTGTTCACATACACGGTACCTCCCTCACCCGGATCGTAGGTATAGTTGCCCTCGGCAGTGAAGGTGATGCGGTCGTCATACACACCCCAGTCGGCCTTGTCGCCAGGGGCTGCACTCCACCAGTTGCTACCATCGGTACCTGGTTCACCGCAACCCATGTGTCCCTGCTCTGCGTAGTTGATACGCCAGGTACGGGAGATACGGGTATAATAGGCCGTAAAGTCCACTTGCGAGTTCTCAAATGTAAACTGCTTGCTGATGCTGCCCTGGCTGAAACCATTGCGGTTGCCGAGACGCAGTTCCACATCATAGGTACCTGCCTTGCTGTTAGACCAGTTCATGGGGTTCAGCGTTGAGTAGGTATTACCATTGATCTTCCAGATAGCGTAGGTCTGTGCAGGCAAGTTGGCAGTGAAGGTTGCCTGGTTCACGCTCTGGTCAATATCCATATTGAAGTCCACACCCGAGATGGACGGGATTCCTGCCTGGTTCGGGCCGTCGAACTTTTCAGGCGAGCAGGCCGTAAGGGCTGCTGCAGCACAGCAGAATACGAGGCCGGCACGGAATAATTTATATATCTTTGTTATCATAACTATAATTCGTTAAATTCGTGTAATTCGTTGTCTTTAATAATTACCGTTCTGCTTGAGAGTACCCTGAGCAGCGTCGATGTTGTCCTGCGGGATAGGCAGATAGCGCACATCCTCTGTCCAGGCCTTGGTGCGGTAGCCACCACTGTCGTTGGCAGGTGTCAGCACACTGGCAGCCCTACCCGTACGAACGAGGTCGAAATAGCGCTTGCCCTCGCCCATGAACTCATGGCGGCGCTCGTTGAGGATGACATCCTCGTCAACACCGTTGACAGCAGGCAGACCAGCACGCTCACGTACCGTGTTCACATATTCAGCGGCCTCGCTGGCACTTCCGCTCGTCTTCAGCAGCAGCTCAGCAGCGTTCAGCAGCGTCTCAGCATAGCGATACACGCGAAGGTTGTTGTTGAAACCAAGGTCGGCATCAGCCTTCTGGTCCTTGTTGTTACTCTTACGGCACATATACTTATAGAGGCAGTAGCCTGTAGCCATCCAACCCGGATCGTCGCTCGTTCCATGGGCATTGAGGTCGAAGGCGGAGAACTCCTTGCGGAGGTCACCCTCCTCGAAACTTGCTACAGAGTGCAGGGGAATGGCACTGAAACCCCAGCCTGCATCGACATCCTCATAGGGATCGCCGGCATTGGCCTTGAAGCTGCGCGGACCGTGCAGACGTGGGAACACAGCACCACCGGCTCCCAACTGGTTACCCCAACCGCGGACGGAGTTGTCGTCGAAATAGTTGATCTCAAAGATCGACTCAGCATTCCACTCGCCGCTCTCTTCCCAGATATCCTTGAAGTTGGGGGTCAGATTATAGCGGTGGCTGTCGATGAGCTCCTTCATATAGCTGAGAGCCTTGCCATAGCGGCTGCTGTCGTTCTGAATCATCACCATCTCGGCATAGATCATATATGCCAGGGGTTTCGTCACGTGACCTTTCTGGTCGGTGGGATAATCGTCCTTGAGGGATCCCGTGGCGATGACGGACTCCAGTTCCTCAATCACCTTGGCATACACCTCGTCGGCAGTGCTCTGCTCATAGATATAAGGAGCGTCCAGATTCTCGAAGTAGCAGGGCACGTTGCCATAGAACTTCCAGAGCTGCAGATAGTAGAACACACGGAGCAGACGGGCCTGAGCCTCGTAGTCTGCACGCTGGGTTGCGGTGATGTTACCGGCTTTCTCCACCCAGTCACAATATTTCAGCACGTCGTTAGAGCGCTTCACGCCACTGTAGCTGTCGCTCCATACACCAGTCAGACAGACCACGGGAGTACAGGAGTAGTTGAACATCAGCTGCAGCATCGGCTGGTCCGTGTTACTGCTGCCGTTGGGGTACATGTCGTCGCTCATGAACTCAGAGATGAAGTTCAGGGCATTGTACTGCCAGGTACTTCCGTAGTCATACCAGTGCAGAGGTGCGTATGCGGCCACTAACGCCTCGTCGAGAGAGGTCTTGGTGGTATAATATTCCTCGATGAAGGTGTCGGTAGGACTGGTCACCTCCAGGAATGAGTCCTTACAGCCGGTCATGGCCAGCGCTGCAATCATTCCTAATAATATCTTGTTTGCTTTCATAATTGTTATCTTCTTAACTACTTTAACTACTTAACTTCTTTATCTACTTAGAAAGTGACATTACATCCTACACGGATTGTACGCGGCTGAGGATAGACACCGAAGTCGACACCATTTGACTTGTCTGAACCAGAAGAGATTTCAGGATCGAAGCCCCAGTACTTGGTGAAGGTCAGCAGATTCTCAACAGCTGCATAGACGCGCAGACGGCTGATGAAGACCTTCTTCGTGAGGAAGTCGGGGATGGTATAACCCAGCTCGATGTTCTTCAGACGGAGATAGCTGCCGTCGTGTACATATAGGTCAGAGGCCTGCCAGTTGGTGGCGTCACCCTGAATATAGATAGGATACTTGTTCGAGGTTCCCTCGCCTGTCCAGCGTCCGAGGAACCAGCTGGGAAGGTTGATGCTGGGGAGGTCGAGACGGCGGGTGGCATCGAAGATGTCGTTGCCTGCCGTGCCCTGCCAGAACATCATAAAGTCTAAGCCTCTCCACTGAGCGTGCAGCGTGGCACCGAAGGTCCAGTCAGGTGTACCCTTACCGATCTTCGTACGGTCGGCATCGTCGATGGCGCCATCACCGTTCACATCCACAAAGCGCACATAGCCAGGACGTGCATCGGGCTGGATCAGTCCCTGAGGACCGGTATAGGCATAGACCTCCTCCCAGTTCTGGAAGATACCGTCGGTCTTGTAGCCCCAGAAGTAGGTGAAGGGCTCACCGGCCTCGGCACGGGAGATGTTACCCAGGTTAGAGACGTTATCATAAGTATCGAAGCCGGCAGCGTTACCCAGACGGATCAGCTCGTTCTTCAGATAAGAGGCGTTGGCCTTGATCTGGAACTTGGCATCCTTGATGTTGAACTTATAGCCGAGCTCGAACTCAACACCTGAGTTCTCCATATCACCCACGTTACCGATAGGCTTCGACTCACCCACGTACGACGGGATGTTCATATCCTTCAGCATGCCGTTGGTCTTCTTCTTGAAATAGTCGATGGTGAACGTGATCTTATTGTTCAGGAAGCCGAAGTCAACGCCGATGTCAGTCTGCTCAGACTCCTCCCACTTCAGGTCGGGGTTCGACAGGCCACTGGCCTTCGAGCTGTTCACTTCCTTCTCACCGCCAGCCATACCGAAGCCGTAGTTGTTACCGCCCTGTGTCAGCACAGTGTAGCGGAAGTCACCGATGTTATCATTACCGTTCTTACCCCAGCTGAAACGCACCTTCAGGTTGTTCAGCCAGTCGTTGGTGCCTTTCATAAACTTCTCGTTCATCACGTTCCAACCCAGAGAGAATGAGGGGAACACACCGTATTTATTATTAGAACCGAAGCGGCTTGAACCGTCGCGACGGACTGTACCCTGAATCATATAACGCTCATCGTAGTTGTAGCTCAGACGGGCGAAGAGAGAAGACATCGTGTGGTTCACACCAGGACCGCCCCATCCGTCACGGTCACCGTCGGCGGCGAGACCTGTGGCAGCGTTGATCCAGGGCTTCGAGTAGTCCTTCAGGTTATTGCGTGAGGCACCCAGCGTCCAGCCGGAGTTCTCAAAGGCACTCTGACCGAGCACCACGTTGATGGTGTGCTTGTCGAAGGTCTTGTCGTACATCAGCACGTTCTCCAACTGCCATACCGTACCACGGTCGCTCTCCATCGAGGCCGAGCTGTAGTTGCGGTGCTTCGTCGGTGAGATCCAGTACGGAGTCGCATAGTTCTGGTTGCCCCAGAACGACATATCGGTGCTGTAGCTGACACGGTATTTCAGACCGTCCCAGATACCCAGCGTAGCCGAGAAGTTGGTCACGAACTTGTGGCTCCAGTTGTCGGCCACGGGCAGCTGGAACGATGCCAGCGGGTTGGCCATCTCGTTGAAGCCTGCACCAGGGATGTTCAGCAACTTGCCGTTGTCGTACATAGGCACGTACTCATCGGGATAGGTAGAGCTGTAGTAGTCGATCTGCTCCTGGGCAGCCTCACCCTCCAGATAGGGAGCGATGATCGGGGGCAGTGCAAGGGCAGAGCCGATCTCGTTACCCCACTGAGAGTTGGGATCCAAACCGGAATTCTTCACACGGGCGTAAGAGAGGTTCACCTGCACGTCGAGTTTGTCAAGCCAGTTGCGCTCCTTCGACATATCGAACACGACGAAATTGAAGTTGCCGCGCAGTGTCAGACGGCGGTAGTTCGAGTGGCCGTAGTTTCCACCTACGATACCCTCCTGGTTGTAGTAGCCCAGAGAGAAATAGTAGTTCACCTTCTCCGTAGCTCCACTCAGCGTCAGCTCGTGGTTCTGCACGGGGGCTTTGTCGTTGAAGAGCAGATCCTGCCAGTCAGTATTCGTGGTCACTTTGTAGGGGTCAGCGTACTTCGGAGCCTGTCCGGCATTCACCAGACCTTCGTTCTGCATCACCATATAGCCAGTGGCGTCGAGCACGTCGCGATGCTTCCATGCTGTC
>JAFRQC010000071.1 GCA_017428805.1 Prevotella sp. | reverse complement strand
GATCACTATTCTCAAAGAGGCCGGCTATCTGGAGGTAAGTAAAAGCGGCATCGGTCGTTTTTCCCGTACTGTCCTCTGCATCACCGACAAGGGCCGTGAAGCCCTCCACACCTACGAAGAAGGTCTCCGCAAGTTGTTTGAACAACGCATTCCCGAGAAATCGGAGGGGGCAAAAAAAGCTATTTGATAGCTGATTGTCAGTAGATGACCTCTATGTAGTAATACATATCTAAGTGTTTAAAATCCAAACATATATTACTATTTAATTTATAAAAACAAGAATTATGAAGAAATCATTACTCAGACTCATGATGACGGTATGTTTCATCATGGCAACAATGTCCGCAAAGGCAGATACCGTTGGTGGTCTCTGCGGAATGGAAGGTGACAATATGATCACCTGGGAACTCAACCTCGACTTCGGCCTGCTGACCATCTACGGTAATGGCCGTATGGCAGACTTCGACGACCCCTCGGAGGCTCCCTGGTGGAGTTACTCCAAGTCGATCATCCACCTGATCGTCGAGGACGGCATCACCCACATCTCTCAGGCTGGCTTCCAGTATATGCCCTACTTGGAGAGTGCGGAGATTGCCGAGACCGTCACATCCATTGGCGACAATGCCTTCTACGGTTCGATGCTCAACAAAGTCATCCCCACGAACTGGACGGGTGACATCGACGCGAACTTGCTGCCCGACGGTCTGCTGACCATCGGCTACTATGCCTTCGCAGAGACCAAGCTCGAGAACATCATCCTGCCCACCACGTTGGAGCGCATCGGCGCAGCAGCTTTCGCCTACAATGACCAGCTGCTGGAAGTGGCGAACCTCGCCACCGTGCCTCCCGCTATGGAGCGTGCCGTGTTCTACGACTGTAACAAGCTGTGGGCCATCCATGTGCCCGACGATCAGGTGGAGGCTTATTGCAACGCTGACGGCTGGGCCACCTATACCAATATCATCGTGCCTGCCAGCGGACATGCCGAGCATTCCGACATTCAGCCTGAGGAGATCGACCTCCTCATGCCAGGCAGCATGTATGCGACAGACCTGGGCCAGACCAGCGCCCTCATCATCTGCTCGTTGTCCGCTGACGCCATCGCCTGGAACCTGAACTACCGTCAGGAGACAGCCGACGATGAGCAGGAGATGCGCTGGGTGACGATCGACAACCTCACCACTCGCTCCTGCACCCTTGAAGACCTGAAGCCCGCTACGAACTATGTGGTACGCCTGCAGGCCGTCTATGAAGATGGTCAGGTGAGCGGCTGGACCCGTGCCCTGCCTTTCGCTACTGCCAGCGAGGATGTGGACCGTCAGAACAAACAGGAGACGGCCTACTACGAATATAAAGAGGTGAAGAAGGCCGAATGCGACGCTATGGCGATGCCGGAGATTGATGACAAGCACTGTGCGCTGTTCATCGAGCAGGCCAAGCAGGCTATCGATGACCTGGGTTTCAATGAGAACCTCTCTTTCGACGAGAACCTCGCCAACCTCGATGAGATCACCCGTCTGCTTGCCATCGACCTCAGCCTGCATCGTGCAGAGATGGCTGGTGAACAGCGTGGTGCCGTCACCATCGACGAGACCACCTTCCCAGACGAGAACTTCCGTAAGTGGGTTCTAAGTCAGAAGTACGGAAAGGACGGCATCCTGACAGAAGAGGAGATTGCAAAAGTGGAGTCCATTGACGTTGCTTATCAAGACATCAAGAGTCTGAAGGGTATCGAATACTTTACAGCAATGGAATATCTACTCTGCGGTAGTGAGCATCTGACGGAAATCGATATTTCCAAGAACACGAAGCTGAAATGGCTACGCTGCTCCCAAAGCAAACTGACCTCCCTTGACGTTTCCAAGAATGCGGCTCTCGTAGAATTGCGTTGTCACAACAACCAACTGACAGCGTTAGACGTTTCCAACAACCCACTATTAGAGAATCTTGATTGCGAAAGCAACAAGTTGACGGAACTGGACGTTACTCATAATCCAGCTCTTAAATATCTATCCTGTTACTATAATCCATTAACATCGTTGGACGTATCCCATAATCCCGCGTTGGAATCTTTGCGTTGCTATGAATTACCTCTTGGCACATTGGATGTCACCAAGAACCCTGCATTGCAGAGTCTGGTTTGTACAGGCATGCAACTGGCCACACTGGATCTTTCCCAGAATCCAGAACTGAATTATCTGAGTTGTGATGGAAACGAGTTGACGACACTGGATATTACCCAGAATCCGAAATTGTATTTCCTGCGCTGCTACGGCAACAAGTTGGCCGCACTGGATCTGACTAAGGCTTCAGAACTGGAATCACTGGAGTGCTACGACAACCAACTGACGGCACTGGACGTAACCCAGAACCTGGCACTGAAAACGCTGGACTGCCAGAACAACCAAATTGCAGCACTGGACGTGACCAAGAACACGAAGTTGGAGTCAATGAATTGTGGAGGCAACCCCATCAAAACGCTGGACGTGTCGCAGAACACAGCCTTGAAGCATCTGTATTGCTGGGGAAACCAACTGACGGCACTCGACCTCTCTAAAAACGTTGCTCTGACAGAACTGGCCTGCCACCTGAACACCATCAAGGGCGAGGCCATAGACGCCCTCATTGAGAGCCTGCCCACTATCACCGACCAGTTCTTAGGCAATTGGCACGTCATCTATAGTAATGACGAAGGAAACATCATCACCACCACACAGGTGGAAGCAGCCCAGGCCAAGGGCTGGAAGCCGATGTATTTCGACAGCTACTGGAAGCCCTACGATGCTACCGCCATCAACGCTACGCTCAGGGATAAGGGACAAATGATGAATAATGCCCGTTACAACCTCAGCGGCCAGCGTGTCAATGAGAGCTATAAGGGCATCATCATCTGTAACGGGAAAAAGTATATCAATAAATAACTATTTTATTAATAATTAAAACTTAAACAGTATGAAAACTTTCAAGTATTTATCAATCGCAGTGTTTATGTGCCTGATGGCAGCGTGTACGAACGGCATTACCGACAATCCTGTTGTCATTCCTGAAGAACCAGAGGAGCAAGGTCCTACACAGAAAGAGAAGGACATGGTTCAGACAGAGATGATCTGGCAGTTGGACTCTGTTCTGGTTATCTACAACCCGGGTACTCCTATTGAGACCTACCGAATGTTGATTGCCGGCCAGGACACGTATCAGTGGACGTACAATTTCTACCCCTGTGACTACAAGTTCCCTGACGACATCGTCTTCTACAGCGAATACGATGGCGATGCTTATCAGATGTCCAAGGAGTACACCCAGGATTACTGTAAATACGTCACAACCTTGGGCGGCGATATCATCTCTGCTGGCTACCTCTGTTATTATAGAGATTTCTTCACGTTCAGCGGCATTCAGCAAGGTGGATGGGTAGAGTTCATGCTTCGTGAGGCCGACACCAAGTGGGACTCCGACGTGTGGACCTGTGCTTTCGATGCCGAAGTTGAACTCGATGGCACCGTAGTTGAACGCAATATCGAGTACTACTCGAGGGTCAGAGATGATCGCGCAGCTAGAGGCGGCGCCTCGGTGAAAGTCGACGGCACGACCTTCTCCGTCTACGATGCCCACTGGAAGGCAGATGTCGCCAACGGCAACGACACCTTCTACACCATCCAGATAGCCAACAGCGACACATTCGGAGGCTCCGATCCCTTCGATGTGGTCAGCATTGTCTATAAGGTTACCAACGGCAGTACCGCTGAGCTTGCCACAGGTGAATTTACCAGCTTTGATGTGTGCGTGAGCAGACTAAGTAGCGACGATGCGAAGGACAAGATGTATTACGCCTACAGCAATGAGTATGGCAACGCAGGCAAGCTGAAGGTCACTAAGAGCGGAAGCGGCTATCAGATCCAGTTCGGTGCGATGAAGTATGTCATTGAGGTCAGTCCCGAAGCCACGACCTACGACGGCACCGCTTTCTCCTTCTCCGGTGCTGTCAAGAAAGGTTTGATTTTACAATAACAGACATATTACTAAAACTATATTATGATGAAAAGCAAGAACTACATCCTGGTGAGGGCAGCGGTGGCGCTGCTCCTCACCTTGCTTAGCTCCATAGGCGCTTGGGCAGATGATGCCAAGATCATCGTATGGCTCAACGATGGCAACAAGAGCGAAGTGCTCTTTGCCGACATGCCTGAACTGACCTATGCCGACGGCTATGTGTCCATCACCTCCAACAGTCCCTCGACGACGCTCTCGTGGCCCATCGAGAATCTGCAGAAGCTGACCTTCGAGAACACCAGCACCGCCATCCGCGACGTGAGGGCTACTGGTCTCGACCTGCTTTCCGAGAAGTTCGATGCCTACGACCTCAGCGGTAAGATGGTGAAGAAGCAGATCAAGTCTCTCTCCGAACTCCCTCGTGGGGTCTATATCGTGAAAGACGGAAGTGTCACCATTAAAGTCGTACGCAAATGAAGAAGCTATTCCTTTTCATATGGATGATGATGCTCAGCATCGTCGCCATGGCACAGACGATTATGGTGATCGATAAGGATGGTAACCGTATCCCTTACGATCCTGCCAAGGTGAGCAGCGTGGACTTCCAGGTTTCGCCTCCGGGATTCACGGTGAACCATGAGGTAGGCTCCGACCTGTATCTCTTCGACAAGGTGCAGAGCGTCAAGGGCTTGCCCGACTATCTGTTTGTCGATCCCAAAGTGGTGCATGTCTCTCTGGCCTCTGCTGAAGGCTATGAAGCGATGTTTGCTGCCGAGGTGAAGACGAACATCGACTATGAGGTGGAAACTTCCGACCCTTGGATAAAGGTGGCCAGAAAAGAGGCAGACCGACTGGTGTGCAATGTCTCTAAGCATGAGGGCAACGATCGCATGGGCTATGTGGCGCTTGCGAGCAAAGACGGCCTGCTGACCGATACCATCAAGGTGAGTATAAATGACGAATACTACGTGCTTAAGTGCCTTACTCCCGTACAGTCCATCACAACAGTGGGTACAGCCCAATTTATGCTCATTGAAATAGTCAACGGCGCTTTAAGACCGGCAGCAGGTAAGACCATCTCCTTCACTCCTGAGAACGGTACTTGTTCCGTTAAGGAGGCTGTCACAGACGCCAAAGGAATGGTCAGTGTCGACTTTACCCCGAGTAGCGAATATGCCGACAGAGGCAGTGTTCAGGCAAGTTTCCGCGGATATGTCAACGGCGTATCGATGATGTACACTTCCACCGCCCTCTTCGCTGTGGAAAAGTTCGAGCTTAGGTGCCAGCCCAAACAGTATTTCTGGAAGGATGAGGCCGTTACGGTAGAGTTCCAGCTTATGGAGTATGATAAAGGCACATGGAATCCCGTCAGGGCAACAGACATCAACTTTACTTGCGAAAACGGAACCCTCAATGCTCAGTCGAAACAGACGGATGAAGAGGGTAAGGTGACTGTTGATTTCGCGCCTGATAAAAACTTCAAGAAAGGCTCTGTCACAGCCAGCTGCAAAGTCCAGCTTATAGGTGGCAGCTACTGGTTTGGAACCGCTACCACTGAGGTGATAAAGGGAGAGGAATACATGCTTGAAGCCCTTACGCCCTATGTTAATTTGTGTGGCGATAATTTGGGCGAAATCCCCGTTCAGTTCCGACTCCTCAAGTATGATTTTGAGAAATACGAATGGGAGCCCTGTTTTGACAAACTTGTCGAATTCAATGTCGAAAACGGTACTCTCAGCAATATGTTAGACTTTACGGAAATTGATGGTGTAGCGACAATTACCTTTAAACCCGATCAGAACTTCGTGGAAGGCTCCGTCACGGCCTTCTGCAATATGAATCTTCCCGATGGCAACGAATGGCATGGAGAGGCTGTCACGAAGTTTAAGACGGATTTGTATAAGATAAAGAAAATTGCACCTTTTTCAGAAGCTGTCGATTACTATATTTATATGCCATGGGATTGTAAATACGAACTGCTGAAGAAGGAAGGTGACGACTATGTTCCATGTCCGTATCAGTATATCCAATTCGAAGCCACGAACGGCAGCTGCGCGCCTGATTATGCCCTGACCGATGCAGAGGGTAAGGTTCTGACTACTTACACTATGGATGATGATAAGGATAATGGTATTCTCAAGGCCAGCTTCTCCTTCACGGACGCCGAGGGTAATGTTTGTATAGGCTCGGTAATGACGAACTTCTTCTTGAATAAATACAGACTTGAGTGCCTGACACCTGAAGTGGAGATAATGCAGGGTGGAATGGCGGAAATCCGGTTCCAGCTCTTGGAGTACAAGAAAGGAAATTGGGAGCCCTGTCCCGATAAGACCATCAATTTCAAAGCTGAGAACGGCATCTGCACACCGGAATGGAGAACAACCAACGCCGAGGGCATCGCAATCGTCGGGTTCACTCCCACCGACGTTGATGCCACCTTGGGCACAGTCCAAGGCGACTGCACCATCATTCTCGATCCGAAGACCGGTCTGGATTGGAGATCGAGCGCGGTCGCCCTTATCACCATTATAAAAAAATACAGTCTTGAGTGCCTGACACCTGAGGTGGAAATAAAGAAGGGTGAAACGGCAGAAATCCGTTTCCGTGAATTGAAGAACGAAAATGGCGAGTGGGTGCCTGCTCAAAGCGGTGTAATCAACTTCACTGCAGAGAACGGCACAAGCAAGCCGGAATGGACTTCGGTTAACGAAGAGGGTATCGCACTTGCCACCTTCATTCCTGCAGCAGATGCCACCGAGGGCACACTCACAGCCTTCTTCTCCGTTAATGTCAATGATGTGGTCAAGTTAAACTGGGCTGCCACTGCCCATATCACCATTATTGACGAGGGTGGTGGCGGTGGCGGTGGCGAAAGCCCCTGCGGTGATGAAATCTCTGACAAAGACTTGAAGAAGGCCAATGAGTTGGGGCTGAATACCTATATGATTGATGGTAAGGTCACCAAACTCGACGGTCCGGAAGACATGATTGAGTGGAGTGTCACAGAGGATATCGAAGGCAACAGGTTCAATGCAGTCAACTGGTTCAAGGAGGATCCCGTCTATTACACGACCGCCTGGGGAACCATCTACGGATTCCCGGACGATATGTTCGGCGAGGAGATGTACGTGAGTGAGGGCAGTGGTATGTTCATTAGCTTCGGTGCCTTCATCGATCCCGCTGGAGGCTACACCGAGACCAATGTGATAGACTTTACCACTGAGAACACCCAGAAGGCCGTGTTCCGTCTCTGTAAGGACGCTGACGGCAACATCTTTGCCATCGCCTTTGTACGGTCGAAAGACGGCAAGGAAGGTGCGTTCAAGGTGAAAGCCAAGCCCGCACCTACGTACTCTCGTAGTCGTGTCCGTTAGCACACTGGACTCACACGGGGACAGTCCCCGTGTGAGGTCCTAACCTAACAGATTCTAAAATGAAACAATATGAAGACGATGAAAAGTTATTTGGTGATTGCGGTCTTTGCGTGCCTCCTCACGGGCTGTACCGTTGACAATCCTTCTGTGCCTGTTCTGCCAGAGTCTGAGGAACAAGACGATCCCGGTGAAAGGGGCGGTGCTGAGACGTTCGACGTGAATGTCGAGTGTTGGAAGTATCTCAATAAGAAATGGGTGAAGGACAAGGTCTGCCTTAAGTTTGAGGTCACTGACACGAAGAACTACGAGGTCGGCTTGAAGCAGATGCAGGGCACAGGTGGCAACTATGTCCAGGTGGACATCCCTGAGAAGGTGAAGTACAACAAACGTGACTATAAAGTGACGAGCATCCTCCCACGGGCATTTAAAAAATGCAAGGAACTGGATGGGATTTTCATTCCGGCATCCGTGAGAAAGATCGGAGTGGAGGCTTTCCTGGACTGCTACAGTATGACAAGCGTCAAATTTGAGTTTGGTGCATATCTGCATACTATCGGGGCAGATGCTTTCAGAGACTGTACGACTCTTCAGGGAATAGATATTCCCGGCAGTGTGGAGGTGGTTCAGGGCTTCAAGGGCTGTACTGGCCTCAAGGAGGTTACAATCAACGGTTCGAGAGAAATCGGTGAGGAAGCCTTCGAGAACTGTATCAATCTGGAGACGCTTATCCTCAACGACGGTACGAGGTACATCCGTAGCGGGGCTTTCCGATACTGCGGGATGACAACGGTCGAAATCCCCTCCAGCGTCTGGGAAATCAACATCTGGGCTTTCGATTGTTGCTATGACTTGACGAAGGCCATCATCCACGGCTCACCGACTATCTTCTCTGGCGCCTTCCCTAATAACACGGAATTGGTCTACGCCGAATAAGTGATCACAGTCCCCATATGAGGTGTCAAGTGCGGATGGCGATTGGCTGTCCGCGTCAAGAAATAGCGGGATTTTCGTTAAACTTCGTCACTTTTTTCACTTAGTTGCATGTTATTTCCGAATTATTTCTTATCTTTGCACGCATCTAACTCATATTCGAAACATTTAATTTAGAATTATGGCAACGACAAGAACACAATCACCCGTAGCAGGCCAGTTATTGGTAAGCATCAGCGACCTGTCGATGCTGAAAGACATCAAGAAGGCCATCAGCATGCTGAAAGGCGTAACGGCCGTGAAGAAGCAAAAGATAAAGCCCCGCCTCTACGACCCCGAGACTGGCGAATATCTTAACGACAAGACGATGAAACTCATTGAGGATGTTCACAGCGGCAAGGAACCGGTTTATCAAGCAGAGAGTGTGGATGATATGTTCCAGAAAATCTTAGGCTATGTACCTGGTAAAGTATAGCAGGCGGTTCGACAAGAGCCTGAAACTTTGCGAGAAGCGTGGACTCGATATGCAACTCATTTTCGACGCTATTCAGTTGCTCGCTACCACCGGCTCGTTGCCTGCAAAGTACCGCCCGCACAAGTTGTCGGGCAAACTGCAAGGCGTCTGGGAGTGCCACATCGAGCCTGACTGGCTGATGACGTGGGAACAAAACGATACGGAACTTACTCTTCTGTTCCTGCGAACGGGCACGCACTCAGACCTGTTCTAAAATGTTACAGAGGGTTTTCTTTGAGCCGCCGACATTCACATGCCGACGGCTTTTTCATTCATTCTGTATCCCTCGGCTTTCTTTTTCATATTAGTTTTGACAAATTGAACATTAATAATAATTCACTTCCACTTCCACTAAAATTATGAAATATCTTTTAATAAAAGATAATTTCAGAAGTGGAAGTATGTTATTTCACTTCCACATATACAAACTGGGAGAAAGGTTAGTTTAAACTCCCAGAAAGATGCCATCTTTCTCCGACTTTATAGGCACCTTTCTCCGAAATTCTCTAGAGAATTCAGAGGTTTACAGGCACTAAAGTCCCAGTTTTCCCTGACTAAACTAGGACTTTAGTGCCTGTAAACTCCAGGTGATTAGGGAAGTTTGAAAGTGGAAGTAAGGTGGAAGTGAATATATTCACTTCCACCTTTAGGATATCTAATAAATTCAAAAGAATTCTGAATATTAGTGGAAGTGGAAGTAAAAATATAAAAAAAGTACGGACAGCCGCAGCTATCCGCACTTGGTATGTAACAAAAATTTAGGAAATATAAAAAAAGCGTTTGTGATTTTGTTACTCGTTACTGCCTGCAAAGTCTGAGTTTGAAATCTATAAAGTCGGAGTTTGGCCTATGTAAAATCCAGGAGCCTGAAAAGTGCGGGAAAAGGCAGTTTATGGCTGCCCGTAAGCGAAAAAGTTTCCAAAATGTTTGGACGTTTCAATTATTTATCGTATCTTTGCATCGATAATATCGAACTATAATTATAATCTTAAACAATTTAAACTTATCGGTTATGAAAAGAATCTACCTTTCGCTCCTCGGAGCCTTGATGGCGCTCTCGGCCAGCGCACAGTTCAATTGGTTGTGTGACAGTATCTATATGGTCAATGCCTCCGATGGGCAGCGGATCTGGTTCATCGAATACTCCTACGACAACGGCGTTCTGATGGAGGAATACAATTATGTCAAAGGCGAGTATAAGATCAATGACTCCGGGGCGCTCGCGCCCGACCCCAATGGCGATTTGATGTGGAAATGCACAAAAATAGTCTACGGCTACGACGATGCGGGACGTAATAACAAGCTCTATGAATACGAAAAGGTTGGCGACAATTGGAAACTCATAACTGTTCGTGATTACGTCAGTTTCAATGAGGGCGGCGGCAACATCGAGATCATTGACTATGATGTTGACGATGACGACAAGGACCAGCTGTTGCCGACATGGAGGTATGTGTTTACTTACGAGGGAAACTACGCCGTTCAGCGTGACAAATATGCAAGCAACTTTGGCTCATGGGAACTGTATAACACGACGAAGTTTGAGTACAACGCTTATGGATGGGTGATCAAGGAGACGACGACCAGGGAAGCCTTCGGCCAAACTTATATCAGCACCACCTACAATGAATACGACGATCATGGCTGCAAGACGAAAGAAGTGTTCACGTCGGACGAAGGCTCCTACATCCTCACCTTCGAGCCCAGCTATGATGCCAACGGCCTCCACACGTCGAGTAAGGAGTATATCAATGGTCAGGAGGATAACACCTCATATTACTTCTATAGTCTCGGCGGTCATACTGCCATCAAGGGCGTGAAGGCCTCTGCCGGAGATGCCAACGGCTGGTTCGACCTCAATGGCCGCCGCATCAACGGCCAGCCCACCAAGAAGGGCCTTTATATCCACGATGGCCGCAAAGTCCTGATCAAGTAAAATAAATCAAAAGTGCATTATATTCAAATCCCTCACCGGTGGCGAGGGATTCTTAAAAGAATATAGTATGAATAAAATGAAGCTGACGGGTGTGATCGGACTAGTTGTTTTTCTTATCCTTGCTGCTTGCAGCGGGGAGAGGGGAGGGCAGAGAGGAAGCCGGCAGTTTCACGGGATAGAGAATCCCCAGGCTGACTCGGTTATCAGGACGGCTTGGCTGGCCAAGGACTATCCGCATCTGCTGGTCATCGCCGACAGTCTGCTGCAGACGGGTGACCTCTCGCCGCAACTGGCCGATATTCTGCGGGGCGACGTCTATTTGCATCTGAGCGACTTTGCGAAGTCGAAGGAGTATTACAGGCGCGTCACCGCTGACCATAAGCCGCAGGTTGCCGACATCAGACTCTATCAGGAGGCAGGCTATAAACTGGCATCGGTGAATTATTTGCAGAGCAACTTCGAGGGGGCTCTAAGGGAGGCGACGCCGGTGCTCGTCAATGTCGACTCGTTGGGTGGCGGCAATGAGTATTGGGGCGTCAGTCTGGATATGCTGATGGCACGCTGTAACAATTATCTCGGACGTCCGAGGGAGGCGGAAGTGGACTGTGACCGTGCCTACCAGAGGGCTATGCAATGGCTCGACCGTGACTCGTCGAACATCGTCCTGCAAAGGGCTGTCAGCGTCTGCAACGATATCTCCAGTATGGAAATCAACGAACACCGCTACGGAGAGGCGATGGTGTGGGTGAATCGTGCGGACTCGCTGTCACCGGCCTTTGCCGAGGCGTGGAAAGGGAATGCCGATCTCGTTGATAACACCCTCGCCTTGATTGCCCTTCACAGGGCCTGTGCTGCCCAGGGGCTGGGGCAGGAGGCAGATGCCGAACGTGCCTATCAGGCGTTCTGTGCCTCGAACTACGCCAAGGCCGACAACGGCATCCTCACCCGTCCAGAATTTCTGAACCTCGCCCGTCGTTATGCCGAGGCGGCGGACTGCTATGCGGGAGTGGACCGTTTTATGCAGCAGTACGGCTTCGACTATTCCCTCGAACGTATCGGCAGCCCGGCTCTTCCATACGCTGGCGAAAGAGGGGATGACACCTACAGAGATAGCCTTCCGTATGAACAATGAACTGGTGGAGAATAACGACAGCAATATGTTCGTCACGATGTTCATCGGACTGGCCGACCTCTGCACAGGGCAGCTGAGTTACTGTAACTGCGGACATAATCAGCCTGTCGTTGACGGTGAGTTCCTTGAGATGGAGTTCGCCAATATGCCGCTCGGCCTGTGGGAGGATTTCAACTTCCAGGGCGAGACCGTCGAGGATATCCGTGGCCGTCAGTTGCTGGTATATACCGACGGCCTGAATGAGGCAGAGAATCCCGCTCGTGAACGGCTTGGCGACGATGAGGTGTTGCAACTGATGAAGGATAAGGCATCGCTCTCTTCCCGTCAGGTTGTAGATATGTTGAACGAGGCCGTCGAGAAGTTCCGCGACGGGGCAGAACCCAGTGACGACCTCACCCTGATGTGCCTGCGGGTGGATGCTGTAACAAATCCTGAGTGATATGAGAAAGTGTTTGATTGGTCTATGTCTGTTGTGTCTGTGCGTCGGAGTAAGGGCGCAGGAGTTGCAGAAGCAGGGCAGGGGCGTGGATGACCTCGTGCCGGAGGGATGGGTGCATACGGAGGCGACGGGCGACCTGAACAAGGACGGCATCGCGGATCTCGTGGTGGTGACGACGCCAGACTTCAAGGAGAACACGAAGACGCGCGACGATGGGTTTGTGTATAACTTCAACCAGCCGCTGCTGGCCGTGTATTTCGGTACGGCGGGGAAGTTGCAGTTGTGGCGACAGTACGATCAGGTGATTCCCCCCAGGCCGGATGAGTATGTGAGTATCGACGCGAGCCTGACGATCACGGAGAAGGGTGTGCTGAGGATCTCGCTGGAGACGTTCGCCAGTATGGGCGGCTGGGGCACGGAGCACAGCAATTTCTCTTATCGCTATCAGGACGGGGACTTCTACCTGATAGGGAAGGAGAACCAGAGTATGTCACGGAACACGGGGGAGATGGAGACCACGAGCGAGAACTACCTGACGTGGCGGAGACAGGTGGTGAAGGAGAATGTGTTTGAGGACAGCAACGTGCCCAAGAAAGAGAAATGGACTAAACTCCCCAAGAAATCCTTGGAGAAACTTGGCAAACCCTTACAATAAGCCACAATAGTTTTTTGTCACACGGAAATTCACGGAAATCACAGAAATGTCGACCAAGGTCGACGGCATTCGCGAGAAATATTTTGTCCCGCAGCGCTCGGCTTTGCCGCTTGCTACCAAAGGGACGCAAGAAATAAAGGAAATGAAGGAAATTTACTGCCACAAAAAGGAGCGACGTCTGTCGCTCCTAATTTCCGTGATTTCTGTGAATTTCTGCGGGACTTTAAAGAATTAGTAGGTCATTTTGGGTTCGAGCTCCTTGGCCTGGTCGATCATCTTCTGAACCTCAGAGACGGCGGGAACACGGCCACAGATGTGGAACTCGGCGTTAATCTCCTCCAGCTTCGGCTGCAGGTTCTCAGCCACACGGTGACGGAACTCCTTGACGGTGTCGACGCCAGCCTTCTCCAACAGCTCGGAGAACTGCGGCCCTACGCCGTTGATGCGGAAGAGGTCGGCGTGGTTGGTCCAGCGCAGGATGAGTTTCTCGCTGATGCCCGTGGCCTCGGCCAGTTCCTGACGGCCCTTGGGGGCTGCACACTTCTCGAGCAGTTCGCTCACCTTGTTGATACCTGCGGCGGTCAGCTTCTCGGCATATACGTCGCCTACTCCCTCAATGTCAATAATCTTGTAATCCATAAATTTAAGTTTTTTGAGTTAATGAGTTTATAAGTTTGTAAGTTTCTTGCTGCAAAGATAATAAAATATAACCGCAGATTGCGCAGATTAACACAGATTAATATTAAAAAACAAAAAAATCTGCGTAATCTGCGTAATCTGCGGTAAAAATATCCGTACCTTTGCAACGAAATCGTAAATCGTAAATATGTAAATCGTAAATCAGATGATGATAGTCTTATATATAATAATAGGTGTGGCAGTCGGGGCGGTGGTGCTCTATCTGCTGATGGACCGCAAGATGGACGTGCTGCGCATCGAGGGCGGCAAGAAGGATATCGAACTCTCGATGAAGGGTGAACAGCTGGCAGAGGCGACGAGTAGGGTGAGGCATCTGGAGACGGAGAACAAGGACCTGCACGCCAAGGCAGAGACGCAGACGAGGGAACTGGAGCTGATGCGCCAGCACCTGGAGCATATCCGCGACGAGAAGCAGGAGGAACAGCAGAAGCGCGACGCGCAGTTTATGACGATGGCGCAGGAGGTGCTGGAGCGCAGTGCATCGAAGTTGAAGGAGTCGAACACGGAGACGATGACGGGCATCACCCAGCCGTTGAAGGACGCCATCACGAACATGCAGAAGGCCATCAGCGAGACGCAGAAGGAGAGTGCGGCACACTCGGCCTCGTTCCGCGAACAGATCCGCCTGATGATGGAACAGACACAGCAGCTGGGTGAGAAGGCCGAGGGGCTGACGAACGTGCTCAGGCGCGACAATAAGGTATCGGGCAATATGGGCGAGATCATCCTCGGCGACCTGCTGGCGTCGCAGGGACTGACGGAGGGCATCCACTATGAGGTGCAGGCCCGGCTGAGAGACGAGATGGGGCGCCCGCTGAAGAACGATGAGACAGGTAAGGAGATGCAGCCTGACGTGATCCTGCACTATCCGCAGGGGCAGGATGCCATCGTCGACTCGAAGGTGTCGCTCGTGGCGTATGAGAAGTATGTGAATGCAGAGTCTGCGGAAGATAAGGAACGCTATCTGCAGGAGCATATCAAGAGTGTGCGGCAGCATGTGAACGAGCTGGCCAGGAAGGACTATTCTAAATATATCAAGAACGGGCGCGAGACGGTAGACTTCGTTATCATGTTCGTGCCCTTTGAGTCATCGTTGCAGTTGGCGCTGGCGAACGATCCCACGCTGTGGCGCGAGGCGTTCGAGAAGAAGGTGTTCGTCACGGGTGAACAGAACCTGTTGGGTATCCTCCACATGATACACATCGCCTGGGTGCAGAACCAGCAGGCGGAGAACCAGCAGAAGGTGTTCGGCCTGGCTGAGCAGTTGCTCGACCGTCTGGGGGACTTCGTGCAGCGGTATAACGACCTGGGCGAGAAGATCCATAAGGTGCAGGAGGCCTACGAGAATACGAACAACAAGTTGATCACCGGTCGTCAGAGTGTGGTGCAGAAGGGGCGTGAGCTCGTCGACCTCGGTGCGAAGGAGAATGCCAACCGTAAGATTCCTATGCCGGAGGTCGGAATAGAATGAAGATATTGATCAGTGAAGATATTTGGGATTTTGACCTGGAGGCGGCGATGGGGGAGATATCGGCGCAGCGGAGGGAGCAGGCGCTGAAGTTCAAGTTTGAACAGGGACAGCGGCTGTGCGTGCTGGCGTATCAGTTGCTGAAGCAGGGACTGAGAGAGGTGTATGGCATCACGGAGAATCCCGTCTTTGAGTATAACGAACACGACAAGCCCTCGATCGTCGGACATCCGGAGATCCACTTCAACCTGAGCCACTGCAAGGAGGCGGCGGCCTGCGTCGTCAGCGACCAGCCCGTGGGCATCGATGTGGAGAGCATCCGTGAGTATAAGGAGCCGCTGGCCCACTATGCGATGAACGACGAGGAGGTGCGACAGATAGAGGCGTCGGACAATCCCGCAGCTGCCTTCATCCGCCTCTGGACGATGAAGGAGGCCACACTGAAACTCATCGGCACGGGCATCAGCGACGACCTGAAAACGGCCATCGATCACGAGCGATTTCAGTATATGACCGTCGAGTGCGAGAAGTATATCTATACCGTATGTTCTTTTGCAACGGACTACAGGACTTAAGGACTTTTTTGAAAATAGTTGTTATAAAGTTTTGCTGTTTCATATTTTTGCCGTAACTTTGCATCCGATTTAGATCAATAGGAACTTAGCCATTAAAATTATAGGGTCGTGAAGAAAGTATTGTTTTTAGGATTTACACTTGTATTGTGCATATTGTCGACAAGTTGTACGGGCTCTGGTAAAGGGGCTCCCGAGAACGGTAATGGCGCTGAGAAAGTGCTGAAGGATACCGTTAAGTCTGATTCTGTCCTGTCGGAAATGGCATTGGCCATCGAGCGTCAGGTGGTGCTTGAGCGTGTGAAATGCATTTACGGGCTGATCAAAGAGGAGACAACCTATCTGGGCGGCAATGTCGATAATGACTGGTTGGACAAGGCTTTCTGCACCAAGGCTTGGAATAAGCTTCTGATGGCTGTGCGCAGGAAGGAGTTCCAGACCAATTCGCTCTTCTTCGAGGTAAACCGCTGGACGATGGCCTACGACACAAACCTGGTCCGTTTCGACGAGTTTGAGGTGGCAGACTGTTATATCGGTCCCAACAATGAAAAGACGGCTGCTGTGAACTTCACGGTCTATGATCCCGACTCTTACACGCCGGTCCGTGTGGAACGTAAGCCATCAGTAAACCCCGTCTTGTGAGATTCTATAAGATACTCCGAAAAAGTTGGAGAGATTCTTAGAGATGTCGGAGGAATCTCCAAGATTCTTGGAAAAAGTCTGAGACTCTAGGAGGATTTTCAAAGTGTGT
>JAFRQC010000009.1 GCA_017428805.1 Prevotella sp. | reverse complement strand
TTACACTCCACGATGGTGCCGTCTACCTCCCATATTAGGTTTTTCACCAGTTCAGGTTTCAGGTAGTTGGGATTGCTGCCTTCGCCTGTTGACATCTTCACTGCCACACGCCCCTTGGCTTCAACGCCAAGTGCCTTGTAGATTTTTACTAACGACTCTGGTGAAATCTCCCTTGTGAGATACACCTTTGATGCCTGCTGAGCCATCGCCGCAGCTGACACCATCAACATGGCTGCTGCCAAAATAAAGCTTACTTTTCTCATAAATATACTTGAATATGACTACAAAAGTAGTAATAAATACCGAAATTTCGCTATTTTTGCAGAATGTTTTAGAATAATTAGTAAATGGACAATAAACACCTGAAATCGTACTTTGTATCAGCAACCATTATTCAGGTTCTGCTGCCGATATTCTGTTGGTGACATGCCCAAGTGCTCCTTGACAAACTTGCCGAAGAAGGACAGGTTGGGAAAGTCGAGTTCGTTGCAGATTTCCTTGACCGTCTTGTTGCTGTAGCGTAGTTGTTGGCGGATAGTACCCACAGTGGTCTCGTGTATCAAGTCAAGGGGGGAACGGCCAGACTCGTCTTTCACGCACTTGCAGAGATATTTCGGGGTGATGTTCAGCATATTGGCAAAGACTGACACACTGCGCACACGGCCGTTAGACTCTGCTAACAGCGACATAAAGCGGCGATAAACCAGCGTACTCTGACGGACTGAAGAATCTTTCTCGCTGTCGCTTTCAGCGGTCTCTCCTCTGCGCCTGTCAACAAACATCTGGAACTCGAGTATGAGCGCCTGAAAGAGCAGCCGCACCACGTCGTGCTGGAAACTGCCGTCTCCATCCTGTGTCTTGTTCATCAGCAACTGGTAATAGTGGCTGAGGCCCTGTCGTTCACGTTCAGACAAGGTGAACAGCGGATGCTCCTTGACGTATTCCATGTTCTGCCAGACGAACTTGTTGAGATACAATGAGCGGTCGATGGCTCGCTGTGCAAAGGCAATCACCTTCACGTCAGCATTCTGACTGAGCAGGATCTCACCAATCACCTGCCCGGGCATATAGACAAAGAAATCACCACTGCCAATACGATACTCCCGTCCCTCCACCACACACTGCAAACGTCCCTCCATGCAGAACACAACCATTACGAAGGCCAGCGTCGTATTCTCGTAGTCAGACAGGTTCAGTCGGGTGATGTCATCAATCACCAGCAAATCACCATCTTTATAGTCAAACAGGTGGTTCTTCCAGAGGTCGTCAAAGTCTATATGTCGCATATCACCTATAATTTGCGTACAAAGGTAGTCAAAAAATCCCAATTTCAGTGTTCCTTTTCACCTTTTCATGGAGATTATTTGCCTGGAAGTAGAGAATTCGCCACTTTGTGTGGAGTTTGGGACACCGAAGGTATTGGAAAATGCATTATCTTTGCACCCAGATATTATTTATAAATTGTAATTGTTATGATGAAGATTCATGTTTTGCATACCGGCGAAGTCCGTGTATCACCTTACCTGCCGTTTGGCGGCGATAACTGCAACCTGCTAAAAGCATCGGGTATGACCACTCCGAAAGAGGACTGGATATGGTTGCCTGTTTCTGTTTATCTCATTGAACACCCGAAAGGGCTGATTCTCGTTGACACGGGCCGGCACCGCGACATGTCGCCCGAGGGTGTCTATGACAAGTCGGCTCAGATTAAGAGCCTCGGATCGCGTGTATTATATAATGTGAATCAGGGGCAGATACCGCTTGGGGAGGCTGTCGATGAACAGTTGGAGGCGATGGGCATCAAACCTGCTGATCTTGACTATGTGCTGCTGACGCATCTGGACTGTGACCATGCCAACGGACTGCGAGCCGTGAAGGATGCCAAGCACATCATCGTGGCTCATGAGGAACTGGACTGTGCCCGCAAGAACGGCTTCATCCGCTATAAGAAGAAGTGGTGGGAGGGTGTTGACCTGCAGACCATCGTATGGAACGGTACGGAAGGTCCTGCCCAGAAGTCCTTCGATCTCTTTGGTGACGGCAGTATCAAGATGATCAACATACCCGGTCACTGCGACGGACTTTGTGCCGTGAAGATTACCCGCGAGGACGGACACTACGTGCTGCTGTTCTCAGATGGCAGTTATGCCACGAAGTCGTGGAAGGAGATGATCACCAGCGGTGTGTCGCTCGACAAGGAGATGCAGCGCAAGTCGCTTCAGTGGATTCGCGAACAGTCAATGGATGCCAACTGCATCGAGAGCCTTGCCACTCACGACACCGACATCAAACCGCATGTGATAGAGTTGTAGCAAGGAAGTCCTTTATCAATTTGGCAATCTCCGTGTGATGGCTTTCGAGTGCGAAGTGTCCGCTGGGTACGAAATGTATCTCGGCATTGGGCACGTCGCGCTTGAAGGTTTTGGCACCTTCAGGGATGAACGAAGGGTCGTTCTCTCCCCATACAGCCAGCAATGGGGGCTGGTAGGTACGGAGGTACTTCTGAAACTCAGGGTAGAGGGCAACGTTAGAGCGATAGTCGAGAATGAGGTCATTCTGCATCTCGGCGCGGCCTGGCTGGCAGACATAATAGTAATCGAGTGAATAGCCGTCGGGACCTACTGAGCCTTCAGGGGTGCCGAAGGTGTATTGTCCGATGATGGTTTCGAGGGCATAGGCCGATGCAAACTGTTGGCGAAGTTCGTCTGTAGGGTTCTTCCAATACGCCTTGCGGGCTTCCCACTTCTTGCCCAGTCCCTCTTCGTACATGTTGCCATTCTGGGAGATGATGGCGGTGATGCGCTCAGGGTGCCACATGGCCAGACGATAGCCGATTGGAGCGCCGTAGTCAAAGACATACATGGCAAACTTCGTCAGTCCGATAGCCTCGGTAAACTTATCGACGATGCGAGCCAGATGGTCAAAAGAGTAAGTGAAGTGTTCGCGATCGGGGCTATCC
>JAFRQC010000070.1 GCA_017428805.1 Prevotella sp. | reverse complement strand
TTGGGACGACCTCGGGCACGCCATTAACGCAGGAGGTCATTCCGCCGACCAAAGCGCTCAGCGCAAAGGTCAACTTCAAAGCTTTCTTTTTGTTCATACTGTTCTTTTTGTTAATAATGTAATATTTGGGTACAAAGATAAAGCAAAATTTCGATTTAACAAAGAGAATACAAAAAATTTTGTATTAAACCATAAAAAAAGGCCACCGAAGTGACCTTTTTATAAAACTCTGCTCTCGCTTAATCGCCTACTTGACGCTGCGCGTCGAGTAGGCTCACGCTCAGAAGAGCTCGAATGAATTCGGCTCTTCCTTCGCTTAATCGCCTACTTCCAAGGATTGTCGAAAGCAACCGAACCGTTCTCGAGCTTCTGGCAAACGATCTCGATCTGCTCGTAGTGCTGCTGGCCGTCTTCCCACTTCTCGATGTAGTCGATGCAGTAGCAGTTGGTGCCCTTCAGCTCCTTCATGGCTGCACCGTCCACGGTGTTCACGAACTTCACTGAGACATTCTTTGGGCTCGTCGGGTCGAGCATCCAGGCGATCAGCTCATTGTTGCCGTCGTTCAAGGCCTTTACTCGGATGGTCACTTTGCCGCCACGGGGGATACCTGCGATCTGACCCTCTGTGTCTGTTGCCTGATCGAACTTGTAGTCAACCATCATTACTTCTCTCTCTGCGAATCCATCAATTGCGAGGACTACTGGTGTTACATTCTCTGCCATATCTTGTTTCCTTTCTATTCTTTAAATTAAACTTTGAACTTTGAACTTTGAACTTTATGATTACTTCTGGGCGGTAGCAATTATTTTAATTTTTTACCTTTTTAATTTTTTACTTTTTATTAAGCCCAGTCGTTTTCAAATTTCACGTTACCGAACTCGATCTGCTTGCAGGTGATGACAATCTCCTCGAAGTGACCCATCTTGTCCTCCCACTTCTCCTCGAAGTTGACGCAGTAGCCGTTGGTGAACTTGATGCTCTTCATCTCCTTGTTCGTCTTCGTCTCCAAGAACTTGATCTCGCCGTTCTTCGGCAGGCTGCGCTCCGTCATCCATGCGAGCAGGTCGGGAGTACCGTCGTTCAGAGCCTTCACGCGGACGGTGATCTTACCACCGCGGGGGATACCGGCCATCTGGCCTTCTACGTCTGTTGCCTGATTGAACTCATAGGTTACCATCAGTACCTCTCTCTCTTTGTAACCATCAATGGTCATTGAAACTGGAGTCTTTGCCATAATTTATTCCTTTCTTTAATGTTTAAATTGTTAAACTATAATTTATTTATCTCTTTTTGTCTTTTGACACTGCAAAGTTACGACGGTTTTTAGTCTCATTCCAAACTTTTTCGCTCTTTTTTTATCAAAAGCTATGGACAAAGAACCCATTTATGGACAAATCGAAGAAATCCCCCCGATTCCTGTCCATAAAAGGGTATCAGATCGTCACAAACAGATAGTTCAACCCCAAAAAATAATCGGGCTTTGTCCAGACAGGCGGCTATACGGGCGATTAATATATTAGAAATAATATAATCGGTTTGTGCTTTGTGCGAAATCTGGAACAAGGCAAGCAGTCACTGAGGATGGACAAGGTGAATCAGCTCCTTGATTTGTTTAACTATGAACTTGTAGCAACGAAGAAGTCATGAGACAGGCGGAAATATACCGAAAAGACGTGCTTGCCGGCATACTGACGGAAGACGGAGGAGAATACCGTTTCTGTTGGTCGCTCATCCAGAGTTCTTTCCTCACCGCAGACATGAAGGAAAAATATGAGCAACTTGTCATGCTCAGGTTGGATCGTCTGCATGTGTAATCAAATCCCTGGCGGGTCGTAAGACTGCCAGGGATTTTAATACTATGATACACAATTGTCTATTTCGGCTGCAGGTCGGCGTACTCCTTCGCGACATTCTCAATACACGGGCAATCCTTCTTTGGATTCAGGTTGTGGTGTCCCACGATCAGGGCTTTCGGATAACGCCGGTGCAAATCTTCTAAGAGCCGTCTGAGTGTCACCTTCTGCGCCTCAGTCCTGGTGTCGGCGGGTTGACCTCTGATGTCCAACCCACCCTCGTAGCAGACGCCTATCGAGTGAGCATTGTGGTTCAGGCAGTGGGCACCGACCATCCATTCAGGCCTTCCCGGCTCGATCTCTCCGTCACGACGGACCACGTAATGATATCCTATGCCGAGGTGGAAACCCCGATCGCGATGCCATGTATCGATCTGCGCTGCCGAGCTCGTCTGGTCAGGCCGCACCGCCGAACAGTGAAGGACTATCAATGTAATACGCCGCATGACTGCATCAGGAATGTTGATACGAAGGCGGTAATCACCGTCAGGATGAAGTTGCCGATTTTCTCAGCGGGAATGTTCTTGAATAATCTCATAAAGATACAATAATTTCGATGGATAACACGTTTTTATCTTGTCACACAGATTTCACAGATTACACAGATTTTAATTCCTTCGGAATATGACAGACAATGAATTGACATATCAGATACGTGGTGCCATAGCATCAAGGACGACATCTACCGCATCGCCAATTAGCCAAGGGCTAAAAAATCTGTGTCAATCTGTGTTATCTGTGTGACAATAAATCAAAGATCTCTCGCGAGCTGATCCTTAGCCCTGACCGCCGGGAGTGGTATCGGGCTCGGCGGTGGCGATGCCGTAGGTCGAGATCGGCGTCTTCTCCTGATAGCGCTTCTCCTTGCCTCCGATCATCTTCTTGACCGACTTGATCACATAGCCCCACTCGAAGATGCAGGCCTCCTTGAGTGCCTTCGAGGTGAGCTTCTCACCCTTCGTGTTCTCAGGCTGGAAGTTCAGGTTGATGCCGTTGATCATCGCGGCGGGACCGGTAGCGATGGCCGTCTCGACGTCGTTCTTGCCGAGTTTCTGGGCATCGACGGACGGATAGAATGTGCCGAGTCCGTCGATTTTCACCGGCTGGCCCTGGAGCACCAGCTCCTTCATGCACTCCACCATCTGCTTCACCACCAGCTCACACATCTGCCAGCTGGCCAGCTTGCCGTGTTCGGTCATGTGCTTGCAGAAGCCTTTCAGGTTGATGGGTTCCTTACGCTCCGCCTCGGCGAACCACTTGCCGAAGGCCGTAGAATCGTCATTGGTGTTCTGACGAAGATTGATCATCATGGGAATGTTTGAACGTGCCATAACTTTTTAATCTTTTAATTTTTTAATTCTTTAATTTTAATTGTTCTCTCTGCGTCGTTGGTGGCTTGTGCGGAGAAAGGTTTAGGGTTTCTCGGAGAAAGGTCTAACCTTTCTGCCGGAAAGGATTAACCTTTCTTGGGCCCTCCCGCCTGGTCACTTCCGACAATGCGAAGTTACAACATTTTCAAAGGGCACTTTCGGTTTGATGCAGTTTGCGTCGGATTCTTCAGTTTGCTACACAATAAAGCTGTTTATGGCGGCACGTCGATGCATAACTTATGGATCAGGAACTTGACGATGTGCGGTTCCAACACCTTCGCCCTGGGCCGCAGCCCCATCTCTTCCAGTTTCTTCGCATAGGGGCGGCACCATGCCATCAGCGTCCTGACGCTCACCCCGGCGCAGTCCGCCAACTGTTGTTTTGACATAGCCTTCATAATCTTTTCGTCTTTAATGTCATCATCTGTAAACCGTAAACTGTAAACTATAAACTGTAAACTAAACAAGGGGGTCAGGGGGTCACTAAGATTACGGAAAATCTCCTGCGTACCGCATAGGCGCGGGCGGTACGCGGGAGGAATCCCGTCCATTAGGTGTCCCCCCTGCCCCCCTCACCGCCATTGTCCTCATCCTCCGGCCTTGCGTCACACGCCAGCATACGCCGGTTCATCTCGATCTCCTCGGGCTTATAGGCCACGACACGGTAGCCCCGGCGGCCGTGGGAACGGTACTGCACGTAGCCCAGCGCCTTCATCGCACTGCCGATCTTCTCGATGGTCAGCCGCAGGGCCGGGTTGTAGCCGATCTTCCCCAGGATGTCCGTGGCCGTGTAGAAGTCCCCCCTCTCACCGTCCCTGGGCGGACGGAAGTGCGTCATGATGGCCTCCTGTTCCGGCTGGGGCGTCTCGAAGGTCTTGTTGTGCTCCTTCAGCACTTCCTCCTCTGCCTTGGAGAAATAGTGACGGAAGCCCTGCCGGTAGAGGGCGTAGGCCTGGGCATAGATGCCCTCGTAGTCGAACGGCACCTCCCTGGGCGAGGTGATACTCTCCACGACGAACGGCAGCCAGCGGCGGTTGCCGGTCACGTCGGTGAGGAACTGCACGTTGTTGCCCGTCCCGCAGAACGATGCCACATGGGGCATGTGCTCCGTATAGTGGTCGTACGGCTTGCGCTCGTCTATCGACGGCATCGTCACCACCGACTTCAACGTGTTCACGTTGGAGGGCGTCATCACGTCCAGCTCCT
>JAFRQC010000069.1 GCA_017428805.1 Prevotella sp. | reverse complement strand
TCTCCTGTCTCCTGACTCCTGTCTCCTGACTCCTAATCCCTGTTGCTTCTATTGAAGCCTCAAGATGCAGGTCTTCTGCTGCCTGGATCTCCGTGGATGTCTCGCCCCACCAGTCTGGAGCAGGGCATTTTTGGTTCATACCGCTATAGACCCGCACAAAGTCGATGTGATCAAGACTGACGGGTTGTCTGTTTTCATCGACAGCCCATCCGATGTCGAAGCCGCAGCCCTCGTAGTTCCACGAATCGGCATCAGCCTTGTCCGTGAAGTTAGGCAGGTTATCGGCATAGCCATAACGGAAACCAATGAGCACATAATAGTACTGACTCCAGCTCTTATCTACCGTCTCAGAGAGGTTGAACATATTGTCAGGCAGACGGGTACCCTTGAAGGTCAGTTCGTCAGGGAGCCACAAAGGATAGTATTCCTGCAGATGATTCGCGTAACTGTAGAGGCGGTCTATGGTGCCGGAGTTGCCTTGGTTGTCTGTCCAGGGGATGTTACCCATCGGATTCTGACGATAGGTCACCTCGTAATTGTAGATTACCTTGCCGACGCTGTCCACATCGCAACTGCCGCTGAGTTCATACCAGTGGTCATCTGGCAGGCCATTGCCGTTAACATCCTGTGACACCATTACGATACCAGCCTCGTTCATCCCGCCGAACACCTGGTTCGTCATCTCCTGATAGGCATTACCCCAGATGGCAAAATCACGCTGTCCAGGGAGATTGACGACGGGGTGATCGAAATGAAAGGTGACATAACCGCCCCATCCGCCAAGTGAGATAAGGTGGGTATTAGAATAGTCACCGGAGATGCTCTCCGTACATTTGCGCACCATATCGGCCTCCGTGTCACCCTCCTCGTATTCTGGGATGACGTTCACCCATTGCCCAGGTGCCGGACGGTATTCATCCACCGCCTGGATATACTTCGAGTGCTCTTGCGCCCCTGCGGGGCTGAATGATAAATGATAAATGATGAATGATAGAGCCACCATCTTTATCCATTGATCTATTGTACTTATATTTCTCTTAATCATAATTGCCTTCATATATTTATCATTTATCATTCATCTTTTCTCATTTAGCGAAGCGTAAAGAAACGCTGCGTGCCCTGGGATATCGCCCGTCTTGACCTTCCAGTCGAAGGTGCCGTCAGGAAGGAAATGCAGCAACTCGCCACTCGACACGTAGTTCTTGGCATCCATCAGATAGAAGTCACGCTGCAGGGGATTGACGATGATGCCATAGGGCATGCGGATCTTCTGGATCTCCGGCGCCGTAGAGAGGGTATTCGTCACCACCTGATGACTGCGCACGTTGATGATGCCGTAGGTAACGGTGTTCGTCATCGTCACCTCACTCCACTGGCTACCATAGAAATACAGCGAGTCACCCACGATGCAGAGATCGCTGACAGACTGATTCAGATGACCGCCAACTTTCATATTACCGTCACCATCAGGCTCCAGCCAATAGATGTTGGAAGCCTCATCCATATAGTTACCTCGGGAGGTCACCCAGAGTTGTCCCAGATGGTCGGCTTTCAGATGGTGAAGGTTCGGAGCCACTTCTATCTTGCCTGTCTCCTCCATCGTCAAGAGGTCTACGACGCTCACCGTGCTCTCATAGCCCTGTCCCGTCATACCCTGATAGCCGCCGCTGTTGGCCACATAGAGACGGTTACCCAAAATGGCCATCTCCTCAGGCTGATAACCCACGCTGACGGAATCAGTCTTCTGCAACGTCAAGGTATCCACCTTAAACACGCTGCCTAAAGGACTTCTACTGTCTCCTGACTCCTGGCTCCCGACTCCATATACCGATCCGACATACGACGAAACGTAGGCAAAGCCATCCTTGAAGGTGACATAGCGACAATTGGGGATGTTGACCTTCCCGATTCTGACGGCATCGGCAGCACGGGCCACCTCCACCTTGTTCGAACAGTTGATGACCAGCCAGAGCCGTGAACCGTAAATCTGACAGTCGTTGCCCACATCACCTAATGACATCACCGTCGAGGGATTGCGCTCGGAGTAGATATTTCGATAATAATGTACAGTGGAGTCCTTTCCTGAGAGATCGAGGTAGTCGAGGGTCGCCTTGTTCGAGCCCATATTCCCCTCATTGAGCAGATACATACCGATGATCTCACTCTTCGTCGTCTTACCGCCCGTATTGATATCCTCCATCGGCACTATCATCACGTCGTTGCGACAGGCAGCGAGCAGCAGGGGCCATATGTAAAGCAACAAACGTTTCATATTTCAACTGTTAAAGAGAGAGCATAGTTAATGCCAGGCATAGGGTAATTCACGATGACCTCATAGTCCTGATTCAAGAGGTTATTCACCTCTGCCTGAACTATGAACTTTGAATTATGAACTATGAACTGATATCGCAGCGACAGGTCGCTGGTGTACCAAGGCTCCATGTGGTTATAGAGGATATTCTCCTGTTCGTCGTAGCGCTCACCGGCATAGATGAACGAGTAGTTCAGATCCCAGCCCTTATACTTCAGTCCGAGGATGGCCGAGCCGGAGTGCCAGGGGATATAGGGTATCTGGTCGTTGTAATAGCTGTCGGCAGGATCCGTCACGTCACGGGCATCCTGATAGGTGTATTGGGCACGGGCCGTCGCTACAAGATCCTTACCGATCTGGAAGTCTGCCTCTGCCTCCACGTCGATACCCTTGATATGCACCTTGCCCAGGTTGAGCATCGTCCAGCGGAACTGCTGACCCTTGGGATAGGCCACAATCTTATCGTGTACCGTATTATAATAGGCGTCGAAGTGCATCTCAGCGTGACGGACGATGCCGCGAGTGAAGTGCTTGTTCAGCGCGAAGCCCACATCGTATTGTGTGGCTCGTTCTGGCACCAGGTTCGCATTGCCCATATCGGTATAATAGAGGTCATTGAACGTCGGCATCCGGAAACTCTGCTTCACGTAGGCCCGCAATGAGAAGAACGTGCCTCGGAAGGGATAGACGTTCACAAAAAAGGCCGGCGTCAGGGTATTCAAGGATTTCGAAGAATTCAAGCTTGAAGTATTGTCTTGGACTCCTTGTCTCCCTGTCTCCTTGTCTCCTCTCCGATTCGTCCAGTCATTGATAAACGTCGCCAGCACCGACCCCTGCGCCTTCAGGTGCTTGTAGTCGATGGCTGTGGCTAAGCTCACGAGATTTGAGATGCGTGTCGGATAAGCAAAGTTCCAGATGTCGGCATTGAGTTTGTTCCACTTGAAGTCATAACTCAGCGAGGCACTCCAGTTTGGCAACAGTTCGAGCACATTGGCTGTGGAGAAGTAGAACTCCTGCTGTTTATAGCGGTTGTCGACGGGCAGCTGCGTCGAGTCACGATTCACGTAGTGGGTGTTGTAATAGGCATACTTCGCTAACCAACGGGTGGCAAACTTATCGCCGATGCTCTTGTCGTAGGCCGCCTGGAAGAACGTGTTCAGATCCTGCTGCCGTTCCCCTCGTTTCCACACATTATTCACGATGGCCCCAGGGATGCCTCGGGCGGAGTAATAAAGATAACCCTTTATCTGCCAACTGCCCTGCCACAGACGGCCATAGAGGTTTGCCTCGATACGCTCAGCGTGGATGTCGCCATTCTGACGGACAGCCGTCGTGTCCCAGGCCGTCGTTCCGTCCGGATAGCGACGCTCATAGTGGAACTTATACTTTCCGCTAGCCGTCAGGAATCCGGCACTCACGCTGCTACTGACCGTCTCAGACAGTCTCTGCTCCCACAATGCCGACAACCTGAACATATCACTACTCCCATACTGCGCCCTGAACCGCAAATGAGTATTCTCACTCCTGACTCCTGACTCCTGACTCCTCGAAAACTCGGGCTCTCTCGTCCTGATATACACCGACCCCGCATTGCCGAAGTCTGAGGCAGGCTGGAAGATGGCACTCTTCTGACCATTATAGAGCGTGATCTCCTCCACGTTGTCAAGTGAGAACTGTCCGAGGTCTATTTGTCCGTTTTGGGCATTGCCCAGTGCCACACCGTCGTAACTGATGCCGAGGTGATGGGTACCCATCGAACGGATATTCACCGTCTTGATGCCCCCCACGCCGCCATAGTCCTTCAGCTGGATGCCAGAGAAATAGCGCAGGGCATCGGCCACGGTATGGGAGTTAAGCCGTTCCAGCAGTTCGCCGTTCAGTTTCTGACTTGGCACCACCTCCCGCATGGCTGGTTTCGATACCACCACAATCTCCCGCACATGTTGTACGGAGTCCAACTTGCCTTGGGCAAAGGTGAAAGGGTGAAAAAGTGAAAAAACGGATATAAGCGGCAGAATCCTCTGCCACCAAAGCATTCTACAGACTCCAGTCTCTTGACTCCAGACTCCTCTCAAATACTTTTTCACCTTTTCACCTTTCCACTCTTTCACCTTCTCAATCTAACCCCAGAGATTGATAGACGGCACCGTTGTCATCGGCAGGTCTTCTGACTTACCGTCTGGCAGCAGACGTCTTCCCGATAATCTCAGTGACTTCGTGTCTGCTCCGATAAGGACGGCTTACAGCAGCGGGACTGTCCGGGATTCTCACCCGATTCCCTTTTCATCACCCAAAGGGTGAACCGATTTCGGGCACAAAGGTAATAATAAGTAAGCGAAACACCAAAAAAAATTTAAAAATTCAAGTATCTCAAGTAATTTAGACCACGAATTTCACGAATTTCACGAATTTATTTATGCGCAGCCAATTCGTTTAATTCGTGTAATTCGTTGTCGTTTTAAACTCAAATCTTTAGTCCGAACCCCGCTATCAGCCACCGTCCGGGCTGTTCCACGAGTCCATAGTCACGGTACCGCGTGTCGAAGAGATTATTCGACTCTACATACACCTTCCACTTGGGCTGTTGCCAAGTCAGACGGGCATCGACGATGACATACGGCTCATAGTCGCAGACCTTTCCATCGAAGTCTGTATAAGACCCTACGCGATCCTGCCAGCGGCAGTCCAGACCGAGTGTCAGCTGCGCAATTAAGGGCACCCTGGCACTGGCCACCAGCTTATGCCGAAGGTACTCAAGCGCATACTGCGACACGATTCCCTCTTCCTGTTCCTTATCCTGGTTGATGTAACCGTAACTAATGGATAATGGAAGATGGAAAATGGATAATTGTATGGCCGCTTCTATGCCATAGCTGTTGATGGTGGTGTGGTTCACGCTCTGCCAGACGGCCTCCTCACCCTGCTTGGTGTCCATAATCCAGTCGATCATATTGGTGCCGTGGTGGTGCCAGAGGGTACATTGAATATTGAATATTGAACATTGACCATTGATGCCCAGCTCGACGGCTTGCATCTCCTCGGGCTTCAGATGAGGGTCGGCACTGTAGCCCTGCACCTTGTAGTACATCTCCGTAAACGACGGCATCCTTAGCGAGGTGTTGTAACTGGCGTGGAGCTTCCAGTTAGGGTGGGGACGGTAACTCACGTCCACACCAGGATAGACCCTCAGATTCATATCGCTCCACGTGTTCCTGGTCGCCACGAAACCTGCCGACACCGTCAGGTTCTTCAGCAACAGGTTCTGCTCCACATAGGCACTGATGTTCGTGCGGTTCAGGCCGAGTGTATAGTCACGGTCTGTGCCACAGATATGTATCGGCTTCTTCAATGGCTCCCCTAAGTTTCCGCTGACCAGATCCTCGTTTCTCACCTCAGCCCCAAACGCCGTCCTCATCCTGATTCCTGCCTCCTTACTCCTTCTCTCCTTACTCCTTCTCTCCTTCTCCTTGTCTCCTGACTCCTGACTCCAATCAAAAAAGCCGCTAAGGCTAAAGCCACTGACGTTTGTGCGGTTATAATTGAACTTCATCTTCTCCGGCTGTCCGCGATACCCCTCATAACGATCTTGGTTCTGGTTCCAGTAGATGCTGGGGGCTATATGAAGCTGTCCCCATTTGGTCTCGCCCTGCAGGGCCGTATAGATTTTCGTGGTGTGTTCGTACTGGTTATCCGCCTGCCATTTCGGCGAGGCCCAGAAGGTACTCGATCCCCAGCCCTTGTCGGTCATCCCGGCGTGCCAGTGCAACTGTAGGGTTCTGCCCTCGTACTGTCCCTGATAGAACGCTTTCCCTCCGCTGAAGTCCGTATTCAGTCCTCCGTCTTTCGCCCGGCTCCATCCGTCGCATCGGCTATAGTTGGCGGAGAGGGTAGTAACAGGAGAGAAGGAGTAAGGAGAGGAGGAGTCAGTAGAATACCTCATTCCCACCTGTCCATATCCGTATGACCCACCTTCCGTATGCAGTGTAATCTCCTTCTCTCCTTCCCTCCTTACTCCTTCTCTCCTTCTCTTTGTCACCACATTAATCGCCCCCACGAGCGACGATGTGCCGTAGATCCTTCCCGCCGGACCCTCAATCACTTCTATCCTTACGATGTCATTAAGGTCCACAGGCAGATCCATCGCATTGTGGCCCGTCTGCGGGTCACAGATGTTGATGCCGTTGAGCAGCAGGATGATCTGTTCCGAGGTACCGCCACGGATGGAGATGTCCGTCTGGGCACCGATGGGTCCCCGTTGCCTCACATCCACGCCGATGGCGTATTTCAGTAAGTCGTTGATACTTTGTACTGGCGCCTGCGCAATAGCCTGGCGGTCCAGTACAGTTACCATTTTCGCAGCCTGACTCTTCGTCAGGGGCGCCCTCGATCCGGTCACGCTGACCTCCTCGAGCATCATCTCGCGGGCCGTTGTCGTCGCAGTAGAGTCCGTCACCACGGGATCCGTGCTGACGCTCTCGGCTGAGGCGTATGTCAGCGTCGCCACGGAGAGCACGCTGCACACCACCTCCCTGCCCAGACAACTGAACAGCGAGTAACCCTTGTTCCCGAACTGCCGGAACACGAGCACCTGGCGCTTATTGAATATCGGTTTGTACATAATCGGCTGCAAAATTACACATAATTTTCTATTTATCACATGCGAAGTAAAAAAATGTGCAGAAAATAATGATAAAACGAAAAGAGGGCCGACAGCATATACATCTGTCAGCCCTCTTTCCCCTCCTGAGTAGGAGGGGCCAGGGGTGGTCTGATCCGCCTCCTTACATCGCTATCGGTCCATACCCCAAACAACTGGTCGTTCCGATCGCCGTCAAGAATGCCGTGAGCGCAGCTACTATCACCTTCACCGCCAGCTCCACAATCCTTTGCTTCTTCATACTTTACCTCCTTTCTGCGCTTTGAGTATTTATTTCTCCCCCTAAGTTAGGGGGAGCTAGAGGGGGTCTGAACCGCCTCAGGCAATGCGCTTCTTCAAACCACCCCTAACCCCTCCTGATCAGGAGGGGAAGAGATTACCCGTTACCACCGCCTCCTGCATTATCTGCCTCGGGAGCCAGCACGTAGCTGATCGGGGTCTTCTTCTGGAAGCGCTTCTTCTTGCCGTTGATGGTGCGCACCTCGCTCTGCACAATGTAGCCGAAGCTAAACACACACTCATCCTTCAGCGCGCGGCTGGTCAGCTTCTCGCCCTTCGAGTTCTCTGGGTTGAAGTTGATGCGGATGCCGTTGATCATCGCATCAGGACCAGCGGCCACTGCCGTCTCGACATCGTTCTTGCCGTTGCCCTGGCCGTCCACGCTCGGAGAGAACGTGCCGAAGCCGTCGAGCTTCACGGGCTGACCCTCGCGCAACAGGTGCACCAGGCACTTCACCATCTCGCCAAGCACCAGCTGGCACATCTCCAGCGAGGAGATCTTGCCGTGCTCCGTCATGTGCTTTGCCAGACCCTTCAGGTTCAGCGGTTCCTTACTGTCAATCTCGGCAAACCACTTGCCGAAGGCCGTACTGTCGTCATTCGTGTTTTGACGCAGATTAATCACCATGGGAATTTCACTTCTTGCCATAATTCCTTTTCCTTTCTTTTTTTCATCGTATTAGATTCCTTTGCGGCGAACTGCATCGGGTCACCGCCTCCCGCGTTTTTCAGGTATCTTCATTCCCCTCCTGAGTTAGGAGGGGTGCCCGTAGGGCGGGGTGGTCTGAACAGGCGCCTTCGTCATCTCACCTTTCCTCCTGATTTCTGATGCAAAATTACAAAAATAATAAATGCACTCCAAGCTTTTTTCCCATTTATTCCAAATTATTTTTCGTTTTCACACTCCTTAATTTTTGTAAAAACTGCGCCCCTCCAAATCATCGCCCTCACGAATCAATTATCTGTGTTCATCTGTGTGATCTGTGTGACACCCATTTTGCAAGGCAAAACATTTCTGTGCTTTCTGTGATTTCCGTGTGACATTTAAGCAGAATGTAAAGCAATTTCAAGACTTCTACTTTCGCCCTGAAATCCCCGTTTTTCAGCCTCTTGGAGTTTCCTTAAGGGAAACTCGGACTTTCCCCTAACGAAACTCCCACTTTCCCCTAACGAAACTTCCCGTTTCCTCAGGGCTCTCTCTGCGCTCAGTTCATCTGCTTAAAATATGTAAAAGCTTTTCTTTGTACCCACGCTGTGACACTGTGACGCTGTGACGCAGTTGCATTTGC
>JAFRQC010000068.1 GCA_017428805.1 Prevotella sp. | reverse complement strand
GCCTTCCTGCTGATGCAGTCGATGGATACCCGGCTGGCATGGGCACTGCTGCTGCTGACACCGATGTTCCTGATTGTGGGAAAGTTGATCGGGCGCAAGATGAGAATGATGACGCTCGACATTCGCAAACAGGAGAGCGTGATTCAGATGCTGGTGCAGGAGACGATGGAGCATAATGCCGTGCTCCGCTCTTTAGAGAGTGGCGACTGGATTACCAACCGTCTGGATGACATGCAGCAGGACCTGCGCGGCAAGATCAGCCGTCGGGCAAGATTCACGGTTATTTCCCGTCTGTTGATAGGTTCCAGCTTCAGTCTGGGGTATATCATGGCGTTTATCTGGGGAGCCATGCAACTCCGTAACGGTGCGATTACCTTCGGTGTGATGACCTCGTTCCTGCAGCTTGTCAGCCAGATACAGAACCCTATCCTGCAGATGCTGAACATGGTGCCGCAGTTTATCCAGTCCTCTGCCAGCATCGACCGTCTGACCGAACTGGAACAGGTGGAAGTGGAAGAGACAGGATTCTCCGGGATTCCCGGATCATCCGAAATATCCAGATCTTCCGGATCTTTGCATCCGCTCGGCGTGAAGGTGGAGGATGTCAGTTTCAAGTATGCGGATGGGGATCGGGAGATATTGACACATTTCTCTTTCGATTTTAAGCCAGGCAGTAAGACGGCCCTGATGGGACATACCGGAGCTGGAAAGACCACACTGTTCAGGCTCCTGCTGGCGCTGACGAAGCCCAACAAGGGAACGATGGCCGTTTATGACAGCCAAGGGCAGCAGGCCATCAGCGAACAGACACGCTCGAACTTTGTGTTTGTGCCGCAGGGGAATACCCTGATGAGCGGCACTATCAGATATAATCTGCTGTTGGCCAGACCAGATGCCACCGACGAGGAACTTGATGACGTACTCCATACGGCGATGGCCGACTTCGTGTTGGATCTGCCGGACGGTCTTGATACCGAGTGTGGTGAACGAGGCAGTGGACTCAGTGAGGGTCAGGCCCAGCGTATTGCTATCGCCCGAGGTCTGTTGCGACCTGGTGGCATCCTGCTTTTGGACGAGATCAGTGCCTCGCTCGATGAAGCGACGGAGCGCGAACTATACCGCAGGCTCTTCGCCAAGTATCCCGGGAAGACGATGATCTTCATTACCCACCGGCCGGTAGTCTGCGAGTTATGTGATCAGGTGATAAAATTGAGAAGTTAAAGAATACAGTTATGTTATTAAAACGACCACGAATTTCACTAATTTCACTAATTCATAATAAAGAGTTTCTGTGCGCAGCTTAAAATTCGTGTAATTCGTGAAATTCGTGGTCTTAAAAACTAAAATTAGAGTAGTTATATATGAAGAAGATTTTGACGATGATGGTGTTTGTGGCGCTGACGATGAGCGCACAGGCCAAGGTCAGGTTGCCCCATCTCATTGGTGACAACATGGTGTTACAACAGCAGACAGATGCCCGCCTTTGGGGTTGGGCCAAGCCTGGTAAGACGGTGACGGTCACCACCTCGTGGAGCGACCAGAAGGTGACGGCCAAGGCTGGTAAGGACGGGAAATGGCTGGTGAAGGTCAGAACGCCGAAGGCTGGCTACGACCCGCTGAGCATCACGTTCGACGACGGTGAGGCGGTGACGATCAACAATGTCGTCAGCGGTGAGGTGTGGGTCTGTGCCGGACAGTCGAACATGGAGATGCCTGTAAAGGGTTTTGGCATGTGTCCGGTGGAAGGCTACAACCACCATGTGCTGGATGCCGCCCAGTCGAAGGGTGTCCGTAGTGTGAAGATTCCCAGCATCATGAGGGCTACGCCGCAGGATTATGCCCAGTGTGAGTGGCGCCAGTGTTCGCCGAAGACTGTCGGTGAGTTCTCTGCCACAGGCTATTTCTTCGCCCGGCTGCTGAGTCGTACGCTCGACATCCCTGTGGGAATTATAGAAGCTAATAAAGGAGGTTCGCGCGTAGAGAGCTGGCTGACGAAGGAGAATCTGGAGAAATATACCAGCGATCCCACCGACTCGGTGGAGATCTGTAAGAAGTGGGCTCAGTGGGATTATCACCGTTCGCTGCTCTGGGGCAATGGCACGTTCAACCCCATCCTGAACTTTACGGTGAAAGGTATCCTCTACTATCAGGGCTGTTCGAACGTGGGTGATCCCGGCGACCAGTATTCTGAGCGGATGAAACTGTTGGTAGAGCAGTGGCGCTCGCAGTTTGGCCTGGGTGAGATCCCCTTCTATTTCGTGCAGATAGCACCTTACAGGTATGACGACAACGACAATGCCATCAGCGGCGCCCTCCTGCGTGAACAGCAGTGGAAGGCTGCACAGATCATTCCCAACAGTTCGCTGGTGTGCATCAACGACCTCGTCTATCCTTACGAGACCACGCAGATCCATCCGACGCAGAAGCAGCAGGTGGGTGAGCGTTTGGCATTCACGGCCCTGAACCGCGATTATGGCTTTGAGACCGTACAGTATAAGAGCTCGTCGTATAAGGATATGACCATCAAGGGTGATACGGTGTTTATCCATCTGCAGGACAACTACTGGTGTGATGCGCCCTTCGAGCAGATGGAGGGCTTCGAGGTGGCTGGCGAGGACCGTGTGTTCCATCCTGCTACAGCCCGTCACTTCTGGCAGCCTGGCGGAGGCTATTGGGACGAGGCCATCATCGTGACGGCTCCTGAAGTGAAGCAGCCTGTCGCCGTGCGCTATTGTTTCAAGAACTTCCAGATCGGCAATGTGAAGAACGGCGGTAACCTGCCCCTCTTCCCCTTCCGCACAGACAATTGGTAACGGTATGAAAGATCATCCATTAGAGGTATTCCGCTATTGCCCTAAGTGTGGCAGTAACGATTTTAAGATCCATAACGCCCTGAGCAGGCACTGTGCCAACTGCGGTTTTACGTATTATCAGAACCCGCGTGCCTCGACGGCAGCTTTTATCATCAACGGGAAGGGTGAGCTGTTGGTGGCCCGTCGCGGGAAGGAGCCTGCCAAAGGCACGCTCGACCTGCCTGGCGGTTTCGTGGACAACAACGAGAATGCCGAACAGGGTATGGTGAGGGAGATACAGGAAGAGACGGGTCTGGTGATCAGTGCCGACGACGTGAAGTACATGTTCTCCATCCCCAATGTCTATCACTATTCGGGGATGGACATCCACACGCTCGATTTCTTCTTTCTCTGTCATGTGGCTGAGGATGCTGAGGTGAAGGCGGCTGACGATGCCGCTGAACTCACATGGCTGCCCCTTCGTGAGATTTATGTGGAGCGCTTCGGACTGCGTTCTATCCGGGAGGCCGTACACCGTTTTTTGAGAGAAAAAGTGAAAAGGTGAAAAGGTGAATTAGTTAATAAAACAAAAAATCCTCTATATAAATAAGGTGTGATAGCGTTTTTTGCTTACTTTTGCAGCCCGTAAGAAAACAAAACGAGAAAAAGTATGCAGAAAAACTTAGTGATCGTGGAGTCTCCGGCTAAGGCGAAGACGATTGAGAAGTTCCTCGGAACGGATTTCAAGGTGATGTCGAGCTATGGCCACATCCGCGACTTGAAGAAGAAAGAGTTGAGTGTCGATGAGAAGACGCTCGAACCGGAATATGAAATTCCCGAAGAGAAGGTAAAGTTGGTGGCAGACCTTCGTGAAAAAGCCCGTAAGGCCGAGAAGGTCTGGCTGGCATCCGATGAAGACCGTGAGGGAGAAGCCATCTCCTGGCATCTGTGTGAGGTGTTAGGTCTGGACAGCAAGAAGACGAACCGTATTGTGTTCCATGAGATCACTAAGCCCGCCATCCTGGAAGCTATCGAACATCCCCGTCATCTGGATATGAACCTGGTGAACGCCCAGCAGGCCCGTCGCGTGCTGGACCGTATCGTCGGTTTCAAGGTATCACCGGTGCTGTGGCGTAAGGTGAAGCCCGCCCTCTCTGCCGGACGTGTGCAGAGTGTGGCTGTCAGACTCATCGTGGAGCGTGAGCGTGAGATCCTGAATTTCAAGAGTGAGATTTATTATGTGGTGAACGGTGTCTTCGCCATCACTAATCCCGACGGTTCTGCTACGGAGGTGAAGGCACAGTTGGGCAACCGTTTCAAGACGGAAGAAGAGGTGATGGCATTTCTTGAGCAGTGCAAGACCTCTGATTATACGGTTGAGAGCATCGTCAAGAAGCCCGTCAAGCGTACACCTGCGCCTCCTTTCACGACGTCAACCCTGCAACAGGAGGCTGCCCGTAAGCTCGGTCTTACTGTCAGCCAGACAATGATGATCGCCCAGCACCTGTATGAAAGTGGATTGATTACTTATATGCGTACCGACTCGGTGAATCTCTCGAAGCTCTGTCTGGGTGCCAGCAAGGAGGAGATTGTTCGTCTCTATGGCAAGGAATACAGCAAGACACGTCAGTACCACACCAGTGCGAAGGGTGCCCAGGAGGCTCACGAGGCCATCCGTCCTACCTATATGGACCGTGTGGAGATTGAGGGCTCTGGCCAGGAGAAGCGTCTGTACGAACTGATCTGGAAGCGTACGGTTGCCAGTCAGATGGCTGACGCAGAGATTGAGAAGACGACGGTGACGATTGCCATCAAGAATCAGGAGACAGGAGTCAGGAGTCAGGAGGAGTTCATCGCCCAGGGTGAGGTCGTGAAGTTCGACGGTTTCATCAAAGTGTATCGTGAGTCTATCGATGACGAGGATCAGCAGGATGAGTTTGGCCATATCCTTCCTCCGATGAACGAAGGTCAGGAACTCACACGCCGTGAGATTAACGCCGTCGAGCGTTTTGTCACTGGTCCTCAGCGTTATACAGAGGCCAGTCTGGTGCATAAGTTGGAAGAACTCGGCATCGGCCGTCCGTCAACCTATGCGCCCACCATCAGCACCATCCAGCAGCGTGAGTATGTTCAGAAGGGTGACAAGAAAGGTGAGGACCGTCCATATACCATTTATCAGTTGAAGGGCAAGCAGATCAACCAGAAGACCCGTAAGGAGATTGTGGGTTCGGAGAAGGGTAAGTTGATACCTACCGATATCGGTATTGTGGTCAATGACTTTCTGATGAAGAACTTTACAGAGATTATGGATTACAACTTCACTGCCAAGGTGGAGCAGGATTTCGATAGGATTGCCGAGGGCGACGAGCGCTGGACGGACATGATGCGTTCGTTCTATAAGGAGTTTGAACCGACGGTGGAGCGTACCATCAACAGCCGCGACCAGCATAAGGCCGGTGAGCGTGTGCTGGGTAAGGATCCCAAGAGCGGCAAGCCCGTCTTCGTGAAGATCGGTCGTTTCGGTCCGGTTGTACAGATTGGTTCTGCCGATGATAATGAGAAACCGACGTTCGCCCAGATGCCGAAGGACAAGAGCATCGAGACCATCACTCTCGAAGAGGCACTGGAACTGTTCAAGCTGCCCCTTGAGGTCGGTGACTATCAGGGCAAGCCCGTCACCATCGGCGCTGGTCGTTTCGGCCCTTATATCCTTTTCGACCGCAAATATACGTCGGTTCCCAAAGGCGTTGACCCCATGTCCATCACCCTCGATGAGGCCATCGAACTCATCCACGAGAAACAGCAGGAGGAGAAACGCAAGCATCTGAAGACATTCCCCGAGGATCCGAAACTGGAAGTGCTGGATGGCCGTTACGGTCCTTACCTCGCCTACGACGGCAAGAACTACCGTCTGCCGAAGAACATGCACGAGAAGGCTGCCGAACTGACGCTTGAGGATTGTATGAAGATCATCAACAAATGACCCGCATCATCCTCATAGGCTATATGGGTGCCGGCAAGACCACCATCGGCAAGGCACTCTCGAAGGAGTTAGGCATCGTCTTCTACGATCTCGACTGGTATATCGAGAGCCGTATGCGGAAGACCGTATCGGAGATTTTCGCAGAGCGTGGAGAGGAAGGGTTCCGCCAAATCGAGTATAACATGCTCCATGAGGTGGCGGAATTCGAGGATGTCATCATCAGCTGCGGTGGCGGCACACCCTGCTTCTTCGACAATATGGACTATCTGAACCAACAGGGACAGGTGGTCTATCTGAAGGCCGAGCCCGAGGTGCTGTACAAGCATCTGCAGATGGCCAAGGTGGAGCGCCCGCTACTGAAGGGTAAGAGCAAAGAGGAGTTGTTGAAGTTTATCAAGGAACAGCTGGAGAAGCGTGAGCCCTTCTATACGAAAGCCCGCTACACGCTCGATGTCAGCCTCATGGACAACTATGATAAGATCAAAATCAGTGTCGAGAAAATAAAAGAACTATTAGGCTTATGAAGAAATGGACCATCGATGACTCGAAGGAGCTCTACAACATCAACGGTTGGGGTACCTCCTATTTCGGCATCAACGAGAAGGGCGACGTCTACGTCACACCCTGCAAAAACGGTACGCAGATCGATCTGCGTGAGGTGATGGACGAACTGGCGCTGCGTGATGTCACGCCGCCTGTGCTGCTCCGTTTCCCCGATATCCTTGACAACCGGATCGAGAAGACATGGAGCTGTTTCAAGAAAGCCTCGGAGGAATACGACTACAAAGGTGAGAACTATGTGGTCTATCCCATCAAGGTGAACCAGATGCAGCCCGTCGTCGAGGAGATTATCTCTCATGGCCGGAAGTTCAATCTCGGACTGGAGGCCGGTTCGAAGCCTGAGTTGCATGCTGTCATTGCTATGCAGTGTCAGAGTGACTCGATCATCGTCTGCAACGGCTACAAGGACCAGAGCTATATCGAGTTGGCACTGTTGGCCCAGAAGATGGGTAAGCAGATCTTCATCGTCGTGGAGAAGATGAACGAACTGGAGATCATCGCCCGCGAGGCCAAGAAGATGAATATCCGTCCGAATATCGGTATCCGCATCAAACTGGCTTCCTCTGGCTCCGGCAAATGGGAGGAGAGCGGCGGCGATGCCTCGAAGTTCGGTCTGACGAGTGCAGAGCTTTTAGAGGCACTGGAATTGTTAGACAAGAAGGACATGCGCGACTGTCTCAGACTGATTCATTTCCATATAGGATCGCAGATTACGAAGATCCGTCGTATCCAGACGGCCCTCCGTGAGGCCTCGCAGTTCTATATCCAACTGCATAAGATGGGATATAATGTCGACTTTGTCGATTGTGGCGGTGGACTTGGCGTCGATTATGACGGTACACGTTCGCCGTCGAGTGAATCGTCTGTCAACTACTCCATCCAGGAATATGTCAACGACTGTATCTACACCTTCGTCGATGCAGCGAACAAGAACGACCTGCCGCACCCGAATATCATCACCGAGAGCGGCCGTTCGCTGGCAGCCCATCACTCCGTGCTCGTCATCGACGTGCTGGAGACGGCTTCACTGCCCGAGATGCCGGAGGAATTCGAGCCCGATGAGAATTCCCATCAGTTGGTGAAGGATCTCTATGAGATATGGGATAATCTCTCACCCCGTAACGTGCTGGAGGACTGGCACGATGCCGAACAGATCCGGGAGGAGGTGCTTGACCTGTTCTCACACGGTATCGTCGACCTGAAGACACGTGCTGAGGTGGAGGCGATGTATTGGAGTGTGTGTCACGAGATCCACGCCCTCGCTAAGAGCCTGAAGCATATCCCGGAGGAATTGATGAAGATCGACAAATTGTTGGCAGATAAGTATTTCTGTAACTTCTCGCTCTTCCAGAGTCTCAGCGACTCGTGGGCCATCGACCAAGTCTTCCCGATCATGCCTATCCAGCGATTGGATGAGCGGCCGACACGCAACGCCACTATTCAGGATATTACCTGCGACTCGGACGGAAAGATTGCCAATTTTACAACCAATCTGCATAACACCCACTCGCTGCCCGTACATCCGCTGAAGAAGAACGAGCCCTATTATCTGGGTGTGTTCCTCGTGGGTGCTTATCAGGAGATTCTCGGTGATATGCACAACCTCTTTGGGGATACGAACGCCGTACATATTTCCGAGAAAGACGGCACCTATCATATCGACCAGATCATCGACGGTGAGACGGTGGAGGAAGTGCTCGAATACGTGCAGTATAATCCTAAGAAACTCGTCCGTCAGCTGGAGGTCTGGGTGGCCAAGAGTGTGAAGCAGGGCAAGATTTCGCTCGAAGAGGGCAAGGAGTTCCTGTCGAACTACCGCTCCGGGCTTTACGGATATACCTATTTAGAATAATGAAAGAGAAATTGACAATCGTGAAGGTGGGTGGGGCTGTCGTGGAAGACGAGGCCCAGCTCTCACAGCTGCTGAAGGACTTCAGTGCCATTGAAGGCCGAAAGGTTCTGGTACACGGTGGCGGCCGCAAGGCCACGAAGGTGGCAGAAACGCTCGGCATCGAATCGAAGATGGTGGGTGGACGTCGTATCACCGATGCTGATATGCTCAGTGTGGTGACGATGGTCTATGGCGGACTGGTGAACAAGAACCTCGTGGCTCGTCTTCAGGCCAACGGTGTGAATGCCCTGGGACTGACGGGTGCCGATATGGATGTCATCCGTAGCCATAAGCGTCCCCCCGTCCCTGTAAACTCCGGATCATCCGGAGATTCCGGAACATCCGCTCTCATCGACTTTGGCTTTGTGGGCGACGTTGACCGTGCTGACGGTCAGATGCTCAGTCGCCTTATCGAGGAAGGGGTTACCCCGGTGATGGCTCCTCTGACACACGACGGCCAGGGAAACATTCTCAATACCAATGCTGACACCATTGCCAGTGAGACCGCCAAAGCACTCGCTCCGTATTATGATGTGACGCTGATCTTCAGTTTTGAGAAGAAAGGTGTGCTCCGCAATCCTGACGATGACGACTCTGTCATTCCTTCTATCACGCGCGCGGACTTTATTAAATATAAAGCCGACGGTACTATCAGTGGTGGTATGTTGCCGAAGATAGAGAATGCCCTCGCCGCCATCGACGCCGGTGTCTCCCGTGTCATCATCACGCTTGCTACCGCTCTCGACGGAAAATCCGGCACGACGATTTGTTAGTTTACAGTTTACGGTTTACAGTTTACAGATGATTACTTCTAAAGGCAGTGAAGGGTTTCGCAAATGGCTTGCCAGGTATTCACCTGTAAACTGTAAACCGTAAACTGTAAACAAAAAAATAGCAAAAAGTGTAACTTTTCCGTTTCCCAATCGTCATATAAATTAGAGAGGATGAAAAAGATCAGTTTCCGGAACGATATCCTTCCGTTGAAAAATGAGCTTTACCGGCTCGCACTCCGCATCACTCTCAATCCGGCGGAGGCGGAGGACGTGGTTCAGGAGACGATGATCAAGGTCTGGAACAGGCGGGACCACTGGGAGGAGTTAGACTCCATCGAAGCCTTCTGCCTCACCATCTGCCGGAATATCGCCGTTGACAAGATGAGAAAGGCGGAAAACCAGAATCCGAGTCTGGAAGAGGGGAACGACGCAGCCGACCACAGTTATTCATCCAATCCCGAAGAGCAGGCCATGCAGCGCGACCGCATCGCACTTGTCAGGCAGCTCATCGACAACTTGCCCGAGAAACAACGCAGTTGCATGCAGCTCCGGGAGTTCGAGGGCAAGAGTTATAAGGAAATAGCGAAGATCCTGAGTGTCACAGAGGAACAGGTGAAAATCAACATCTTCAGGGCACGACAGCTGATCAAGCAACAATTTATAAAGGCAGAGAATTATGGACTATAAGTACATCGAACAGCTATTGGAACGTTACTGGGAGGGTGAGACCACTCTTCAGGAGGAGTCGATCCTTCGTACGTTCTTCAGCCAGCCTGATATGCCGGAGGTTCCGGAGGAGATTCGGAAATACCAGGCACTCTTCGTCTGCGAAATGCAGAAAGAGGAACCGCTGGGCGAAGACTTCGATGCCCGTATCCTTGAGCAGATCGGTGAAGCCCCTGTGGCTAAGACCGTCTCGCTGAGGAATCGTCTGATGCCTCTGTTCAAGGCCGCCGCCATCGTGGCCATCATCCTGACGCTGGGCAACGCTGCCCAGGCGCCGTGGGATATCTGGGAAGATCCGAAAGGTGCTTATGTAAAGGCACAACAGGAACTGGCAGATACGGTTAACGTGTTGACCACGATACAGGCGGAGAACGTCAGCGACACCATCCAGGTGCCTCAGGTTCCGGCCAAGGAGAAGACTACCTATTTGGAATAATTTTTTTCTATGCTTTCTATATTTATAATGAAGCTGTGAAGCTTCGATTCTCTCAAATTTATTAAGTACTAAATGAAGTTATGGGCTGCAACCGGGAGGTCGCAGCCCACTTCGCTTCTTCCCCTCCTGAGTAGGAGGGGCCAGGGGTGGTCTGATCACCCTCATTTCTCTCTATTTCTTTAGTCTGAGGTTCAGCTGGAACAACGCTGGCAGGAAGATGCAGAGCGAAAATCCTACAGCCATCAGCGCCATCCTTTCAGAACCGAAAAGATCAGTCAGCTTGAGGTCGGCGTTGGGATAGAGGTTATACATCACGTAGGCCACCGAGTTGTTCACCCAGTGATACACCATTCCGGGTATGATGCTGTCCGTGCGATAATACAGCCAGCCTAACAACAGTCCAATCACGAAGGCATGTGGCAGTTGGGCCGGGTTCATGTGGGCAGCGGCAAAGAGCAGCGCCGAGATGGCAATGGCTGCCCAGGGTTTGCTGCACCATTGCAGAAGTGACTTCAGAATGGCTCCGCGAAATACCAATTCTTCGGCAAATGGTGCCAACAGTCCTACGGCCACATATCCCCAACGGTCTCTCATGATGATGTCAAATGTATTTTCGGCGATATTGGGCAGTTCGGGCATGTGCTCCTGAATCCAGACGGAGGGAATGATGGCACCGATGGCAGCGACGGCGCACCAGAACAGCATCACCCAAGGACGCTTCAGGATCCAGTGTCTCGACACCTCGCACCATTTCGCCAACAGGAACACGGCTACGGATATCACGGTAAATACCATCGTCGTAACGATGATACCTGTGGCATCGTCCATGGCACCTTTTCCAAACGCCCAGCGCCAGACGCCATCAACAATAAAGCCGGCCATCACCTGAATGGCGAGGAATACGAACGTATAAACAATAGCATTTTTCATAAGAGTATAGTTTTTGCTTGTTCTTGATCTTCTTTGAGTTGGGCCATCAATGCCTCGGGCGATTCGAACTTCCGTTCCTCACGCAGCCTTGCAACAAACGTGATGATCACCGTCTGTCCATAAAGGTCACCGTCAAAGTCGAAAATGTTCACCTCTAGCGTACGGTTCCTGCCGTCGAACGTAGGCCGTGTGCCGATGTTCATCATCGCAGGCAGTTCCCCTCCTGAGTAGGCGATTGCGTCTTCATGGAGCAATCTTCTGCTAGGGGTGGTCTGATCCGCGACTTGTGCCCACACCGCATACACGCCACTGGCGGGAATCAGTTTGAAGGGATCGTCAGGCTGTAGATTGGCCGTGGGGAATCCCAGCTGGTGGCCGATATGCTCGCCTGGCATGACCTTGCCAGAGAGCTGGTAAGGATGCGCTAACATAACCGTAGCCGTTTCTATGTCACCGTCATCAGCAAGCAGACTGCGGATGTTCGACGAGCAGACGGCAAAATCATAATCCTGAAACGACAACTTGATGCCTTGATACACATTGATGCCCAGTTCCTGACCATAGCGCACATAATCATCGAAACCCTCTGTCCTGTCATGTCCGAAACGGTTGTCATAGCCTATCTGGAGACTTTTCACGTTCAGCTTCTCCTTAAGTATCTGCGCCATGAAGTCACGGGCTGAGAGTTGCGCCATCTCTTTGGTGAAAGGCAACACCACCAGGAAATCGACGCCCAACCGCTCTATTTCCCGTTCTTTTTCCTCTTGCGTCGTCAGCAACTGAGGGCGGAACTCAGGATCGAACAGTTGACGGGGCTGGCGGTCAAAAGTGATGACCATCGATGCCAGATGAGGGAATCTGGCGGTAGAAACCAGATGTTTGATCACCTGCCGATGCCCAGCATGGACACCATCAAACACACCGATGGTGGCAGCGCATTTTACCACCATTCTCGTCTTTTCTATGTTGCGAATTATCTCCATTGGAGTGCAAAGGTACTTATTTTCCACTTATTTTGTGTGTTTTCGCCTTAAAAATTTGGATAATTAAAGATTTTCCTATACCTTTGCATCGCAAAACGCGGACTTGTAGCTCAGTTGGTTAGAGCAACAGACTCATAATCTGGAGGTCCCAGGTTCAAGCCCTGGCTGGTCCACAACGCTAATTCAACCATCCGCATTATGATGAAGAAAAAGAGCTGGATTAAGGTTTTGACAGCTGCTGTTGCGCTTTGTTTAACGGCAGTAGGGTGTACAAAGGAATCCGGATCAACCCCGGAACAGGAATTCAAGGAAAATTTCATAGCCCTCGTCATGGGTGGCAAGCAGGTAGATTCACTTCAGGACTGGAGCACCTCTACGGGTTTGTCTGTCAAGATATCTGTCGATTATGGCAATTCGATGGAATACCGTGTGTATATCCTCCCCACGCCGGCTTTGTATGATGCTTCTGCCTGTCATCTGGGTATGGTTCGTCTGAAATCCGGCGAGTCAAAGACCATCACGGTGTGCCGTCCTGCCCATGATGCTCTGCTCTATGCCGCCTGCTTCGACAGCGATGGACATGCTGTCTGCAAGGCATTCCCGGCGAAGGCCTCTGGCAGTGAGGTGGTCTTTAGCGGCAAACAGCTGGAGGAGCGGATATATCCAGTGCAGCCTACGGGCGGACTGGATGACCGCTGGAGTGTACCCATCATGCAGATGCCCGACTTGAGTGACTATACCACAGGCTCTTTCATTGAGGTGTCATCGATGGATGCGGAACCGGAAGGCAACGATCGTCTTCGCCTCAGTATCAGCGACGACTATACGGGCTATGTACCCTCCCTCGGCATCCGTGGAAATATGTCGGTCTATGTGACTGGCACCTGGACACTCAGTTTCAACCAGCGTGTATCCAATGGTAATGTCATCGTTGTCGGCAGTGGTGGTAAGGTGATTATCCCAGAGGGGATGACGCTCAGTGCTAAGCCTTCCGCCAGTGGCACGACGGGACAGATCTATGTTCTCCCCGGTGGAAAGATTACGGGTGACGGTACGCTGGAGTATAACACAGGCAGCGATACCTATAATTATAATGCGGGTATTGTGTCCTCTAAGGAGATTCGCTTGAAAGGCTGTGGCCTTTATAACAGCGGCATCCTCGGTGTGGAAACAGATTCACCTACTTCTGTGGTTTGTGAAGCTAATGCTGATGGTGGACAAGGTGTATTGATTAATCGTGGAGGAGCCTGGCTGGACCAGATCAGTGGCGATAACCTCTCATTGCGGAATGCCTCTTCCATGCAGGTTAACAATGAGGTGGTTCTCTCGGAGAGCAGTTGCCTCGACGACTATAGCTACTTACAATGTCCCTCGCTGGTGCTCAGCGGCAGTGCCGATGGCAACAAGATTGTCTATATGGGTAACGCTGCCACTATTGAGGCCACTGACATCACCATCGATAACTTCGGTGTCTGGGGACCTGTGGGCAATAACTTCATCGCCAACGCCTTGCTGAAAGTCGATAACTGCAATGGCTGCGTCACCACCGAAGGTCAGGCGGGCACCTATCTGCTCGACCATGTGGAGCTGATATTGCCGGATACGTTCCCTGTCGATTATGACCCCGAGCTGATTACCGACAACAACCGACTGTTCTACTATTGGCTCAATGCCTGCGGGGGACGGCTCATCAATGAAAACAATTACCGTTGGGCACTGGTGGGTAACAAGGATGCCCTCGTCTGGAACGATGACATCAGTGCCAATGCCTGTGGCGACGATTCCCGTCAGACCTGTACCTACAGCACTTCCGCCTCGTTTAACACCACCTATCTGCCGAAGTCTTCCACGGCGGCGCCCGAGCCTAATGGCGTGTATTATGCCTTCGAGACGATTGAGAGTTCGGTAAAGGATTACGACTATAACGATGTGGTTTTGCGTGTGAGTGTGCCAGAAGACAATGGCGATGGCAGCTATGCCTCTAATATTCTGGTGATGTGTGTCGGCAACACGATGAAGACCAACGTCGTCTATAATGGCCAGGACTTTGGTGAAGAGGTACATAGCGTCATCGGTGTGGCATCCGAAAAGATGGCCAATGTGAATACCATCAACCGTGTGTTCTCCAGACTGGGAGAGATCAGTTTCCCCGATGGTAATGTCCGTATCGACCAGCTGCCCTTCTCATTGCGCACAGAGGACTCTAACGGCAACACCAAGCTTCAGGAGACGGGCGAGGCACCGCTCTACCTCGTCATCAACGGTAGTGCAGACCGACGCTGGTTCTGGGCAAAGGATGGCATCAACATCGGTGTGGCTTATCCCCAGTTCAGCACCTGGGCCTCGAACATGCATACCGCCATCAACTGGTATGCCGCCGAGAATGCCGTCGACGGCAAAGTCATCACCTGGACCTCTGCAGATGAGTAATTTCTTCCCCTCCTGAGTAGGAGGGGTAGGGGTGGTCTGATCAAATGTATGTTTTCGGGAATTAATACACCTGGTTCTCTGTAGCGTATTCGTTCAGGTACCAGTCATTAGCGAGTTTTTGGTTCATGGACCATTCGCCGAAGGTGTGACCTGTCACGCTACTGTAGGCGCCAAAGCCTTGTGTCCCTTTCTTCTTGAATCCGATGTTTACGCCATCCAACGGGTGGCGGAACTTCTTGTAAGGGATAATCAGTGCCCAAGGCAGTTTTACGATTTCCTCTGCAATCTTATAATTCTTAAGCACCCAGTCGTTGCGGTAGGCAAACTGGTGTACCTCGAATGTACCGCCCAGATACTCCTTGATGATAAACGGATCGAGCAGGTCGAAGTTCAGATACTCCAATCCCATTGATTCCTTGAACTTCACGACATAGGTCACCTCTTTGGGCACTATCGTCCGATACTTCATGTCCGAACTGCTGGTCTTGCTCACGTTATAGTACCAGTGATCAATCATCCATTGATCATTAGGTGGCAAATAGTCGCCCGTAGCCCAGTGGGCATCACAAAACAGGTTGATCACAGCCTCCTTATCCTCCTCCTTATCCTGGCTTTGGCTCTTCAGCAGCAGTTCCTTGGTTCTGAGCAGGTTGGGCGAGATGACTTGTTCGGGAATTTCCTCTCCCTTGCTGTTCACGTTGAACGAAGCACCTCCCTCGGTGTAGACGGTATCGATCTCGTTATATTTGAAATTCTTCAGACGGAGGGCAGCACTCATGGGATGGTTTGTACCTACGGCACTCAACGTTACATGGAAGCGCATCTCCCGTTCGCCAGTCCGCTCGTAGGAAATACCCAGAACGCAGTCGTTATAGTCGAAGTTCAGGTTCGTATAGTCGGGCATCTCTTCCTCATAGCAATAGACGAGTGTCAGAGGCTGAGGGATGTATGTCATGAGCTGCTTGGTATAAAGGGGGGCAGAGAAGTCCACCTTATAGTCGTTGGGCGAGAATTCGGTGACTGTAATGCGCCCCTCGTCATCGACGAGTGCGGCATAGAGTGTGGTAAGAGTCTTGGGATAGCAGAAACTCAAGGAAGCCGATTCACCGTCGGTAATCATCACCTGTGTGGCCACCTCGGCATTCGCACTCTTACGAGGGTCGGCGGTCAGGATCTTCAGCCACTGGGCATTCACGTTGATATTAGCCTTCACCGTGATGCTTCTGGTGTCTGTCAGAACCCAAGTGTGATTGTGGTCTATGGAGTCAACGGGCGACAGACTGTCGCTGATGGCCTGTGTGGCCTCCGCATCAAACAGTTCATGGTTAGGGCTGCAAGCGCTGTTCACTACCAGGATGACGGCCACTATCACGGGAATTATCCATCTAAGATGTTTCATAACTTTCTCCTTAATATTATTAAATATGTGGGCAAAATTACAAAAATAATTGCATACAAGCAACAAATTTGCGCACCTTTTACAGTATTTAACAGAAAAAGTGATACAAGTTATCGATATTTTGATTAATTTTGCACCCAAATCGATTTAGTTTAAAGTTACGTAACGTCTATTAAGTGTATGATTGCAATGAAGAAGTATTTGATTAATGGTGCATTGGCTCTGTTCACAGGAGCATTCTTATTCAGTTGTGCTGATAAGGAAACTGACTACGTGCCTATCGTACAGCAGAAGGTGAAGACTTACGAAGAAGTCTTCAATGAGGTTTATGGAGAGATCGACCCCTATCAGAACTGGGGTTTCACTAACGACTTGTCTTTGGCTGACTCCAGTACAACTGAAGTCATATATAAAGACTCTTTGGTTACAGAATCAGAACTCGCCGGTAGTAGAGCCGGTACCCGTGGCCATAATGCCAATGCCAATGAGTGGGGACGCACTTATAGCAATGTGCCTGATCCGTTGACTTCTGGCCAGAAGCTGCGTGCGCGTTTGTATTTCCAGTACAACCAATATCCAAGTAACGAGCCTGTCTCTTATACGAATTTCTTCGTGCAGGATGTCTATAAAGGCGGTGGTAGTCCTCTGTGGAGGGATGAGGACGGATACAGAGGCTACAGTAAGGAAGCTTACCTCTTTGGTGGACAGCTGGAGATTGGCAGTAACCACATGGACAAGCTGACTGCTGGCTATTCAAATGATCACATCAACAACTACAATAATGCTCAATGCTCAACAAACTATACTGTCTGGGACGGTCGTACCTATCAGGCAGGTTACCCCTTAGACGAGGCATCTGCTGCAGCGCTGGGCATCGGCGACTGGGAAGCTGAAAACTACAACCATGTCGTTTACCATCAAGATGAAATCATGCTCATGGTTGGTTCCAGTACCGCTTGTTTCGGCTGGCATGAAAGTCAGGGTAGCATCCAGCATAATGACCAATATGTGATTATCAGCGGATCGACGATTGATTCATGGGCTACTACATTCGCCTCGCAACATCCCGGCATGGATTTGGGTTCCTCTGTGTCAGGCCGTGGCTTTGTAGGTTTCGACTACGAGGCAAGGGTTGATGCCAGCGACATCTTCCAGGATCCCAACGGATGGGATGACTATATATGGAATGCAGAGAAAAATGAAACTGACATTATCCATCACGACGGTCCCCGCACCAACGAGGATGGTATTCCTTATGTGTCTTCCGGTGCTTACGACAATCAGGCTTCCGTGACGGTTGTGCCTGCTGGAACATCTGGTGCTTATCCTGTTTGGGAGCGTTATGTGAACGGTGACCAGTCCCAGGGTAATGTGTGGGTGAAGGTCGGTTGTGCCGACGGATATTATTCCGACTGGATTGTCTGTATCGTGGAGGCTAATCCGAAGGAAATCACCAAGAGACAGAAAGTAGAGAAATATGGTACAGAAGAGAAGACTCCTTTCCCAGGTCAATGCGGACGTATCTTCTGCGAGGATCTTGGCGTCTCTTCACGTGAAGACCTTGACTTCAACGATGTCGTGTTAGATGTGGATATCTACCAGAACTTTGAAGAAGGTGTCAAGAAGTACTATTGGATTTATTCTGATGGCCGAAAGGAATTCATAAGAGAGGAAAATTATTCCACGAGGAATAATCCAACCTTCTCTGTAGAAATGACGCTTTTGGCTGCTGGTGGTACGATCCCTCTCACTGTGGCTGGCATGGAGGTACATAATAAATTTAATGTGGGCATCACAACGATGGTCAACACTTATAATGAGAACTCCACGGTCTTTGGCAGCGTAGAGGATCGTAATTCCGTCTATTTGGGTTCCTTCACACCGTCGCAGCTGATTCCGGGCAGGGCAGATACAGATCCTATCTATGCCCATGAGATTCCTATCGCCGTGCAATGGGGTAATGACGTGGCCGTTCTGGGTTCTTCTTTAGGTGGTGCTCCTGCCAAGATCTTCGTACCTAATCACACTACGAAGTGGACGGTTGAGCGCAAGCCGCTGACAGTCGCTTATCCGAGGTTTGCTGATTATGTAGGAGATAAGGATATTCAGTGGTGGGATGATAATCTGTTGACGGACGCTGAAAAGGCGAGTGTCGGTTACTATCGTTACGGCAACGCCACATACTCAGGAAGGATAACGCCTCCTATCGTCATCACTCGCATTACTTATCCTTCGGCATCTCAGGATATCATGTGGCCTTCGGCTGGCACAAGTTCTGTTAAGCCATATACAGATTGGAGTGTGGATTACTTGCCGTTGGATTTTGACTTGTACTATCCCGGTGACCATATCACATTCTATGTTGAGAATTTGACGGATGACTCCTACATAACCGTCGTCTTTGCTGACGGTAACAAGCCGTACTTCATCGACACGGTGATACCGAACTATGATCTTGACGCCCAGGGCAATAAGATCAATACGGGTAAGACAAGCGGTGTCATTGAGGTGGAACTCGACGAGGCCAATGCCAAGAAAATGAATAGCAGTAAGCGGGATGGCAGACCCACCTTGCAGGTTATGGGCCGGAACTTCACCCTTACTCAAATCAGCCGAACGCTCTTCCAGTAGGCAATCACTTAATCAAATACATATTTTTGCATAATCCGGGGGCGGCTGCGTGAGTAGCCGCCTCTTTTTTATAGAACAATGGGGAGCACGAAGGCTTCTGAATGGCATTGAGAAGGTTTCATGTTGGCATTTAGAAGGCTTAATAATCCAAACATGAAGGCTTGTTACTCAGCGGAATGGGTAATATAATAGAGGGATAAGATATATGGCCTGAGCTTAATTACTACAGAGTGGAACTTTAGATAGTCCTCTCTTGGACTTTAGTTAGTCCGGACTCAGAGGGGGAACTAATTAAACTCTGAGGGAGGACTAATTAAAGTAACAGGGAGAAGAAACTAATGATGGAAGAGGCGGCTAATAATAAGTTTTTCTCCAAATTGTTTGGAACTTAAAACTTTTATTCGTATCTTTGCCCCAGAAATAGAGAAAGAAGTATATGACGGCAAAAAAGCAAAAGCAGATAATAGATGCTATCACAGGCAAGGCCCGCCAGATAGTTCCTCATGGTGCCGAGGTGATTCTCTTTGGCTCAAGGGCAAGAGGTGACGCCCATGAGGATTCTGACTGGGATGTGCTAATTTTGCTTGACAAGGAACGTATAACTTCTCAGGATATCGATGATTATACCTATCCTCTTCGTGAACTTGGCTGGTCCTACAACCAGTGTATTAATGCCATTCTATATACAAAAAAGGATTGGAACAAAAGTATAACCAGTCCTTTCCGTCAAAACGTAATCAGTGAAGGAGTAAGATTATGGGGTTAAGTGAGGAAAACAGGATCCGAAGATAAAACCAACAGAAGATTTTATTGTTCAACTAGCGAACCTTGCCCGTCAAAAACTAGAAGCGGATAAAAAATGATTTCATAGACAGGGCTAGGCGGGCTTTTTCTTGTTTGGATTAAGACTGAGCCTGACATAACACGGCATGATCATCGATTTGTGCGCTCTGAGAAACATCCCAGGTACAATGTGCTTCGTGGCATTTATAGAAAGTCTTTTAAAATAAAAATGGGAATGATTAAAAAAGCATAAATATTATGAGAGAATCTCTCGTTTTATAGATCTTTTTGGATATAAACCGTATCTTTCCAAATAAATAAAAAAAAGAAACACAGTTTGTAATTAAACTGTTAATATTGGTCTCTTCGGTTCGTGAGAATAGAAAGACCGCGAACTGTAATTTTTAGTGTATAAATTAATTTTTTCCAATCGTGCATCCGTGAGGCCCGGCGATTGACTTTTTATTTTATACCGCCTTCTCGTTGGGAGCACGAAGCCTTCTGAATGGCATTGAGAAGGCTACATGTTGGCATTTAGAAGGCTTGATAATCCAAGTATGAAGGCCAAAAAAACCGCTGAAAGGAATTCAGCGGTTCAAATGTGTAAAAGCTTTATAATGAAGCGGCAGCAAGCTCCGCGCTCATCCTATGAATGGCTGAAAGTATTTTTTCCTTCGTCTTCTCACCGGCAAAGGCTGCTCCGATTTTGTATTGGCGCATCTTGCTCTCATTAATTCCAGCGAACTTGGCAAACTTGGAAATATTTATCCAGTCGAAATAATTAAAGAAAGACTGAAGGTCGTACCGATACTCCACATCTATTTCTTTCAAATCCTCTGTCAGTTTACCATGCTCCAGAATATATTCATGTTGTGCTTCACTGACTACAGACATGAAGTCTTCCTTTGCCTCATCCACACTATCGCCGAACCCTCCAAGACAGAAACTGCCAATCTGGGAATCACATGCAATGGAATAATATCCGTTGTCTGTTCTTTCTACTATTGCCTCTACTTTCATCTTCGTAATTCGTTTAAAGTAAAAGCTCTAGCCACTTGCGAAGCCATCTTTTCAATTCTGAATACTTCATAATGTCAAAGAGCTTTTACACGCTGCAAAGGTAACGATTTTGTTGCCTATCTCCAAATAATTGAGTAACATTTTTGTTATTGTTATATATAATTAACACATCAATTACCTTCCATTCATCACATTTCGTCGGAAAGATTTGGAACACGAGGTGACAGGTACGTTGTTATGCCTATTTCCAAATGGGTTCTTTCTTCCATCCACAGGGAAAGCCCATTGCCGCAGGGTCTACGATTTGGTATTTTCTCAGCAACCGCTTGATATCCTTGATGAAAGTATTTGTGGGGTCTATACTATTCAACCAATATGCTGTGCAGCAAGCTACGGCATAAAAACGTTTTGGGTCAATATGTGTATTGATTATCCACTTGCCTGTAGGAGAGTTTAGTAGCTGAGGGATTTTAAGCATGATGCGATTCCAGACACGTCCATGATGAGCGCAAGTGTTCCTTAGTGCGACAATGCTCTTCATCCAACTTTCCAAGACCTCAGCCTGTTTTACATCAAAACTCCTAGCAATCATCTTTTTGGCCTGTGTGTCTGAAGAATTGATATATAGCTTTGTCAGAGTGCCAAAAGAAATGACTTCCAACATTTTCCAGGCAGGCGGGAAGTCTTCATCACCATATTTTGCGATATGTTCTGCAATAAAATCCTCCTTTGTCCTTTTCAGTTCCCGCTCCAGAGCCGCAAGGTTTTCTGCAAATTTGTACTTACTAACAGTGAGACTGGCATCATAGAACCAGAACGGTCCGTGTGATAATGAGAATTGGTGAATGACACGGGAACGCAGGGATATTTCAATGCGCTGAATAGCCGCAAAGAGAATCTTGCGCAGTTCTGCATCAAATGTGTAAAGAGCCTCGGCCTGTTCAAAAGTTGAGCCTGCCTTAAACTGGTGAATGGCATTTGCTTCCAACGGACGCAGATAGGCGGCGAAACGAAAGTAACTGACGTTGTTAAGGAACTGAGCTGCTTTTGTCAAATCAGTAATCATGAGTCCGCGCTGCTGCAACTGGGCAAGTTGAGCGGGAATGTCAAGTGCTTGTTTGTTGTATTTCATAATAGATTTAAAATTAAAAAAAGTTCCGCCCTGTTGCACTTCATCCTTTTCAGAAGATAGGTGTGGCGGAATCAACGGTGCAAAGTTACGACTTTTTTTCTTTTCTTCCAAATTTTATCAGGAAAAATTTTCAAAAAAGTTTTTTCAGTTCACTTTTTTGCAGGTCACAGGGTGACAGGCACACTGTTATGCGAAAGCGTGGCGGCCTCATCGTCTGTAAGGTGGAGGCTCTTGACAATCACTTCAAGCGGAACGCCATTGTCTAACAGAGCCTTGGCATTGGCAATGCGTTCTTCAGCCCGGCCTTTGTTGTAGCCTCCCTCTATGAGGGCTCTCTCCACGTAAACCGCATCCCAGAACTGCTCAATCTTTCTCTACATGTTTTATTAAATGTATCTTTTTCCTATACGAAATGTAACAAGTTTCGAATGATTACGCTATCGTTATGATTTTTTAACAGGCAAATGCTTGTATGATATAAATAAATGATGTAACTTTGCAACCACATTTCAAAATCGTGTCGAGAGTTATATCTTTAAAACCAAATTATTAATAACATTAAAATTTTTAGAATTATGAAGAAGTATTTGATGACAGGTGTTGCAGCCCTCGCTATCTGCGCTGCATTCACAAGTTGCTCAAAGAGTGATGAGCTCTACGATCAGGGCGCAATTGATCAGATGAGCAAAGAGAAGGTCACTGAGACCTACAATGCGCGTTTCCTTGCGTATGTTGGTGGTACGATCGCTCCCGATCAGGACTGGGGCTTCGGATCGACACGTTCTGTTATTAAGCCCGATATGACAGAATTCCCCACAGAGAAAGCTCCTGCGGCTATAACTGATGCTGAAAAGGCATATGTCATGGAGTGGTTTGCTAAAGAAGAAAATAAAGGACGTTCAGAGCAAGGTCTCCCATTCACTAATTTCTTTGTTCAGAATGTGGGAAATAATGGTTTCGAAAAGCAAGGCTATTTTCATTGGGAAGATGGTCGAACTGAAGAAAAGACAACTATCGTAGGCACAATGGATAAGTTGCACATAGGCTCTACCCCTCATCAGAATGGAACTGAACATATTCTTGATTTCAACGCTAACACTACAGGTTCAACCGCTGTTAGATATATTAAGGATGGTTCTGCATTATATTTTGGTTATCACACACCTTGGGGACAGGATGTTGACTCTCCTGATGGAGATGGTTATTATTGGTATTTTAAGTGTGCACAAATTGATGTTCCTGGTGTTGGACTTGGATGGTATGTTGGTCTTTCATTTTATGGTAAGAAGATTGAGACTAGAAATGCTGATGGTTCGCCTGCAAAATGGGAGGAATATGGAACTCAGCGTTTAGACTATTGTGATGACTGGGTGTTGAAGATTGTTCCAGGTGAAACCACTCCGACTCCTCCGACACGTGAGTACACGATCCGCGTTTTGGGTGAGGACCTGACTTTCGCAAATAGTGCCAGCGGTGTGGCTGTAACAGAAGCTGATAAAGGTGCAGACTTTGACTTCAATGACGTTGTATTCGATGTAGCTCATGTGACAAGTGGAACTGCAGAAGAACAAGGTACATGGATTCGTCTGATGGCTGCTGGTGGTACACTGCCTCTGTATATTGGCACTAAGGCTGACGAGTATGAGGTTCACAACATGTTTAAAGTGTCTCAAACTACAATGGTTAATACAGGACATAATGCTCATAAAGCGAAGGATCCTGTCGAGTTCAAGTATTCTAACTCTCAGGTTAATGCAAAAGATATTCCTATCATCGTCATCAAGAACGATATAGAGTTCCGGCTTTCAGCTCAAAGAGGTGAGCCTGCATCTAAGATCGCCGTTTCTAATATGAATTTTGACTGGGCTGATGAGCGTCAGAGCATTAAGGAAAGATATCCCAGCTTCGTTAAGTGGGCTCAGGAAGGCCAGACCGTAATTAGTGAGTGGTGGGATTAATATACACATCAAATACTTAAGAAAACTAAATTATCTTTGGAGGAGGCGTCTGCGTGAGCAGGCGCCTCTTTATTAAATAATGTGGGTTGTCTGTGAAACTCTGTTAAATATTTGGGACTTTTGTTGGTTGGTATAGAAATTATTTGTATTTTTGCACAAATATTGCAATGTATTACAGAATAAGCTTATTGAAGGATTAATATGAAGAAGTATTTGATGACCGTAATGGCAGCCGTAGCCCTTGGTGGGTTGTTCACAGGCTGCAACAGCGTAGATGCTGATGTCAACGGAGGGAACAACTCTGCTGAGTTTAATATCGTGCAGAATTATGAGAACGCTTTCGTGACGCGTTTCGGCCAGCCCGCCGCAACGCAGACGTGGGGCTTCGGCCCGGCAGCAAGCGGCACACGTGCTGTCGTGGCTCTGCCTTATGTATCAGTTGGTGACTATACATATAACGCCCAGATGGCTCTTGCCTGGGAGGGTGTGGATGCTGCCATAGAATCTGGCACCCCTCAGTCATCATTCGACTTCATGAACTCTTATGCCGCTTGGCACAATTCTGGTTGGAGTGACAGGTATTATGATGTTCACGGAACAGTTGTCACATCTGAACTTTCTGACGAATTTGTCGCCGCTGCCAGGCAAGTGATTGTAGGAACAGGTGAACAGCCGGGCTTGATTCCTGAGAATGTGAATAATCTTGCAAAGGCACAGTCGACGGGCTACTCGATTGTTACGACTGGTGGCCCTGTCACCTTGACGCCTATCTACCATTATTCTAACTCTGGCGACAGACTGAGTTACTACTATTATCCTGTGGGTCAGAAACCTACGGCTGAGCAGATTAAGACGATGCCCAAGTATTCGCTTGGCGAGATGAGCAATCCCAAACAGGGAGGTGACACTCACCTCTATAATAATACTTATAGTCTGGTGTATGTTGATGCTAATGGTAACTGCTCTTATGATTTCCCCGAAAATTATGTGATCAACTTTGTCATCAGCAACACATGGGGCGGAGCATCGAATGAGATTTATCAGAGTGGTGGTGTCACAACAACGACAGGCGGCACAGAGGCATCCCTTACTTCGGAGGGTAAGTTTGCGGTTTCTGAAGATGGATATTATCAGTGCGGCTCTGATCAGTATATTAATGGTAAGGTTCAGATTAAGTTTGGTAATACACTTGGCGTCCCACAATTTACTGCAGCAAAGCAGGGATCTTCATTTACTTATGAAGGCAATTCCTTCAATTGGTATATGGAAGGAAATGGTGTGAACGGAAGTTTGGATGGTGGTAATACATGTTACTATTTCTGTCCAGAGGCTGATGGTACTATCAATGTTGGTGTTAAGTTGAATTCTGGAAAGAAACTGTATATCAAGGAACTGGGCAGCAACATTAATCCTGATTATGTATCCTCGGGAACCTCACTTTCTGGATATGATGGAAAGACGGAGTCGGCAGACTATACTGGCGTATACAGTTTTCCTGTCAAAGCGTGGAATTGGTATGCTGTCTATGCTGAAGGCTCCAAACTGGGCTTCTATGGCTTTGAATTTGTTGAATCGAATGGCAACAAACAGAGAGACGGCGTCTTTACGAGTGCTCTCAGTCCCTTTGACTGTGGCTTCAGTATTAAGTTGGGTTCAGTCACCGTGAAATTAGGAAAAACACCAGCGTACTTTAGTAAGGCAAAATCCAACGGAAGTGTGAGTGGATATTCTGCTTATACTTCAGGAACAGGTAAGGACGGAGGGCTGTCTGGTATGGCTACAACATATTATTTCCTGGCTTGGAATCCTGGTGTGATGAGAGTTGCAGTATCTTTAAACGCAGACAAGCGCTTCTATGTTAAGGATTTGGGGCTAGACGGTTGGAACAATACAAGCGGAACCTCTCTTTCGGGCTATGACGGAATCACGGTGTCTTCGAAATATAATGGAACTTATGACTTCCCTGTCGAGGCCAATCATGTGTATGCAGTCTATGCAGAAGGGTCAAAACTGGGATTCTATGGCTGTGAATTCCTGACAGGTACTGCTGCCACAGAGGGAACATCGTCCATTTCAAATATCGAGAAAAAGACAATCTCTACGAAGCCTGACTATTATTGCGACAGTGATATGAATGCCGAAATCCACTCCACCACCTTTGGCTATGGTGTTGGTGGCTATGGCGTGACGGATCCACATACTTCCCATGCGGCCGTCTTCCAGAGTAAGATCGGCGACGAGGATATTACCTTCATAGGTTTCGAAGACTGGGTTGACTTCGACTTCAACGACTTGGTATTTGCTGTTACTGGTACGAAGACGGAAAAACCACAAGACCCGATTGTGATTCCTGAAGATCCAGACGATCCTGACGAACCAGAAGATCCCGGTACTTTCGTCTGCCGTATCATTGCAGAGGACTTGACGGTGGGTGAGAACAGTGACTTCGACTTCAACGATGTTGTGTTCGACGTCTTCCAGAATGGTGTCCTCGTCATCCGTGCTATTGGTGGTGAACTGCCGCTCTATATTGGTAGTCAAGACGCAGGTCATGAGGTTCATGCTCTTTGTGGAATCAGCCTTACTGGTTCTGGTTCAGCCTCGAAGATGAGTAATACGGGTTGGGGTTCGACTTCTTCGACCAGCGTTGCTATTGACTATCAAAAGGAACTTGGCAGGATTTCCATGGGTCGTACCTACAGTTCCAAAGCAGAAGCCAAGAGCATTCCCATTTGGGTAACGAAGCGTGGTTCTAACATTGAACTGAAGGCTGATCAAGGTAAGGTGGCCAGCAAAGTCTGCGTTGGCAGTGACTTTGAGTGGTGTTCCGAGCGTGAGGATATCGACAGGAAGTTCCGTAAGAAGGATTATACGAAATTGTTCCAACAGTATGTGATTGGTAATCTCGGCGATGACTGGCTGGATCCTGAAAATCCTGCATGGTATCAGCTTAGAGGTAAATAAAAGAGGAATTTCTTTTCATCAAAGTACTTAAATACTAATCCGGAAGGGGCATCTGTTGAGGCAGGTGCCCTTTTTTGCATTTATATTTGGTGGTGTGCAAAGATTGTTGTAACTTTGCACTCAGTATGGTATTGAATTATATTTGGATAGCGTTTTTCATTGTCGCATTCGTCATTGCGGTGGTGAAGTTGGTGTTCCTGGGAGACTATGATGTGTTCCCGGCCATGATGGATTCGACGTTCTCTTCGTCGAAAACCGCGTTTGAGATCTCGTTGGGTCTGACAGGTGTGTTGTCGCTCTGGCTGGGCATCATGAAGATTGGCGAAAAGGGTGGGGTGGTGAATGTGCTGGCCCGGATGCTGAAACCGGTATTCGTCCGGATATTCCCGGATATTCCGGCGGGTCACCCCGTGACAGGCAGCATCTTTATGAATATCGCCGCGAACATGCTGGGGCTCGACAATGCAGCCACACCCTTAGGCCTTAAGGCGATGGAGCAGCTGCAGGAGATTAACCCCAAGAAGGATACAGCCTCAAACCCGATGATCATGTTCCTTGTGTTGAACACCAGCGGTCTGACGCTTATACCTATTTCTATATTAGTATATAGGGCCCAGATGGGTGCCGCCCAGCCGACGGATGTGTTTATTCCCATCCTGCTGGCGACGTTCTTCTCGACCTTGGCGGGCATCATCATCACCAGCCTCTATCAGAAGATCAACCTTCTGAACCGTACCATCCTGCTGACGTTGGGTGGTGCCGCAGTGGTAGTGGCTGGCGTCATTTGGGGCTTCGGACAACTTGACTCGGTGCTGATGAACAAGGTAAGCACCTCGACGGCGAACATCCTGCTGATGCTGATTATCATCGCCTTTATCCTGGCTGGCATGCGGAAGAAGGTGAATGTTTACGACGCCTTCATCGAGGGAGCGAAGGAGGGCTTTACGACGGCCGTCCGTATCATCCCCTATTTAGTGGCGATACTCGTAGCCATCGGTGTGTTCAGGGCTTCGGGGGCGATGGATATGCTTATCAACGGTATTGGCTGGACAGTGGAGGCCTGTGGCGGTAATAGTGATTTCGTAGGAGCCTTACCGACGGCGCTGATGAAACCGCTGAGTGGCAGTGGTGCCCGGGGTATGATGGTCGATGCGATGACTACCTATGGAGCAGACTCGTTTATCGGCCGTCTGAGTTGTATCTTCCAGGGCTCGACGGATACGACGTTCTATATCCTCGCCGTCTACTTCGGCAGCGTGGGCATCCGAAAGACCCGTCATGCCGTTGCCTGCGGTCTCTTGGCGGACCTCGCCGGCATCATCGCGGCAATAGCTATTGCGTATATGTTCTTCGGGTAATCCCGGAAATCTGGGAGCCCCCGGAAATCCCGGAAAATCCGGAATAAATATAAAATTATGGGTAAATTAAAGACTATCGCAAAGGATACGGCCATCTATGGCCTGAGCAGTATCGTAGGCAGATTTCTGAATTATCTGCTCGTGCCGTTGTACACTGCCCAGCTCTCAGCAGCGTCTGGTGGCTATGGTGTCATCACAAATATGTATGCTTATGTGGCCTTGATACTGGTGATCCTGACCTTCGGCATGGAGACCACTTACTTCCGATTTACCAATAAGTCACATACGGACTCGGAGGTAGTCTATTCCACGACACTCATCAGCGTAGGTTCCATATCAGCCCTCTTTGCAGCACTGGTGCTCATCTTTATTACTCCTATCAGTCAAGTGATGGGCTATGGTGATCATCCCGAGTATGTCTGGGTGATGGCGCTGACAGTGGCCATCGATGCCTTCCTGTGTATCCCCTTCGCCCATCTGCGACAGGAGAAGAAAGCGATTAAGTTTGCGGCTCTGAAACTGCTGAACATCGTGGTGAGTATCCTTCTGAATGTCATCTACTTTGCTTGGATGGATGGAAAGGATGTGGGCTACGCCTTCTATATCAACCTGGTTTGTACGGTGATGCTCGCCCTGTGCTTGATAACAGAATATACCGGCTTCCGCTGGGTGTTCGACAGGCAGTTGCTGCGCTCGATGCTCAGTTACTCATGGCCTATACTGGTTCTCGGCATAGCGGGCATCCTGAACCAGACGGCTGATAAGATGCTCTTCCCCTATATCTACAAGGATGACGATATGCTCGAACAGCTCGGTATCTATGGTGCTTGTTCGAAGATTGCGATGATTATGGCAATGATCACACAAGCCTTCCGCTTCGCCTATGAACCGATCGTGTTCTCTGGTGTCAAGGACAAGGGACAGCGTGAAATGTACGAGCAGGCGATGAAATACTTCATCATCTTTACGTTGTTGGCTTTCCTGATGGTGGTGGGATATATTGACATCCTGAAATATATCGTCAGAAATCCTGACTATTGGGTGGGGCTGAAGGTTGTGCCCGTTGTTATGGCGGCAGAGATTATGATGGGTATCTATTTCAACCTGTCATTCTGGTATAAGCTCATCGATAAGACCATCTGGGGTGCGTGGTTCTCCGGCATCGGCTGCGTGGTGCTGCTGGCAGTGAATTTCCTGTTTGTGCCGAAATACGGCTTCATGGCCTGTGCTTGGGGAGGTGTGGCAGGCTACGGTGTGGCAATGGTGACATCCTATATCGTAGGACAGAAATACTATCCCCTCAACTATCCACTGAAAGAAATAGCATATTATACCATTTTTGCTGTTGTCGCCTTCGTCGTGATGATGCTGCTTCGTGAGCATCTGTCGATGTGGCTTTCGATAGTTTGTAATACAGGATTTATTGTGTTGTTTGTTGGTATGATCATCAAGAAAGATTTGCCATTGAGCAGCCTGCCAGTCATTGGGCGGAGATTTAGGAAGAAGCCCGGATATTCCGGAAGCCCCGGAAACTCCGGGAATCCCGGAAATCCCGGAGAAAGCAGAGAATAATAATCAAAAAATCAAGAAATATGCCTGATAAGAAGATACCTCATGTTAATCATTATCCCGATGGTACAACCAGCGTCTTGCGAAAGGCTGTGGTCTATACCAACCTGCGCTTTTACCAACGCAGCGATGTACTCTACCAACTGACGCAGGTGTTCTGTCAGAAATACTTGCCCAAATACGGTGATCGTACAGTGGATCAAATGGTACAGAGTGCTCGGAGCGTCAAACAGAATATCGCTGAGGGAAGTAGCGACGGTCAAACCTCTACGGAAGTTGAAATCAGGCTTTTAGGCATTTCCCGCGGTAGTAATCTGGAACTCTTAGAAGACTTTCAAGACTATCTGAAACGCAAGGGTATTGGAGAGTGGTTTGGTAAGAATCCTCGTTTTGAACCGCTGCATCAGTTCTGTAAGAACCACAGCAAGTACGAGGATTATCAGGCATTGCTGCCTAAGATGAATGACGAGGAACTGGCGAATATGGGTATCTGTCTCTGCCATCAGATAGATTCCGCTCTGACGAAATATATTGAGAAGAAAGACCGTGAATTCACTACAGAAGGCGGTATCAAGGAGCGTATGACAGCGGCCCGGCTTGAACAGAGAGAATCACAAAAGGAAATCATTGCCCGGCAGGCGCAAGAGATAGAAAGTCTTCGTAAGGAGGTAAAGCGCCTGAAGGCACTTTTGGGTGAGGGCGGTTGAGCCGGATTATCTGGAAGTCCCGGAAAACCCAGATATCCCGGAAAACCCAGATATCCAGGAAAACCCGGATATTCCGGAAGCCCCGGAGAAAAAAAGAAAAAAAACGACATTAATTAGAATAGCAATGAGAAAAGAACTGTATTTAATCCTATTGTTTATAAACCTCCTGCCGAATGGAATGAAGGCCGACGAGGGTATGTGGACGCTGTATAACCTGCCGAATGCCGTCTATGAGACGATGAAGCAGGAGAACTACGAGCTGCCATACGGTGCGCTGTATGAGGGCGGTGATGCCATCAAGAACTGCGTCGTGAACTTCGGCGGTTACTGTTCTGGAGTGGTCGTGAGTCCTGACGGTCTTGTGTTTACCAATCACCACTGCGGCTTCGAGGCCATCCGTTCGCACTCGACGGTGGAGCACGACTATATGCTTAACGGCTTTGTGTCTAACTCCTTTGAGGAGGAACTGCCTAACAAGGACCTCTTCGTCTCGTTTATGGTGGAGCAGAAGGACATCACCGCTATGCTTGATTCCCTGGGCATCCAGAAGATGAACAACGACGACCGGTATAGCTTCCTCGACTCGCTCGAGAATGCGATGCTGAAGGATATCGTGAAACAAGACTCCACCTTGCGTGTTGAGATAAAACCCTTCTATGAGGGCAACAAATACTACCTAACCACCTACCGCGACTACGAGGACGTACGACTGGTGTTCGCCCTGCCCAAGTCGATGGGTAAGTTTGGTGGTGAGACGGACAACTGGATGTGGCCGCGTCAGACCTGTGACTTCAGCGTGTTCCGTGTCTATGTCGATCCCAAGACGGGTGGTCCTGCGAAGTATTCGAAGGAGAATGTGCCGATGAAACCGAAGAAATGGGCTCAGGTGTCGTTGCAGGGCTATCAGCCAGGATCGTTCTCGATGACCATCGGCTATCCCGGCAGCACGAGCCGTTATCTGTCGAGCTATGGTATTCAGGAGCGTCGGAATGCGATGAACGAGCCGATGTATCAGACCCGAGAGGTGAAGCAGAACATTATGATCCGGCATATGCGGGCCGATGAGGCCGTACGCATCAAGTACGACTCGAAGTATGCCTCGAGTTCGAACTACTGGAAGAACAGCATCGGTATGAACAAATGTATCGACAGCATCGGCCTGATTCGTCAGAAGGCAGCCTATGAGCAGAAGATCCGCCAGTGGCAGGATTCTACGGGATATCTGAAGGGGGAACTCGACTTTGCCAAGTTGGAGCAGCTCTATCAGAAGCGTTTCCAGGCCCGTCGTGCCCTGACTTTCTATAATGAGACCTTCGGCCGTCGCAATACCGACGAGATGACCCGTCGTGCCCTTCGTGTGCAGAACGGTGCCATCATCAACGGTAAGGAGGGTAAGCCCAAGTCATATTATATCGAGTTCAAGAACAATACTGACGAATGGGACTACGACACCGACCGTGAGATCCTCGCCGCCCTGCTGAAGCACTATCGCGAGAAGGTGGAGATCAAATACCAGCCTGATTTCTTCAACGTCATTGATCACGACTATGGCGGTGACTATCAGAAGTTTGTAGACCGGATATACAAGAAGTCGAAACTGATGACTCACGACAAGAAGATCTACGTGAACAAGAAGAGTTATCACCGTGATCCGGGTGTGGTCTATGGCGAGAGTCTGATTTCTGTACAGGCCGACATTCGTGCTGACTTGGAAGCTACGTACGACAGCATCGACGTGTTGGAGCGTTATCTCTGTGCCGCTAAACTGCGTATGGAGGAGGATATGCCCAACTACAGCGATGCCAACTTCACCATGCGTCTGAGCTATGGACAGGTGGGTGAGTATCTTCTCGACGGCAAACCATCAGGTTACTATACTGAAGCCAGCAGTATCGTGGAGAAAATGAATCGCGGAGAACAGGGCGTCATCGACTACGAGGCAGAACCCATTATGAAGGAATTGCTGTCCGTCAGTGACTTCGGGAAGTACACCGACAAGACCACAGGCAAGTTGCACCTCTGTTTCCTGTCGAACAATGACATTACGGGAGGTAATAGCGGTTCGCCGATGTTCAACGGTAAAGGTGAACTTATCGGTCTCGCCTTCGACGGTAACTGGGACTCGCTGTCATCGGATATCTTCTTCGACTCCCAGCTGGCCCGTTGCATCGGTGTCGATATCCGCTATGTGCTCTATATGATGGAGAAATGGGGCAAGGCCGACCGTCTGCTTCAAGAGATTAATGCAAAATAACGACTTATTACAGAATTTATGCTCAAAAAGTTTGGTACTTTCAATAATTTGTCTTATCTTTGCAGTGTTATATCGATAAAGAATGACTAATCCTATATTATTAACTCTTTAAAACAAAACGCTTATGAAAAAGATTTTATTGTTAGCAGTCGTGTTGTTCGCAAGCTTGAATGCAAGTGCACAGTTCTATGTTGGAGGATCCGTAGGATTCGGTAGTGTGAAGCCCGTTGGTGGTGGCGACTCAGAGTTTGTCTTTAAGATCCTGCCTGAGTTCGGTTATAACCTGAACGACAAGTGGGCTATCGGTGCAACATTAGGCTATCAGAAGGGCTTCCCGTATAGTGGGCAGAATCTCGGCCAAAGTGATTTTTCGGGTCAGAGCCAGTATTCAAAAGCTGAAATCTTTACCATTGCTCCTTATGCCAGATACACAGCTTTCGATTGGGATCAGGTAAAGCTGTTCATCGATGGTGGTATTTCCTTTGGAAGCGTTAAAGACTCTGGCACCATCTTCTCTATGGGTTTACGTCCTGGTATAGCAATCAGTCTGACTGAGGAAGTCAGCTTCGTAGCCCACATCGGATTCTTAGGCTTCGAGAATTTCAGTCCTAAAGGTGAGGGCAAGAGTGGTACCAATTTCGGACTTGACTTCTCCAACAGCTGCTCATTCGGTGTTTACTACAATTTCTAAAGTTTAGTTCTTCTATAATAAAAGCAGCCTCACACTCGGTTATCAGTGTGAGGCTGAATTTTATTTCTTCTTTTTCCGGGGTTTGCGCATCGCCCAGCCTTCTTCGGAGAAATCAGGTTCGGGTCCTTTCAGGTCACGAGGGACTTTGTTCTTGCCTTGCAAGCGACCTTCGGTCGAGCGCATCAGACTGCGCCAGTCATCTTTCTTCTGACGTTTCGGCATCTCCTCCTTCTGACGCTTGGGCTGACTGTCGCGTCTGCTACGCTTCTCACGTGTTGAAGGGGCTGCCGTCTCCCTTGGATTCTTGCCGCCTTCGTCTGCATCGTTACAACGAACAGTACGGCCTTTATAGCGGATCCCCGTCAGCTGAATCATCACCTTCTTGGCATCCTTCTCAGGCACCTCAAAGTAGGAGATGGTGTCGAGCAGGTCGATATGACCTACCTCCTGTCGGCCGCCCACGAAACGGTTCAGCGTCTGCATCAGTTCCCCAGGATAGAATCCGTCGCGCTTGCCGAGATTGATGAACAGCCGGCGATAACCCTTCTGGGCTTTGTTCTGCAGTTTCTGCTTGTCGGATTGGAATCCGGAAGATCCGGATTTACCGGATTTGCCGGATTTTTCCGGAAGAACCGGCTCGATTTCCGGGGCATCGGCATAATAGGCAAGGAACTTGCCAAACTCCAAGGAGACAATCTTCTTGATGAGTTCATCCTTGTCGATATACTCGAAATAGCGGTTGATGTCCTGCATAAAGGGAGCAATCTCCTCATCGTCGACATCGGTCTTTACAATCTGGTCCATCACCTTATAGAGCTGTTTCTTGCAGATTTCCTCTGCCGAAGGGATCTCTGCCTTCACGAACTCCTTGCCGATTTCCTTCTCGATGTTGCGGATCTTATGCTTCTCGCGACTGTGGATGATGGAGATCGATGTGCCTTTCTTGCCGGCACGACCCGTACGCCCTGAGCGGTGGGTGTAGTTCTCGATGTCGTCAGGCAGTCCGAAGTTGATGACGTGTGTCAGATCGTCTACGTCCAGACCTCTTGCTGCCACATCCGTTGCCACCAGCAACTGCGTCAGATGGTTGCGGAATTTCTGCATCGTCAGGTCGCGCTGTTGCTGAGAGAGATCGCCGTGCAACGACTCAGCGTTATAGCCGTCCTTGATAAGTTTGTCGGCAATCTCCTGCGTCTCGATCTTCGTACGGCAGAAGATGATGGCGAAGATGCGGGGATAGTAGTCCACGATACGCTTCAAGGCGAGATACTTGTCCTTGGCGTTCACCATATAATAGATATGGTTCACGTTCTCTGCACCCTCATTGCGTGAACCTACCACGATCTCCTTATAGTTGTGGAGGTACGTCTGTGCCACACGCTCCACCTCCTTGCTCATCGTGGCGGAGAACATCAGCGTGTGATGGTCTGCAGACAACGACTCAAAGATTTCGTTGATACTATCGGAGAAACCCATATTCAGCATCTCGTCGGCCTCGTCGAGCACGATGTTCGTCACCTCTTCGAGATGGGCCTTGCCGCGATGCATCAGGTCCACTAGACGACCAGGCGTGGCGACGATAATCTGCACACCCTGTTTCAAAGCCCGCACCTGCGACTCGATAGCAGCACCGCCATATACGGCCTCCACGTGTATCCCCTCCATATATTTGGAGAAGTCGCGGAGGTCGTCAGTAATCTGCAGACACAGTTCCCTCGTCGGCGAGAGTACCAGCGCCTGTGTCTCGCGTCTTGACGTATCTATCCGTTCCAGCAGGGGGATGCCAAAGGCCGCCGTCTTACCCGTACCAGTCTGAGCGAGGGCGATGATATCGTTCTCATTCCCCAACAGATAGGGAATCACCTCCTCCTGCACAGGCATCGGCTGCACAAAGCCCAACTCCTCGATGGCCTTGCGGATAGCCGCATTAACGCCTAATTCCTCAAAAGTCCTCACTTTTTTACCTTTTTACTTTTTTACCTTTAGCGGACGACCTCTGTGAACTCCGGCTTGGCTCCCTCTGTCTTACCCACGGTGACGAAGATGGTAGAAGTGCTCTCCTCGCCGTTCATACCTTTGCCCTTCACGATGAACTTATAGTCGTTGCTCTCGTCTGTGGTGCGTTTGCCAACGGTCTCAGGTGTGCCGAGGGGGAACTGGTAAGATGAACAAGCTGCGTCGAAGATGGCTTTATCTTCCTCTGTCACAGGCTGTTGCTCGGAGTAGTCTGGCAACGGGCTGATTTCTCCCTCCTTATAGCCGTTCTCCTTCAGGAAACGGTCGAGTTCCTTCTCTGCGGCTGCCACTCTGGCCGTACGTACACCATAGCCCTTCTTGATAGTAGCTTTGGGAAGAGCCTTGGTGAGGGCATCCGTCGAGGTGTTCAGTCCACCGCTGCCGAAAGTGCAGAAGGGTACGATGGTCTTGCCTGCGAAATCCTGCTCCTTGACGAGTGTTGCGATAGGCATCGCATAAGTACCGAACCAGATGGGATAGCCGAGGAAGATGACATCATAGTCAGCAATGTTAGATTTGAGCTCTTTCAGGGCGGGTGTCTCACCCTTCTCCCTTTCCTGTCCAGAGCGCTGGATGGTCTCCTGGAAGTTGCCCGAATAGGGATTGACGCACTCGATAGCCTCGATGTCGGCACCGAGCTGTTTCTGTAACTCTTCTGCGACGGCCTTCGTCGAGCCTGTCTCTGAATAGTAAAGCACCAGCTGGCGGTTCGTGTTCTCAGTCTGACTGTTCGTGTTCTGTGCCTGACGATTGGTGCAGCTTGCCGTGATAGCGGTGATCATTGCCATTGATAATAATAATTTCTTCATAAGTTACTGTTTTATAGGGTTTATTCTGAGTATTTCCTCATTTCGTTTGCAAAGATACGAATAATTTATTAACTTTGCAAGCAATTATGAAGATATGTGTATTCTGTTCTGCGAATCAGCAGATTGATCCGGATTTCTTCGCGATGACGGAGGAGTTGGGAAGGTGGGCAGCCAGTAATGGGTATGCCCTTGTGTATGGAGGTGTGAACCAGGGACTGATGGAGTCGCTCGGCAAGGCCGCGAAGGAAGCTGGCGGAAGGACTATCGGCATCATTCCGATGATTGTGGAAAAGTCAGGAAGGACGAGTAACTATGTGGAGATTGAGATCCCCTGCGATAATCTGAGTGACCGTAAGCAGTTGATGATGGAACAGAGCGATGTATTCATTGCCCTGCCTGGCGGTATAGGCACCATCGATGAAATCTTCACGGTTGTGGCGTCTGCTACCATCGGCTATCATCAGAAAACCGTCATCCTTTATAATATGAAGGGCTTTTGGGATTCACTGATGGCCTTGCTTGATGACCTGCAAGCCAAGGGAATGGTTCGTGGGAATTGGCGGGATTACATCAAAACAGCCGATTCCATCGAGGAACTATCTACTTTGATGGCTGAAATTTAGAAGCCTTGATTAACCTTCGACGCTACTCAGTGCAGCCTCCAATTCCTGTTGCTTCTGGGCAGCGAAGTCCATATCGATGCTGTTATGGATACTGCCGCAAACGTTGGCAGAGAATGCGCTGGCCTCGCCGATAATCGCATCCCATTGCTCTGGTGTGAGTCCCGTTTCCAGCATCTCACGGGTAATACCGTTCTTGATGAGTCCATAGACAAAGCCGGCGTTGAAGTTGTCGCCAGCCCCGATGGTGCTGACGGTCTCCATCGGCTTGACGGGATACTGACGGGCAAACTTTCCTGCGCCTCGCACCTCTATCGGATTGCTGCCCTGCGTATAGATGAAGTTCTTGCAGTAGAAGTCGATCTGAGCCTTATAGACCGTCTCGGCATCGTGCTTGTTGAACATCACCTCGAAATCCTCCTGACTGCCTCTGATGATGTCGGCATATTCCAGGTTCTCCAGGATATTCGCATTCAACTTCATCACCTCGTTCTGATGGGAGGCGCGGAAGTTCACGTCGTAATAAAGAATAGCCCCGTTGTCGCGGGCATACTCCAGGAATCCCTGCACCTGCTGACGAATCACAGGATTGACGGCATAGTAGGAGCCGAACATCACAATGTCGTCAGGCTGTATCTCAGGAAGAACGAAGTCCAGGCGGTCGTGGGGATGATCCTTATAGAAGATGTACTCCGCGTCGTTCTGCTCGTTGAGGAACGCCAGAGAGATGGGTGACTTGGACTCCGGATATACATTGATGCTGGTGGCATCGACGTGATTCTCCTCTAAGAAACTGATGATACGCCTGCCGACGCGGTCGTTGCCTGTCTCACTGATGAAGGCAGCACTGACGCCAGCCCGCCCTAACGAGATGATGCCATTGAACACCGAACCGCCAGGTACGGCCCCGATGGGCTCATCGTTCTTGAAGATGATGTCGAGAATGGTCTCGCCTATTCCTATTACTTTTCGCATTTTGTTTTTGTTTTGTGGATGCAAAGGTACGAAAAAAAGCGAAAAGTGAGCAGTGAAAAGTGAAAAAGTTAAGCGTGAAAAGTGAAAAATGTGCTTAGTCAGTGTGTTTATGAGATTCCAGGGATGACTGACAGGCGTTCATCCCTGGAATCTTTATAGTCTTTGGGCTCCGTTTCTAGAATGCGAGGCAGGCGCGGGCGTAGATGGGCTCTTCACTATACCAGCCCTTCTCAAAGACAGCTTTGTAATCGCCCTCATCGAAATTGACATAGTACTTGTCTCCATCGGAAATCCAGTAGACTCTGCCATAGTATGATGCTAAGGAGGCACCGGCGGCTTTCAGCTTGTCCATGAATCCCTTGATGGGTTCCATAACATCGGCCCGGGCTATCATGTCCGTCTCGTAACGGCATCCGAGGAACATCAGCTGCCAGTCCTGCTTCGACGGCAGGCGCCAGGTAGCACCCTCGATTGGATGATTCTTTATCCAGTGAGGGATGGGTGCAGCCTCATCTTCAAAATCACCGGCCTGGGTCCAGTAATATGTGCCGTCACCAAAATTTCTCCAGGTGCTGTTACATTCCGTCAGTGCGAGGGCTATGCCGTTGTTGCACTCCACGCTGCCTACGAAGCCAATCATGGCATACGGGGTCACACCTGCCGATTTTGCTGTGGCAGGAGTCATATAGACCTTGGCGTCGTTTGCGATAATGCAGCCGACATCCTCATCCTCCACCTCGTCCATGGGCATCGGATAGAGTGCGGGCAGCTCTGTCTGATAGAACTTGCCGGCCTTGATGGCGGCATTGGCCTTCTTCCTGATCCTGTTGGTGGTGCTGGTAGCCTTGAACGAAAATACCATATCGGTGGCAGGAGCCATCGCCACAAAGATCTGGTTGGCCGATGAGGCGGGCTTGATGGTGGAAATCATCGCATTCTTACCGTCCCTGATATACAGGGGATGCTCCGCGTCGAGAATAATGCCGAGAGAGAACTTGCAGATGGCATACTGGGCGGCAAGCTTGGTGCTGCTGCCGAGATAGGCCTGGCCTCCGGATACGGAGACGATGCCCGTGCCCTTACGGACATCGAGGAACACGCCGTCAGGATTGTTCAGCATGCCGTCCTGCTCAACCAGCAGGCCGCTCTTGATGTTGCCCGTGGTGCCGTCGGCAGCCGTCTCAGGATAGATGATGGTGAGCTTGGTGCCGTTATCCACACCCTCGTTCAGGGTGGCAGAGATGTTGGCGGCACCTGTCTCAGCGTCTACGGAAGTTACCGTAGCAGTAGAGTTATACGATTGTCCGCCAACGGTGTACACCAGTGCCATCTTCTCACCGACCTGCCAGAAGAATTCAAGCTTGTTGTCGGCGGCAGTGTAGGCCAATGAACGGGTGTCGGCATCGCTGTCTTTGACGATGGTGGCGGTGAAGGGGATACCCTCAGCCTCAGCAGGCTGCGGTACACTTGTTATATCGATGTCGTTGCTACAGGCGGTCATCATCAGTGCCAGTGCAGCCATACTAAGAATCTTCGTTGTCTTCATTGTTCTGTTTCCTTTAATAATTAATAATGTGTTACACTGTGCGTCATGAGAAGGTGAACGGGTCGCCGCCGTCTTCATAGTCATATTCGTCGGAGTCGGGGATGGTGTTCATTTCATCACTACCCGTAAGGAGTTGCATGTCATTGTCAAACTCAAGTAGTTCCACCTCGGGAACCACATACTGTCTTTTTGCTTTTTCTTTTTTCATCGCTAATGTTTTTTATGAGTGATTAATAATTAATTTCTCGCCGCAAAGATAGTGAAATAGTTCGAAATGACCATCATGGAGAAGGCACATTTTGACGAACTGCCCCTTGAGAGTGACGAACTCTGGGGGTGGTAAATAATTATAGCCGTTTTCTTTGACAGGTCACAGAGGGGTCACAGAGTGCAAGGCACGATGTTACATGCCTGTATGCCAAAAGAAACAAGCCTGCAAACCGGGAGAAAGTACCGTTCTAACTGGGAGATTCATGCCTGTAAAACGGGAGGGACATGCCTGTAAACTGATTGTGGGCGTGCGCCCACAATAGTGCGGCCGCCCGCCCTCGACGATGAGAGCAGGCGGCCGTTATCATAAGGTCGCGGGGCAACGACCGGTTTTTCACCCCTCGGAGTTTGTCTCTACGGCGAAATAGTGCCACAGCCTCCCGTAGCGCACCTTCTTCAAGCGCGGATGGTCGCCCTCGCAGAGGCCGTTGAGATACTTCTTGGCAGAGTCGCGCTTCAGCCCGCTGGAAGTCATAAACCGGCTGATGGTCGTGAACCCCATGCTCATGCTGCGGCGCAGGGCGGCTTCCATCATCTGCCCGTCGTACATCTGACTGTTGCCCACAGGCGTGTCGCTCTTGCGATAGCCGCACCTGTTCCTGAGCCGCGCCTCCCTGACGAGCGACTTGTTGGCCCGATAGGTGATGCCGTTAAACAGGATGTCGCTGTTGGCGATCTTCTTCGCTTCCGTATGCTCGCCCAGCAGCTTCAGCTTCGGCGCAAACGAGCCCAACGGCGTCTGAATGAGGTATCCGTCTGACAACCAGCGGGCGAACAACTCTTCGAGTACGCTGAACATCCTGTTCACCTCGCCTGGTGCGAAGTGATAGTACTTAGAGCAAACGTCGTCGATCTCCGTCAGGGTCTTGTTCCTCCCCTTCTTCGGAGCCACGTAGAGCAGCGGCTTTCCGTCCGCATCCTTCTTCAGGCCCGGACGGAAGTCCACTTCCATTCCATCTTTCTTCCTTGGCATGTCCGTACAGTCTTATTCCTTCTGCAAAGTTACACATAATTCCTCAGATATGCAAACAAAGGGCAGAAAATCTTTCTCTTAATCCTTTGCAGTATGACCAATCAGCTTCCTGCCGTTCTGGATATAGATGCCCTTGGAGGGCTGGCGAATCTGGCGCCCCTGGAGGTCGTAGGACTTACTGTTGACGGATTGGCTGCTGACGATTCTGCCGATGGCCGTGGGGATGTCGATAACATCGTCGTAGGCCTTGAAGGTACCCCAGAAGGGATCGTCGGACCTGTAGAAACCGAGCACTTCGGTTGGGGCGTGCAGCGTGACCTGTGCCCTGAGTTCCGGCATGATGGGGTCGTGCCTGTTCACTTCGGGGGGAGTACCGGCGAGGATGGTGAAGTCTCTGAGCGCATCGCAGCCGCCGAAGACCGACTCGCCGATACGCTCGATGTTCTTTCCGATATACACGGCAGTCAGGTTCTTGCAGCTGCTGAAGCCGTCTTCGTCGATCAGACGGACGCCGTCAGGGATGACGACGGCTGAGAGTTGGCACTCTTCGAAAGCGCCCTCATCGATGACAGTTACTGTGTAGACAATACCGTCCTGCGTGACGGTTTCCGGGATGACGACTGTTCCTGTGAGGTCCTTGTCGACTTCTACGATGTAGGCCTCGTTCTCGACACCCGGATAAAAACTGCCCTCATAGCAGCGGTAGTAGATACCGTTAAGACCGTCTTTGCGCAGGTCCTGGGCACTCGCCATCAGCGGCACCAGGGCCATGATGAGCGTGAAGAATTGTTTTGCTTTGTTCATGATGAAAATCTTTTGATGTTTGGTTATACCTTATTTATATATATACTTGCGGCCGTTGCGGATGGCGATGCCCTTATGGGGTGAGCGGCTGAGTTTCCGTCCGCTGAGGTCGTAGAGACTCTTGTCGGCGGAGGGTTCTGCCAGCGGGACGGAAATGGCTGTGGGGTCACTGCCCTCGTCGACAATCCATTCGCCGTTCTGCCACAGGTAGGCAGTCCAGCCTTTGGCGTTGAGTGCGCTCACCTGATCTTTGGTGAAGACGTTCTGCTCCAGGTCGGGCTCGTCCTTGTCTATGGTGGTGATGAATGCGCTCTCTTGTGCCGGCAGGCTGGCGATGAGGTCGTCGACGGCGTTGCCCTTGAGGCAGTTCAGATTGGCGTAGATGTTGACGATATTGCCGTTCGGGCAGAGTTTCAGCTGTGTGAGCTGATTGCCCGAGCAGTTCAGCTCCACTATCGCGGCGTGCTGCGAGAGGTCGAGGGCTGTCAGCTGGTTGCCGTTACAATCCAGGATTTTCAGTTGCGGACAGTTTGTCACGTCGAGTTCCGTCAGCAGGTTTTCGTTGCAGGTTAGCTCGCCCAGTTGTGGGCAATTCGTCACTTCGAGTTCCGTCAGTTGGTTTTTGTCGCAGTATAGTCCGACCAGATGTGTACACTTTGTCACGTCAAGTTCCTTCAGTTGGTTAACGAAAACGGCTAAGGTGTCGAGTTCCGTATTCTTCGACACGTCGATGGACGTGAGTTGGTTAGAAGCGCAGCCGAACTCCTTCATGCCCGTCAGCTTCGACACGTCAATGGCGGTCAACTTATTATAGTTGAGGTTCAGGCGGTACATCTTCAGGCAGTTCGATACGTCTATGGCTGTCAACTGATTATCCGTGGCACTCAGATAATAGAGATCCGGACACTTTGTCACGTCAAGTTCCGTCAGTTCGTTTTGATCGGCCTGCAATTTCTGTAGGCTGGTGAAGTGCTCGATGCCCTTCAGGCTCTTGATGCCCATGCTGAAGGCGTAGATTTCGGTTGCCCCGGCAATCTCGGCGTTGTTGAGCGTGCCGTTGCCGTCGAGGTCGAAGTTTGTCGACACGTAGTTGCGGAATGTGTCGTCGGGGAAATTCTCATTGTTGATGGTCACACCGTCCTGTGCTTTTGCTCCCGTAGCGATGCTTAGGAGTGCGAACAGGGAAAGAAGGAATTGTTTTGCTTTGTTCATGATCTTTATTGTTGCTCATTACTTCATTTTTCCGTCACAAAGATACGGAAAAACTGCGAAAGGGCCGCTGTGAGAGGGGTACTTTTTGACGAACTGCCCTCTCTGAGTGACGAACTCAAGGGCTTGGAAAATAATTACGGCCCTTTTCTTGCAGATTTCAAGGTTTTCGACTAACTTTGCAAGAGATTTTTTATTGATAGTTTATAGTTTATAAGTTTACAGATGATTACCAAGATAGGCAAAAGAACTCTGCTGATAGCTTTATCCATTATCCATTTTTCATTGTCCATTAGCGTAGCGCAGATAGAGAGTCGGCTGAGTTATCGCCGCTATACCACTCAGGACGGTCTGCCGCAGATGCAGACGGAACGGGTGTGGCAAGATTCGCACGGATATATTTATATAGGTACATTGTCGGGCTTTGTCAGGTTCGACGGCAAGGGATTCGCCTCGTTCCTGAAAGGACGGCGGTTTAATATCGTGGGCTTTGCGGAGACTGAGGGGACGGTCAGAGCCTTTGACTTCCGACGGCAGTGGCTCACGGGCTTCGACGAGGTGGAGATGGTGCCCATAGATCCTCAGGGGCAGTGGCTGCTGAACAACTTCAACAGCGGCAGCCTGCCCGACGGCTATGTGCTGCTGGAGAATGAACAGGAGGCGAACCGCCGGATATGCCGGGTGGGGGAGGGCAGGTTCCTGCCTGTGGTGAAGGGGGCGCTGCTCGACCGTATGACACCAGACAGGAAACTCTATCTGGACTCCGCATCGGTGTATGTGCCGACGGAAGACGGACTCTTCATGGTGCCCCGGGGAACAGGGATGGCTATGAGGATATCGCCGAAAAACGATGTGTTCACCCTGCTGCGGACAAACGGGCGGCTGCTGGCTTTTGCCGCCGACGGCATCTATACCGTCGACAGGAAGAGCCTCTGGCAGAAAACGGCCTTCGACTTCAAGGCCACCAACTATGGCTTAATCGTCAGGCCGTTAGCCAACGGACACCTGATGATAGCCGACGAGCATACGCTGTATGAATACGACGGCAACAAGGTCAGGGAGATGGCCACGGGCTTCAATCTGATCAAGGACATGCTGGTGGACAAGTGGGACCGTCTGTGGCTGGCCACCTACGAGGGACTGTACTGCTTCTTCAACCGCTGTTTCACGAACCACCGGCTGACAGACCGTGATGACATCGTGAGAGCCATCGGCGTGGACGGCAGGGACCAGATGGTGCTGGGCACGCTGAATGGAAAACTGATTCTGTGGGGGAAAGAGAATCGCTCACTGGCAGAGGATCATCCCGATAATTACTATGGCCCCAATGCCGTGACCATCGATGGCCGGGTGTATATGGCTGGCAATGGCGATGTGGCCTGCTATGACGGCACCCAAAGGTGGCTCGGACTGCCCCACGACCGCTACCAGTTCGTGGCACAGGCGGGGCGGCGGCTCATCATCGGCAGCAGGAAGTGCATCACGGCTTACGACCCTGTGACGGGAGCAGCGGATACGCTTACCACGGAAGTGCCCTATCCCTGGTGTGCCGCAGAGGACAGCCAGGGACGGCTCTGGGTGGGAACCACATTCGGACTGTATGCCGACGGCAAGAAGGTGGACTACCAGCAAAAGTTGATTGTCACCACCATGGAACGGGACAGTCAGGGCAATATCGTTCTTGCCTCGAAAGACTCCTTGTTCCTGATCCGCGACGGGCAGGTGACACCGCTCACGATGCCAGGACTGACGGGTCATGAGGTGCGTTCGCTACACCTGTCGCAACGGGGCTATCTGACTGTCGCCGCCATTGACGGGCTGTTCGTATGCCGTATCGATAAGGACTATCAACTCAGCGATATCCGATTCTTCGACCATACCAACGGATTCACCGCCTTGGAGCCTCTGATGGCCACGATGGCAGAAACAGCCGACGGCACCGTATGGCTGGCCGGGGTGGAGGAGATGACGTCGTTCAGGCCGGAGGCGTTGTTGGCTTATCGGCAGGAAGATACGTATATCGCCCCTCCACTGCGATGGTGGCAGCAATGGTGGGTATTGTTCACCGTCGTGCTGCTATTGTCGGCAGCGGTGTGGATGGTTACCCGCTGGTACGAGAAAAGACGGGCACGGAAGGACATGATCCGGCTGCAAAGGGAAAAGCTTCAGAAGGAACACCAGATAGAGGCCATCAGGCAGAAAGCCCAGGAGGATTCCTCCAGTGCTGTGGCACGCGACATCGTGAAGATGACGGAGAAGGTGACGGGCGACAAGCTTTCCCTCCGGACGGTGAGCGGCATGATTGCCGTCGACACGGATGACATAGCCTGTTTCAAGGGCGACGGCAATTACTCCCAGATTGTAACTTTCCACAGCACGGAGACCGTGCTTGTCAGTCTGAGGAAACTGGAGAAGACACTCGACTCGAAGGTCTTCGTCAGGGCAGACCGCAGCACCATCGTTAACATCCATAACATCTATCGCTTGGATGTGAAACAACGCCGCTGCATCTTCAAGTCTTCCAATGATGTCGTAATCGAGACATCACTTCTGGCCCCAGCCTTCAAGCGATTAGAGTCATTCCTGTAAATTTAGTTTTTCTTTGGAGAAAAGACAAAAAATTCGTACCTTTGCATCCGAAAATGACGAAATATAATACATATACGCTTGATAATGGGCTGCGAATCATCCATCTGCCGTCGGCATCGCAGGTGGTGTGGTGCGGCTATGACCTGGCTGTCGGCTCCCGTGATGAACAGCCTGGGGAGGAAGGACTGGCGCATTTCTGTGAACATATGACCTTTAAGGGTACGGAACAGCGCAGTGCCTTGCAGGTGATCAATGACCTGGAGCGAGTGGGTGGTGAGCTGAATGCCTTTACCAACAAGGAGGACACCGTGTTCTATGCCGCCGTAACCAAAGAGCATTTTGCCAAGGCTGTGGGGCTTCTGACTGATATCGTCTTCCACAGTCAGTATCCACAGCACGAGATTGACAAGGAGGTGGAGGTGATTTGCGATGAAATCGAGAGTTATAACGATTCGCCTGCCGAGTTGATCTACGATGAATTTGAGAATATCCTCTTCCAGGGACATCCCCTTGGACATAACATCCTTGGTACGTCTGACAGGGTTCGCTCTTTCAAGACAGTCGATGCCCTCCGCTTCGTCAGACGTCATTACCGTCCTGAGAATGCGGTCTTCTTTGTGTATGGGGATGTGGACTTTAAGCGACTGGTGAGTAATTCGAGGAAGGAGGAAGGAGGAATGAGGAATGAGAATAGTGATGAGGCGGATCAGACCCCCCCTAACCCCTCCTACTCAGGAGGGGGAAACACCCTCCAAAGTAATCTCCTTCCTCCTTCCTCTTTCCTCCTTCCTCGAAAAACAATCACTCTCGATCGCGGCACTCACCAAGCCCACGTGATGCTCGGCACCGAGGCCTATCGTTACGACGATCCGAGGCGTATGACGCTATACCTATTAAATAATATAATAGGTGGCCCTGGGATGAATGCCCGTCTGAACCTCTCGCTGCGAGAGCGGCACGGACTGGTCTATACGGTGGAGAGTTCGATGGCGGCCTATTCTGATACTGGTGTTTGGAGTGTCTACTTCGGTTGTGACCATCACGACATCAATCGTTGTCTGCGTCTTGTAAGAAAGGAATTGGATCGTGTGATGCTCCGTCAGCTCTCTGCCTCACAGCTGATGGCAGCCAAACGGCAGTTGAAAGGACAACTCGCCATCGCCTGTGACAATCGGGAGCAGTTTGCCCTCGACTTCGGCAGGAACTTCCTTCACCACGGCTATGAGCGCGACCTCGATAAACTCTTCAGAAAGATCGACGCCGTTACGGCAGAGGATATACAACAAGTGGCTGGGGAACTCTTCCCTGCCGATAACCTCACCACCTTGATTATCCAATAAAAAAGCACCGCGACAGTCGCTGGCATAACCAGCAGCTCGTCGCGGTGAGCAATGTAATAGTTGGATAAAGTTTATTCGTTGATAACCTTCTTGATGGTTCCGTCCTCATTGTAGAACAGACGCTGTACCTTCAATGAGCGCAGATGCGTGATGTCATTGGAAGGAACGCAGTCGTGATAGAACAGGAACCACTCGCCCTTGTACTGGACGATGCTGTGATGGGTAGTCCAGCCCACAACGGGATCGAGGAGCACACCCTGATAGGTGAACGGTCCGTAGGGGTTGTCTCCGATGGCATAGCAGAGGAAGTGGCTGTCACCTGTGGAATAGCTGAAATAGTACTTGCCATTGTACTTGTGCATCCACGAAGCCTCAAAGAAACGATGGGGATCACCTGCCTTCAGGGGCTGTCCGTCCTTGTCGATGACGATCACATCGCGCGGAGCCTCTGCGAACTGCATCACATCGTCGCTCAGGCGGACTACGCTGCTGGGCAGGGCAGGCACATCTGCAGGAGCGAAGAGCTGTGTCTTCTTGTCTGCTGCAGGACCGAGGTCGATGCCTTCCTTCAGAAGCTGCTTGGGTGACTTGTACCACTGGAGCTGTCCACCCCAGAGGCCACCGAAGTAGCAATAGATCTGTCCGTCGTCGTCTTTGAACACGCAGGGATCGATGGAATAAGAACCGCGCATAGGCTGCTCCTGGGGAACGAACGGGCCCTCGGGCTTGTCGGCAACGGCCACACCGAGGTGGAACACACCGTTGTAGTCCTTGGCAGAGAAGATGAGGAAATACTTGCCGTCCTTCTCGACGACATCGTTGTCCCACATCTGCTTCTCGGCCCAGGCCACCTGCTCTACGTCGAGGATCTTGCCATAGTCTGTCACTTCACCGTTCTCAACGTCCTCCATAGAAATCACGTGGTAGTCCTTCATCTGGAAGTGTCCGCCGTCGTCGTCGAAGGCAGCACCAGCCTCCCAGTCGTGGGAAGGATAGACGAAGAGTTTTCCGTTAAACACATTGGCAGAAGGATCTGCATAATAGTCACTGGGATAAAGATAACGTGGCTTCATAATCTTTTTTTCTTTTTGTAGTTAATATTAGTCTTATAAATTCTCGTCCTTTTGTTTCGCAATTAAACGGCGGCGCCCAGTCAGTTCGGCCTGCATACTCTCATTATACTCCTTGCTGATGGGGTAGAAGTAGAGGGCAATCACGCCGACACCGAAGAGAATGGCAGGCACGATGCTCGACACGATGCGGATGCCCTCCATCGCCGTCTCGTTCTGAATGGTCTCACCACCGGAGACATAACCGAACATACTGATAATCACACCTGCGATGGCGCCTCCCAGTCCCAGTCCTAATTTCAGGGCGAGGGTGATGCCCGAGAAGCAGAAGCCCGTAGCACGACGGTAGTTCTGATACTCGATATGGTCAGCCACATCGGCAATCATCGCCCACAGCAAAGGAACCGTCGGGGCATAGGCCAGCGACTTCAGGATGTTCAGCACGAACAACAGGCTGACATCCGTCGGCGAGGGGATATAGAAGAGGGCGGTGAAGAAGGCGGTCAGCGAGAGACACACGATGAACACCTTTTTCTTGCCGTATTTGTTGGCCAGATATCTGGAGAGGCATACCACTCCTAAGAACTGCACAATCGCGGTACTCATATTAAATATGGAGAAGCCGATGGAGTAGGCCTCCTTCTGTTCGATATTCAGTCCGAAGAGGTTCAGGAAGTCTTGTAGTGACTTCTGGTCGATATTGTATTGGAAGTAGAAGTTCATAGCAGATCCCCACATCGCCAAGGTAATAAAAATGGCGAAGGTAAGCAGGGCCATAGAGTTCCACGACACATCAGAGACGGTGTCCTTAATGTCTTCTTTGATATTAGTTTCCTGTGTGGGAGGAGGCTGGATGCGCTCCCTAGTCACCATAAAGGTAATGACAAACAGTATGATGGCGATGCAGGCGAAGAGGCCGATGGTGCATACCCATCCGTGTTGTTTGTTCCCCTGTCCGAAGGTGTCGACGAGTGGGAGGGTGAGTCCTTGTACGACGAACTGGGCGATGGTGACGGCGACGAAACGGATGGTGGTGATGCTCGTACGTTCCTTGATGTCGCTGGTCATCACACCGCCTAACGAAGCGTAGGGGATGTTGTTGAAGGAGTAGGCCGTCATCATCAGCACGTAAGAGATGGTGGCGTAGGTGGCTACCATCGACTTCTGCTGGATGCCGGGGTTATAGAAAGCAAGGACATAGAACAGACAGAACGGGATGATCGTCCACAATACCCAAGGTCGGAACTTACCCCAGCGGGTTCTCGTGCGGTCGATGAGGAGTCCCACCGTAGGATCTACGATGATGGCAGAGAGACTTCCGATCATCAGGATGCTGCCTGCCACTGCACCATCCAGTCCGAATACGTCCGTATAGAACTTCAACTGGAAGATCATCATCATCTGGAATACCAGATTGGCGGCGGCGTCTCCTAACGAGTAGCCGAATTTCTCCCCGAGTGAAACTTTTTGTGAAGCATAATCCTTCATCGTCTTGCTTTCTATTCTGAATATCGTCTGATTTTGTTTGCAAAGTTAAGCAAAAAAACGCCAACGGACATTACGATATGTTACAGACACTTTTGAATTTGTTTCATTAGGTAAGAAAAATGAAGTTTTTGATGATTTCATCGAACTTTTTTAGTATATTTGCAACATCAAATTGCAATCTGATGAAGAAATTTCTATTTTTCTTGACTGCACTGCTGTGTGTGTCATTGGCGGAGGCGAAGGTGTCATTACCCCAACTTTTTCAGTCGGGTATGGTGCTCCAGCGCGGTAAAACCATCCCCATTTGGGGAAAGGCTGACGCTGGTGAGACGGTGACCGTCACCCTCAATAAGAAGCAATATACGACTGTGGCTGATGAGCACGGCCGTTGGCGGGTGGACCTTCCGAAAATGAAGGCAGGAGGACCTTTCACGATGGAAGTGAAAGGCGAGGAAGCAAAAAGTGAAAAGTTGGTGATAGACAATGTTCTTATTGGTGACGTTTGGCTGTTGTCCGGACAGTCGAACATCGATGTGACCATCGAACGCGTCTATCCGCAGTATACCCAGGAGATTGATACTTACGAGAATCCCCAGATCCGCCTGTTCCGTGTGCAGAACTCCACGAGCACCCACGGCGTGAAGGATGATATACTGCCCACATCCATTAACTGGAAACCTGTGACGAAGCAGAATGCCTGGCTTTTCTCAGCTGCAGGTTATTTCCTTGGTAAGCGGATGTTTGAGAAGACAAATGTTCCCCAGGGCATTATCGTCAACAGCTGGGGCGGTACCCCCATCGAGGCGTGGATCTCTGCAGACTCCCTCCAGCGCGACTATCCTATGCTGGTGAAGCGGACGGCATTCTATCAGAACGATGAATACGTGAAGGCGCAGATGAAAGCCAATGCGGAGGCAAATAAGCAGTGGGATGCGCTGCTCAATGAGGCTGATGCCACGCAGGACTATATCCGTCTGGACTATGACGATACCAACTGGCAGACTATCAACCAGAATAACTGGACTTGGCGGGGTACGGGTACCGTATGGCTCCGTCAGCATATAAATATAAATAAGGAACACGCGCGCAAGGCTGCCCGTCTGTTGTTGGGTACGCTTTTCGATCAGGATGTCACTTATCTCAATGGTCAGGAGATCGGCCACACTTACTATCAGTATCCCCCACGGCGTTATGATATTCCGGAGGGACTGCTGCGGGAAGGCGACAATGTAATCAGCGTGCGGTTTATTAATAAATACGGGGCTGCGCACTTTATTCCGGAGAAGCCTTATATGCTCTGCTTCGGCGATGACCGTCTCTCGCAGAACCCTATGCCGAAAGATGTTATCCCACTCGCAGATACTTGGAAGATGCATATTGGTGTCGAGATGCCGTCGTGTCCCAGTGGTGACGTGTCGTTGCAGAATCTGCCCACTACTCTTTATAATGCCGTACTCTATCCCTTGGCACCCTATGCCCTCAACGGTGTGGTGTGGTATCAGGGTGAGTCGAATACTGGCAACCCCGCTCCTTACGCCGACTATCTGAAGAAGTTAATGGGATGTTGGCGTGACCGTTGGCAGGATCAGCAGATGCCGTTCGTCATCGTGCAGCTCGCCAACTACGACGGTCGCCAACAGACAGGTATGCCGAGGCCCATTACCTATCAGGCCGATCCTGTAAACAGCGGATGGGCACAGCTTCGTGAGGCCCAGCGTACCGCAGCCAAGGCCGATCCCTATGCTGAGCTTGCCGTTATCAATGACTTAGGTGAGACTGTCGATATCCATCCCTTGCGCAAGAAAGAGGTGGCAGAGCGTGTCGGTCTCTGCTTTGACCGTCTGGTCTTCAATGATAAGAAGGTGAGCCTAGCACCCGAAATCATCTCTTCTGAGGTACAAGACGGTAAAGTCGTCCTCACTATTGATCAGCCTGTTCTGGCAGGAACGCTTTATGAGTTCGAGATTGCCGGTGAAGACGGGAAATTCGTGAATGCTGAGGCTATTGCTGATGGCAACCGCATCACGATCCTCTCACCTCTGGCCTCTGACTTCTCACCTCAGAAAGTGCGTTATGCCTGGAAGGACAACCCCCTCAAGGCTAATGTCCGTTCATTGAGCGGTCTGCCTATGAGTTCTTTCGAATTGGAATTAAATCGTAAATAGTAAATAATTAAATAGTAAATCTTATTATGTCAACAACAACAAACGAATCAAAGGGCTTTTATAAGCTCAACTGGGTACAGCGCATCGGCTTCGGTTCCGGTGACCTGGCACAGAACCTGATCTTTCAGGTCATTTGTACTTATCTGCTATTCTTCTACACCGACATCTACGGACTTACGCCTTCGGCAGTGGCCGTGATGTTCCTGGTGGGTAATGTGGCAAACGTCATTTGGGACCCCATCGTGGGTGCACTCATCGACAAGAGCAATCCGCGTTACGGAAAATACCGCTCGTATCTGCTCTACGTAGGTATTCCCCTTTCAGGATTCGCCATCCTGTGCTTCTACAACGGTTTCGCACCGTCGCTGATTTATGCCTATGTGACGTATATCTCGATGCAGTTGCTCTATACGTTTATCAATGTGCCTTACGGCGCCTTGAACTCTTCGTTGACACGCGACACCGACGAGATCACCATTCTCACCTCAGTGCGTATGTTTATGGCTAACCTCGGTGGTCTGGCTGTGAACTCAGGTCTGCCTCTGTTTATCGCCCTGATTGCAGGTGCTCCGTCTGACAGCCTTCCGAAGGATCCTTCGGCATGGTTCACCACGATGACCATCTATGCCATCGTAGGTTTCTGCCTGCTCTTCTTCTGCTTCACTCAGTGTAAGGAGCGTGTCGTGATGGACGAGAAAGCTACGGAAGACGTGAAGGTCAGTGACCTGTGGATGGAGTTCCTTCGTAACCGTCCCTTGCGCGTTCTCGCTTTCTTCTTCATCACCGCCTTCGCCATGATGTCTGTCGGTAATGCCGCTGGTGCGTATTTTATGAACAGCAACCTGCACGGTTCGGCTCAGGAACTGTCGATATTCATGGCTCTGGGCTCACTGCCTGCATTCATCTTCATGCCGCTGGTGCCTTGGTTCAAGCGTATGGTCGGAAAGAAGAATATGTTCTATCTCTTCCTGACAGCCGCCATCATCGGTATGGGAATGTTGTATTTCATCTCCAAGATGGAGCAGCCGAGTATGATGATGATTTACGTGGCACAGTTCATCAAGTCAACGGGCGTCATCGTCGCCACGGGTTATATGTGGGCACTGGTTCCTGAGGTGATCTCCTATGGTGAATACACCACTGGCCGTCGTATCTCTGGTATCGTGAATGCTTTGACGGGTCTGTTCTTCAAGGCCGGTATGACCTTCGGTAGCATTGTAGGTCCCGCCGTTCTGGCATTCGTAGGCTATAACAGCGCAGAGATCGACCAGACGCCTGTAGCTGAGGAGGGTATCCTCTGGCTGGTCTGCGTTATCCCCGCCATCCTGCTCGCTCTTGCCATGTTCATCATCTCTAAGTATGAGTTGACTGACGAGGTAATCGACGATATCAACAAGAAAATCGAAGCAAGAGGCTAACGCCACACAATAAAAGGAACAGAAGAACGTTATTATCCTAAAGATTTCAGCAGAACGTGAGAAACGTCTGGAGAATGATGATAGGATGCGTTCTTCTGTTCCTTTGTGTTCGTACAGAGGCACAGGAGTACGTGAGCCTGACGGCACAGCAGGTCAGGATAGACTCTCTGTTGCCTGTCTATACGTATCAGAAGCAGTTGGGCAGCCATTATGCCGACTCCGTCTGGCACGTCAGCATTGAGTATCCTTTGTTCATTGATATGTCGCCTGCGGATGTCAAGCGTTATCAGCAGGTCTGTGGCGAACCGCTGCCGGCATGGCCGGAGGTGTCTCAGTCTGTGGAAGTGGCCCGAAAGCAGGGTGTGCTCGAGGTGTCGTTTGTGCCTTTAGTGTATCGCAACGGGAAGTATCAGAAACTGGTGTTCTTCAAACTGAATGTGACTGCCACACCTGTTGCCAGAACCCGTGCCGCTCTAACAGCCGAGGAACGCTATGCCGACCATTCTGTCCTCCAGTCTGGCACATGGGCGAAGATCAGCATCCCGGAGACGGGCTTCTATCAGCTGACGGATGCCCTTATCAAGAAGGCAGGTTTCTCTGATCCCTCGAAGGTGAAACTCTATGGCTATGGTGGAGCACTGCAACCAGAGAAGCTGACAGGTGACTACCTCGCAGAGACGGACGACCTTAAAGAAGTGGCCACCTGTATGATTGACGGTCGCCGGCTGTTCTATGGTGTCGGACCTGTAAACTGGGAGACTGCCGCTACTACCACCCGTACCAGAAACCCCTATTCTGATGCTGGCTATTATTTCCTGACAGAGAGTGAGGACGAACCTCTCTACATCAGCCAGGAGGATTTCACGGCAGCCCATTATCCTACGGCCAATGACTATCACGATCTGTATGAGGTCGATGATTTCGCCTGGTATCACGGTGGCCGTAACCTTTTCGACAAGACGCTCTTCTCTATTGGTAATCCTTACAGTTATGCCCTCTATGCCAATGGTGAAACAGGCACCTTGTCTGTTGCCCTGACCTACGATGGCAGTATCTCTGCCACCGTTGCCGTCAACGACTCCGTCATCGGCACCATTACAAGGAATGTCTCCCTCGACAGTTATACTGAGGCCGAAGAGAATGTCACCAACTACGTCCTGACAAACCTGAAGGCAGGAGAGAATACCGTGACCATCACCCAGACCTCCGGGGCGAACCTGCGACTTGACTACCTCTCGCTGACACTCGATAACCCGAAGGCGATGACGGACCTTCAGGCTTCAGACCTGCCAGTGCCCAACTTCCTCTACCTCATTATGAATCAGGACCATCATGCTGATAAGGCTGCCGATATGATCATCATCATCCCCACCAACCAACAGGTGGTGTCAGAGGCCGAACGCATCAAGGCTTGGCATGAGGATCACGACGGTATGCGTGTCAGGATCGTCCCTGCCGATGAACTTTATAATGAGTTTTCCAGCGGAACCCCTGATGCCACAGCCTACCGCCGATATATGAAGATGCTCTACGACCGTGCCGAAACAGACCACGATCAGCCACGCTATCTCCTGCTCTTTGGCGACGGTGCCTGGGATAACCGTATGCTTTGTGGCGATTGGGATGACTATGACCCGGACGACTTCCTGCTCTGTTTCGAGAGCGAGAACTCTTTCAGCCACGTCAGTTGTTACGTCAGCGATGATTTCTTCTGCCTCCTCGACGATGGGGAAGTGATCCAGGACGGTTCGTCGTATAAAGGCAAGCCCGATGTGGCCGTAGGCCGTTATCCCGCCCGAACCCTCGATCAGGCAAAAGTGCTCGTCGACAAGACGCTCAATTATGCCACCAACGAGTTTGCTGGCCCTTGGCAGAATGTCATCTGTATGATGGGTGACGACGGCAATAACAACTCCCATATGACCACCGCCGACCGTGTGGCCACCCTCATTGAGAATAACTATCCGGGCTATCAGGTGAAGAAGATCTACTGGGATGCCTACCAGCGTGTCTCTTCCGCTACAGGCTATTCCTATCCGGAGGCTACCCGTCAGATCAAACAGCAGATGGCCGACGGTGCCCTGTTTATGAAT
>JAFRQC010000067.1 GCA_017428805.1 Prevotella sp. | reverse complement strand
AGAGTGAAGAGTGAAGAATTTGTTACCGCACCCCACATTTTAACTATTTTTTGCGCTTTACATCTGTGGCGGCAGCAAATTCTTCACTCTTCACTCTTCATTCTTCACTATAACAGCTTCTTAATCTCGACTTCTAAGTCCTTAATATTGGCGGCGCGAGTGACGATGTTGTTGCCGCGATCGATGAGGAAGAAGTCGGGGATGGACTGGACGTTGTAGAGCATCAGACGCTGAGAGTTGACACCATCAGCATCGCGAACGTTCACCCAGGGAAGGGCTGCCGTCTGTTGCTTCCAGAAGTGCTCGTCGGGATCGAGGCTCACCTGATAGACCTCAAAACCCTGAGCGTGGTATTTGTTGTACAACTCACGGAGCATGAGGATACGGGCAGGAGACTCGTCCATTGCAAAGATATGGAAGTCGAGCAGCACAACTTGGCCTTTCAAGTCGGTGAGATGACGCATCTGACCTCTGTTGTCCGTCAAGGCGATATCGAGCACACCAGCCTCCGAGACCTTCGAGGCATCCACCTCCAAGTCCTGATTCTGGGCTGCAACGATACGCTGGTTCTTCATACCCTCGATGGCGATGTTATGCAGGTTCTGGCCACGCTCGGCATGGGGATAGTAAGTATCCCAACTGGTAGCGACAGCGGCAAAGGCCCTGATGTCTTCTTTTTCAGTACGAGGATTGAAGATGAGCCACTGGCCGATCGTCTGGAAGAGAGCAAAGTAGGCATAAGCCTTGTTGGGCTCTTTGTAGATGTAATTCTTCATCACGTCGTCCTTATAGATGTTGATCAAGCTCTGGATGCTGTCACCGATAACCTTAACACCGAGGGCAGTGTTCTGCTGGATGGCGATGGCCTTAGCCTGCAGATCCATCTGCTTCATCGTGAGCTCACGAATCTTCTCGCAGTTGTCGGAACCGCTGACGGTATAGTTGGCAGCCATTCCCGGATATTCTGCCTTGATTTGAACGGTCTCGGTTGAGTCGATACTGACATTGATGATCTGGTTGGCGATGCGGAGACGATAGAACTCGGGTGCCTCTGTGGGATCACCACTGAAGGCGAAATTGCCGTCGCCACCGAGCTTCACGGAGTCGAGCACCTGAATGCCCTCCAGTCCGACATTCTCGAAATAGAGCACCGAGTCGCCGGCATTAGCAATCTGTCCTTCGACGTTGAACTTGTTATTGCTGCACGAGGCTGCTGTCATGGCGGCCAATATCACAGCGGCCACCTTAAAAATATGCTTCATTATTTTATTTACGATTTACTGATTTTACATTTACGATTTTCAATTTCGGGTGCAAAGGTACGAAAAAAACCACAGATTACACAGATTACACAGAAAAATAAGAAAAAAAAACGTAAAATCTCCCCCTTTCTTCGTTAATTAATATAATAATGTGTAACTTTGTGGCCGATTTTAGCGACAGGACAGCGCTTCTGTCGCATTGAAGTTTTATATTTTAGATGTTTTAAATCAAGATGAACGTAATTACAAAAACCATTCAACTGGCTGATGGAAGGACCATCACCATTGAAACCGGGAAAGTGGCAAAACAGACCGATGGTGCCGTTATGCTGAAGATGAACAACACCGTACTCCTGGCCACCGTTTGTGCCGCAAAGGATGCAGTTCCCGGAACCGATTTCATGCCGCTGCAGGTGGACTATCGCGAACAGTACAGTGCCGCAGGCCGTTTCCCCGGTGGATTCACCAAGCGCGAAGGCAAAGCCTCTGACAATGAAATCCTCACATCACGACTGGTGGACCGTGTGCTCCGTCCCCTGTTCCCAAGTAACTATCACGCAGAAGTATTCGTCAATGTCATGCTGCTCAGCGCCGACGGTGTTGACCAGCCCGATGCCCTTGCCGGATTCGCTGCCTCTGCAGCCCTGGCATGCTCGGATATTCCTTTCGAGTGTCCTATCTCTGAAGTGCGCGTTGCCCGCGTCAACGGTGAGTATGTGATTGATCCTACCTTCGAGCAGATGAAGGAGGCCGATATGGACATCATGGTCGGTGCCTCTGCCGAGAACATCATGATGGTGGAAGGTGAGATGAAGGAGGTCAGCGAGCAGGATCTGCTGGGTGCCCTCAAGGCTGCTATGGACGCCATCAAGCCGATGTGCGAACTGCAGGCTGAACTGAGCAAGGAGCTCGGTAAGGACGTGAAGCGCGAGTACGACCACGAGGTAAACGACGAGGCGCTGCGCGAGCAGATGAACAAGGAGTGCTATAAGCCCGCCTACGACGTGACCAAGCAGGCTCTGGAGAAGCAGGAGCGTGCCGAGGCCTTCGAGAAGATCCTCGAGGACTTCAAGGAGAAATTCTTTGCAGAGCATCCGGAGATTACCGATGACTCAGAGATCTCGAAGGACGAGTATGAGGCTATGATGGAGCGTTACTACCACGATGTGGAGCGCGACGCTATGCGCCGTTGCATTCTCGACGAGGGTATCCGTCTCGACGGTCGTAAGACCACCGACATCCGTCCCATCTGGTGCGAGGTATCTCCTCTGCCTATGCCTCACGGAAGTGCAATCTTCACTCGTGGCGAGACACAGTCATTGAGTACTTGTACTCTCGGTACAAAACTCGATGAGAAGCTCGTTGACGATGTGCTGGAGCATGGCTATATGAAATTCTTGTTGCACTATAACTTCCCCCCGTTCTGTACAGGTGAGGCCAAGGCCCAGCGTGGCGTAGGTCGTCGTGAGATCGGTCACGGTCATCTCGCATGGCGCGGTCTGAAGGGTCAGATTCCCGAGGACTTCCCTTACACCGTGCGTCTGGTCTCTCAGATCCTCGAGTCTAACGGTTCTTCATCAATGGCAACTGTCTGTGCCGGTACCCTCGCCCTGATGGACGCTGGTGTGCCTATGAAGAAGCCCGTCTCTGGTATC
>JAFRQC010000066.1 GCA_017428805.1 Prevotella sp. | reverse complement strand
TTTCACTTTTCACTTTCCACTTTTCACTTATTTTTGTACCTTTGCAGCAGAATTTGTATGAATATGCAGGAAACAAAACCCATTTCGGCTTATAAACAAAGTCTGCGCTCGAAGATTATTGAGACGGCGCTGAAGGCTTTCCGTGCGCATGGCATCCGTGCGGTGACGATGGATGATGTGGCAACGGAATTGAAGATTTCCAAGCGTACGCTCTATGAGATTTTCGGCAACAAGGAGGAGGTGCTCTCGGAGTGCGTCGTGAAGTATTTTGAGGATCGTCGCCTGAATATGGAGGTGCAGATAGCGCATTGTAAGAATGTGATGGAGATCGTGATGGTGTTCTTCCGGAAGAAGATTGACGAGATCCGTCATACGAATCCGCAGTTCTATGCCGATCTGGCGCAGTATCCGCAGTTGGCGGACTATCTGAAGGATCAGAAGGAGCGTATCCGTACAGAGTCGGCGAAGTTCTTCGAGCGTGGCAGACAGGAGGGCTATTTCCGTGAGGAGTTCAATCCGGAACTGGTGACAATGCTCTTTGAGGCCCTGAACAAGTACGTGATGGAGAACCGCCTGTATCAGCAGTACTCTTTCGAAGAGATCTTCAAAAACCTGGCTGTCCTTACATTGCGGGGCATCTGTACGGACAAGGGATTGAAACTCTTAGACAAGTTGTTATAATTATTTGGCACGGATTACTCAATTATTTGGCACGGATTACACGGCTTTTATCAAAGACACGGCTTTTTCTGCGATAGAGAAAGCCGTGTCCTTATTATTAATAATGCCGTGTTAATCCGTGCCTAAAAAATTATTGGTGCTGGTCGCGGAGCAAGTCGTTGACGGTCTTCACGGGGTTGAAGGTGCCGAGGGGCACTTCGACGAAGACGGTACTCCAGTTGCTCATTGCACCGTTCCACAGACCTGGTAACTCTAAGGCTTTCAGCTCTTTACCGGCTTTCGATTTAGAAGAGATGAAACCTGTGGTCTTGTCGACGAAAGCAGGCAGATTGAAGGGTTTGCCCTGGTAGTCCTTCACGGCGCAGACGAGGTCTACGGGGTTGAAGTGTGTACCCTGGGTGAACATCTTCATATAAGCTTCGTTGTTCGTGTCGATCTGTGAGCTCTCGAGGATCTGCAGCGAGACAGTGCCATCTTGGTTGTAGGTGAGGAACGGACCGCCACCAGGCTCACCCACATTCTTCACGACACCACAGACGCGCATCGGACGGTTCAGCTTCTCACGCAGGTAGGCGGCATCGGCCTTCTTGCCCTTGGCGTCGGTGCAGAGGCACTCGCTGATGAACTTCGCAATCTCTTCGAGCTGGGCATCCGTAGCACCGGCATCGAGGACTTTCAGATACTCGAAAGCCTGCTTCTGCAGGGTGACGAGCACACCGGCGATGACCTGCTTCCACTCAACGGTCTCGGGCTTCAGACGATCGGGCACCACGTTGTCGATGTTCTTAATGAAGATGACATCGGCATCGATCTCGTTGAGGTTCTCGATGAGGGCACCGTGACCACCGGGACGGAACAGCAGCGAGCCGTCGTCATTGCGGAACGGGGTGTTGTCGGGATTGGCAGCGACGGTATCGGTAGAGGGCTTCTGCTCAGAGAAGGTGATGTCGTACTTGATGCCGTACTTCTTGGCGAAGGAGTCAGCCTTCTCAGTCACCTTGGCCTTGAAGAGCTCCATATGCTCGTGAGAGACGGTGAAGTGTACGTGGGCCTCGCCGTTGGATGCGGCATAGAGGGCACCCTCTACGAGATGTTCCTCCATCGGCGTGCGGGAACCCTCAGGATACTTGTGGAACAACAACAGTCCCTTCGGTAGCTGACCGTAGTTCAGACCCTCGGCCTTCAGCATATTGGCAGCGACGGCCTTGTACTTACCCTCGGCAATGAGTGCCTTGATGCCCTTGCCTTCGTTCTTCTGGCAGACGGCGTCGAGTGCGTCGTAGAAGGCGAACTTCTCGATCGAGTCGAAATACTTCTTCTCGAAGTCGGTGGTTGGCACATCGTAGTCGGCATCGACGAAGGCGAACATATTCTTGAACATACGGCTGGCAGCACCGGAAGCAGGCACGAACTTCACGATCTTGTTGCCTGCGGCCTTGTACTGGTTCCAGATGTCCTCATACTTCTTGCGCTCGTCGGCATTGGGGGCGATGATGCCACGTCCGATACCTGCGGCTGCTTCCAGCTTCAGGAAGGGGAATCCGGTTTTGAACTCGTTCAACTGATTCTCAATCTGCTCAGGGGTGATACCCTTCTGTGCAATCTGTTTTAAGTCTTTTTCTGATAACATAATTGTGGTATTTAGTCAAAATATTGGTGCAAAGATAATCATTTTTTCCTACGAATTGTACGGATTATACGGAAAAATAGGGTATTTTAATAAAAAATCTGTAAAATCCGTGTAATCCGTAGGAGATTTTATGTATCTTTGCCACAAAATTAGCACTTTATGGCAGATTTGTTCTCATTTACCTACGACGAAAAGAAGAAAATGGCTGCTCAGACGGCTGCCATCCTGACTGAGGAAATCGGTCTGGGTGACGACGCTGTGGAGGCCTGTCTGCTTGTGCCCGATGTGGACGAGGGAAAGATCTCCCACGACGAGGTGAAGGCGCGCTATGGAGAATCCGTGGCCCGCATCATCGACGGTCTGGGGCGCATCCGTCAGCTGTATGAGAAGAATCCCGTCGTCGAGAGTGAGAACTTCCGTAATCTGCTGCTCTCCTTTGCCGAGGATATGCGCGTGGTGCTCATTATGATTGCCGACCGTGTGAACCTGATGCGGCAGATGAAGGCCTTCCTGGAAGAGTCTGACGACGAGAACCGCAAGGAGCGTGAGGCATTCGTCAACGAAGTGTCGCAGGAGGCCGCCTATCTCTATGCCCCCTTGGCCCATAAGCTTGGACTCTATAAACTGAAGAGCGAACTGGAAGACCTCTCGCTGAAGTTTATGGAGCACGACGCCTACTACCTGATCCGTGAGAAGCTGAACCAGACGAAGGCTTCGCGTGATGCCTATATCGAGGCGTTCATCCGCCCTGTGGAGGAGAAGGTGAAGGCGGCAGGCATCAAGTGTCACATCAAGGGCCGCACGAAGTCGATACATTCCATCTGGGAGAAGATGAAGAAGCAGAAGTGCGGTTTCGAGGGCATCTACGACCTCTTCGCCATCAGGATTATTATTGACTGCCCCCCTGATAAAGAAAAGATGCAGTGCTGGCAGGCGTATTCGATCGTGACGGATATGTACCAGCCCAATCCCAAGCGTCTGCGCGACTGGCTCTCCGTGCCCAAGTCGAATGGATATGAGAGTCTGCATATCACCGTCCTCGGACCTGAACAGAAATGGGTGGAGGTGCAAATCCGTACGGAGCGTATGGATGAGATTGCAGAGAAGGGTGTGGCAGCCCACTGGCGCTATAAAGGTGTGAAGGGAGAAGCAGGACTCGACGACTGGCTCGCCGGTGTCCGCTCGATGCTGGAGCATGCCGACGGTCTGGAGGCGATGGACCAGTTCAAGATGGATCTCTATGAAGACGAGGTGTTCGTGTTTACTCCCAAGGGCGATCTCTATAAGTTCCCTGTGGGTGCGACGGTCCTCGACTTTGCCTACCATGTCCACTCCAAGATTGGCAATCAATGTACGGGTGGCCGCATCAACGGCCGTGTGGTCTCCATCCGTTATCTGCTGAAGAGCGGCGACCAGGTGGAGATCCTCACATCGTCGACACAAAAACCCCGTCAGGAGTGGCTTTCGATTGTTAAGACGTCTCGAGCCAAGTCGAAGATCCGTCTGGCGCTGAAGGAAACGCAGCAGCGTGATGGTCTCTTCGCCAAGGAGATGCTGGAGCGTAAGTTCAAGAACCGCAAGATTGAACAGGAGGAGTCGGTGATGTTCCACGTCATCAGGAAGATGGGCTTCAAGGAGGTAAGTGACTTCTACAAGCAGATTGCCGACGGACTGATCGATGCCAATGCCGTCGTAGATAAATATATAGAGGTACGTGAGGGCGAGAAGACCGTCACGGGTGATAATGTGGCACGTTCTGCCTCGGAGTTCGAGCTCGACGAGTCGAAGATTGCCGGTCTCAACACGACGATCTCTGATGATGTGCTGGTCATCGACCGTAACCTCAAAGGCCTCGACTATCAGCTGGCACGCTGTTGCTCGCCCATCTATGGCGATCCGATCTTCGGTTTCGTCACCATCAGCGGCGGCATCAAGATACATCGCATAGACTGTCCCAATGCCCCTGAACTCAGACGCCGTTACGGCTATCGTGTGGTGAAGGCCCGTTGGAGTGGCAAGGGTTCGTCGCAGTATTCCATCACCCTCCGTGTGGTGGGCAATGATGATATCGGCATCGTGAACAATCTGACGAGCATTATCTCGAAAGACGAGAAGCTCGTGCTGCGCAGTATCAACATCGACTCCCACGACGGCTTGTTCAGTGGCAACCTTGTCGTGATGCTCGAAGATACCTCACGTTTGGAAGCGCTGTTGAAGAAGCTGCGCACCGTGAGAGGCGTGAAGCAAGTGGAAAGAATATAAAAACCTAAAAATGATATGAGACGACTAACGATTATGACAATGGCTCTGACCCTGGCCGTGATGTTTGGCTGTAAGCAGACTGCCGAAGACCGTTATGAGCGTTATCTGGAAGAAGTGGCTGACTCCTCGTCGTTGATAGAGTTCATCACGCCAGAGAAAGACCCTGTGGCACCTCCGACAGATGACGGCGAAGATCCCTTTGCCGATGATGGTAAGGGTATCTATACCATTCCTGAGATCCCTCAGGAGCGCAAGGTGGATATGAATGCCAATACCTACGAACTCGAAAAAGTAATGCAGGGAAAAGAGTAATTTTTTCCCCTCCTGAGTAGGAGGGGCGCCTTTAGGCGGGGTGGTCTGAGCACCCTTATTCTCTATACAGCCAGGTGAGGAAGCGGTTAATCCAACGGATGCCGAAACGGAACCAACGGAAGGTGCTCTGTTCCTTGCCGCCGAAACGCAGGATAAACTCGCGGAAAGGATTCTTCTGGAACGGCAGGCCCACGTCCATAAAGCACATATGGTCACAACCCCTTTGATAACAGTCCTGCATCGTGTCCCAGATAGTCATCACGTCAGGATGTACGTGGATATATGATTTCCGTCGGAAAGCCGAATACCAGAGATACGCATTCCCTTCACTATATACGATGGCTGAACAGCCGATGACGCGCTGGTGATACTTTGTCACGAATAGCCGTCCGTCTTCTTCGCTCATAATGTTCCTGAAAAACTGATCGTCGGGGATATAGCGCTTCGGTTTCCAGAAGTTATGTTTCCGCAACAGCTTTGAGAAGGCCTTGAAGTCTTCCTCCGTCTGTACTTCATTGGTGGTCACACCTTTCTGACGGGCGTTGTCGATACGTTTCTGTAGTTTCTCACTGATGCGCTCCTCAGGGGCGTGACGGTGCAGAGAGTTGTGGATGCTCATCCAGTGTACGGGGAAGAAGTGCTGCTGTTTCAGTTGCTTGTAACCCGTCATCTTCTGGCTCAGGTTACTCACCTCCAGATAGGACGTACGGTTGCTCAGTGCCTTTGTCAGTGCCTCGAGCATCAGACCGAAGAGCTGGTCGCGCGGATACTGGTCGTCGTTGTAATACTCACCTTCGCCCAGCACGCGGCAGTGGACGAGTAGGGGGAAGAGGAACGTACGGAAGCGCACGATGCCCAGCATATGGCTCACCACCTCGCCCTGCTCATTCGTGACCACCACCATATACGGCTTCTGACGAGGTGTCTCCCTCGTCATCTTGAAGAGCCGCGTGCTGTGAAAGAAGTTCGCATCCTTCAGCGGCGGCAGATCTTCGGTCTTCCGATATATGGTGGTCTTCAGTTCGTTCATACTGCAAAGATACGATAAAAAGTGAAAAGTGAAGAGTGAAAAGTGAAAAATTTGCTACAGCTCTCTATTTTTTCTTAATTCTTAACTCTTAATTCTTAACTTTTCACTAACTTTGCAGCGAATTAATAACAAAATCTGATATGACATCATTCAAAGACCTGGCGCAGCAGCGCCGCAGCCATAGGAAGTTTACTGACGAGGAAATCGACGCAGAGGATATGAAACTCATCCTGCGTGCAGCCCTTATGTCGCCCACCTCAAAGAGCCAGCGTGCCTGGCAGTTCGTCGTCGTAGATGACAAGCTCGACCTCGAGAAACTCGCCGATGCGAAGAACCTCGGTTCGCAGTTTCTCAAGGATGCTCCCGTAGCCATTGTCGTGCTGGGTGATCCGGTGCAGAACGACTGTTGGGTGGAAGACGGTTCCATTGCCGCCATCTCTATGCAGTATCAGGCCCAAGACCTCGGACTGGGTTCCTGCTGGATCCAGATGCGTGGCCGTGGTCTCGACGACGGAACTTCTGCAGATACCGTCATCCGTGGCGTCCTTGACATCCCTGAGAATTTCTCTTGTCTCTGCATTCTCGCCATCGGCCATTGGGCTGATGAGCGCAAGCCTCAATCAGAGGACAAACTCAAGTGGGAGAATGTACATCTGAATAAGTTTTAAGGAGTCAGGAGACAGGAGTCTGTAGATATGATTAATTACGATTTGAATAAAATCAAGGCCATCATCTTCGATATCGACGGGGTGCTGAGTGCAGAGACCATCACGATGGGCAATGACGGCGTACCCCAGCGGACGGTGAATATCAAGGACGGTTATGCCATTCAGCTGGCGATGAAGCTCGGACTGCGCATCGCCATTATGACGGGAGCCAAGGTTGAAAGCGTGCGTCACCGTTATGAGGGACTGGGTGTGGAGGATATCTACATCGCCTGTGCCGTGAAGATTCAGACCTATGACCAGTTTCTGGCAAAATATGGCCTCACGGATGAGGAGGTGATGTATATGGGCGATGACATCCCCGATCTGGAGATTATGCGTCGCGTAGGCTGTCCTGTCTGTCCCAAGGATGCCTGTCCGGAGATCAAGGAGGCTTCCATCTACGTCAGTGACCGCAAGGGTGGCTACGGCTGTGGTCGTGATGTCATCGAGCAGACGCTCCGTGCCCAGGGCAAATGGGTGATGAACGCCAAAGCCTTCGGCTGGTAAATTAATTCGTGTAATTCGTGAAATTCGTGGTCAAAAATAAGAATCCGTGGTTAAGAAGTTGATTCTGGCGAGTAATTCGCCGCGTCGTAAAGAGTTGTTGGCAGGTCTCGGTCTGCCCTTCGAGGTGCGGGTGCTGCAGGATATCGACGAGAGTTATCCTGACAATCTGCCTGTGTCTGAGGTGGCACTTTACATCGCAGGCAAGAAGGCTGATGCCTATCGTGCTTCCCTTGCTGACGACGAACTCGTAATTACTGCCGACACTGTGGTCATCGTTGGCGACGAGATCCTTGGCAAACCCGTCGATGAGGAAGATGCCGCACGGATGTTGCGGCTCATCAGCGGACGTACCCATCAGGTCACTACCGGTGTCTGTATACTCACCCGTGAGACGGAACGCCGTTTTGCTGTCACCACCGATGTCACCTTCAAACCACTCTCCGACGACGAGATCCACTATTACATCACCCACTATAAGCCCTTCGACAAGGCTGGCGCTTACGGCATTCAGGAATGGATAGGCTACATCGGCGTCACAGGTCTTCACGGCAGTTACTACAACGTGATGGGTCTCCCCGTACAACGCATCTATGAAACACTTCAACAAATCGACTAGACACATTATTATATTATAAAGACACAATGACACACTGGATAACACATCACGCTCGACTTACAGCCCTGCTGCTATTTTTCACCTTTTCACCTTTCCACCTTTTCACTTCTTCTGCCTTTGCCCAAAAACGTCAGATGGCCGAGGCGGAGAATTATCTGCGCAGTGGCAAGAACTTCGACAAGGCAGAACAGTTGATGACCAAGCTCCTGCAGGACTCCGTCAACCAGCAGAATCCCCGCATCTACAACCTCTTGCTACAGGCCGTGGAGAAACAATACCAGGAACTCAACGAACGGATGTACAAACATCAGGACATCGACACGCTGAATCTCTTCACCCTCAACCGTCGCATCTTCACCATCGCAGAGCGTCTTGACTCCGTCGATGCTTTGCCCGACAAAAAGGGTAGGGTGGATCCTGACTACCGCAAGGACAACTCCCAGCGCCTGCTCGGCTACCGTCCAAACCTCTTCTTCGGCGGAGCCTACCATCTGCGCAAAGGTGACTTCCTGACGGCCTATGACTTCTTCGAGACCTATATCGACTGTGACCGTCAGCCGCTCTTCAAAGACCACGATTTGATGAACAGCGACACGCGTATGGGTGAGGCTGCTTACTGGGCTACCTACTGCGGTTATCGTATGAACGACCCTGTGCTCACCCTCCGTCACTCCGAACTCGCCCGTCGAGACACCAGCAAACTCGATTACACCCTCCAGTTCGTGGCTGAGGCTTGGAACCGTCTGGGTGACAAGCAGCGCTATGCCGAAATCCTCTGGGAGGGATTTGCCTTCTATCCCAAGTCAGCCTATTTCTTCCCCCGTCTGATGGATGCCTATACCGCCAAGGGTAACTACGAACAGGGACTGATGGTCGTGGATGAGGCCTTGAAGACCGACTCCCTCAGCGAACTCTACCTTTTCGCCAAGTCCACGATGCTCCTCAACCTCGGACGTAATGCCGAGAGTCTCGACATCAGCAACCGTCTCATCGTCCTTAACGACCAGATGGCCGATGCCTACTACAATGCCGGCACCGCCTGTCTGAACATCATCCTCGGTATGGACTCCCGTCGCCAGAAGAAACAGATCCGCAAACTGTACCAGCAGGCGCAGTCCTATATGGAGACCTACCGTCAGTTGGCTCCTGAGATGAAGGAAAAATGGGGTCCTGCCCTCTATCGCATCTACTTCAATCTGAACCTCGGCAAACAGTTCGATGAGATCGATCGCCTGCTCAAGAAGTAACTTCTTCCCCTCCTGAGTAGGAGGGGTTAGGGGTGGTCTGAGCAAACGCCCGGTATGAGGCGGATCAGACCCCCTCTGGCTCCCCCTACTCAGGGGGGGAAATAATTTGTTCAAGCTCAGAAATGAGCCATTTCTTGTTAATTAATTATAAAAGTAATCATCTGTAAACCTTAAACTATAAACCGTAAAGAAAAAATGCTTATCTTTGTGGATTAGAAGTATTATTAACGTCTAAAACATAAAGATTATTGATTATGGCAGACAATGCACAGTTGATCGCTCAGTGCACCGCACGGGCAAAAGAATGGCTCTCTCCCGCCTTTGATGAGGAGACACGTAAAGAAGTTCAGGCAATGCTCGACGCAGAGGACAAGACCGCCCTCATCGACGCCTTCTATCAGAACCTCGAGTTTGGTACAGGTGGACTCCGTGGTATTATGGGTGCCGGTACCAACCGTATGAACAAGTACATCGTAGGTATGGCCACACAGGGCTTCGCCAACTACATCCTCAAGGCCTTCCCCGGCCGTAAGGATCTCGCTGTCGTCGTAGGTCACGACTGCCGCAACAACGGACGTATGTTCGCAGAGTCCGTGGCAGCCATCTTCTCCGCCAACGGCATTAAGGCTTACCTCTTCGAGAGCCTCCGTCCCACACCGGAGATCTCCTTCGCCATCCGTCAGTTGGGAGCACAGGCAGGTGTCAACGTCACCGCCTCTCACAACCCCCGCGAGTACAATGGTTACAAGGCTTACTGGGACGACGGTGCCCAGGTGCTTGCTCCGCACGATGTAGGCATCATCGAGGAAGTGAACAAGGTGACTATCGATCAGGTGAAGTTCGAGCCCAACTACGACCTCATCGAGATCATCGGTGGTGAGATGGACTGGGACTACCTGCAGGCCGTCAAGGAGGCTATGGTCGATCAGGATGTCATCCTGCGTCAGAAAGACCTCAACATTGTTTACTCTCCGATGCACGGTACAGGCCGCGTCATCATCCCCGAGGCCCTGCGTTCTTGGGGCTTCCAGAACATCCACGTCGTCCGCGAACAGATGGAGATCGACGGTAACTTCCCCACTGTCGTTTCGCCCAATCCTGAGAATGCTGAGGCTATGACACTCGGTATGAAACTCGGTACGAAGCTCAATGCCGACCTCGTCATTGCTTCCGATCCCGATGCAGACCGTCTCGCCATCGTCTGCCGCAACTCGAAGGGCGAATGGGAGATCCTCAACGGCAACCAGACCTGCATGATGTTCTGCTGGTACATCATCGCCAACAAGAAGAAACTCGGCCAGCTGAAGGGCAACGAGTTCCTCGTGAAGACCATCGTCACCACCGAGGAGATTGCTGAGATTGCCAAGAAGAACGGTGTTGAGCTGCGCGACTGCTACACGGGCTTCAAGTGGATTGCCAACGAGATCCGCATTTCCGAGGGCAAGCAGAAGTACATCGGTGGTGGTGAGGAGTCGTTCGGATTCCTGCCGTTCGACAAGGTTCGCGATAAGGACTCCCCCGCATCTATCTGTCTCATCTGCGAGATTGCAGCCTGGGCCAAGGACAACGGCATGACGCTTTACGACCTGCTCATGAACATTTACGCTGAGTACGGCTTCTCGAAGGAGAGCACCATCAACGTGGTGAAGCCTGGCAAGAGCGGTGCCGATGAGATCAAGCAGATGATGGTCGACTTCCGTGCCAATCCTCCGAAGGAACTGGGTGGCGAGCCCATCGTGCTCTGGAAGGACTATCAGACGCTGGAAGGCAAGAAGGCCGACGGCAGCGTGGAGAAGTTGAACATGCCCACCACGGCCAACGTGCTCCAGTGGTTCTGCGCCGACGGCACGAAGATTTCCGTACGTCCTTCGGGCACAGAGCCGAAGATCAAGTTCTACTGCGAGATCAAGGATGCCGCCTTCAAGGGTGCTGCCGACTACGACAAGTGCAGCAAGGCTGCCGAGGAGCGCATCGAGGCCATCAAGAAGAGCCTCAGCCTCTAAAGCCTCTCGCCTCTAATATAATGAGAATTCCCGCCAATATTCGGTGGGGATTTTCATTTCATCTATTTAAGAACGCCTCAGCCCGGGCGAGGTCCTCGGGGGTGTCGATGCCGACGGTCTCGACGTCGGTGATGCCCACACGGATGCGGTAGCCGTTTTCGAGCCAGCGGAGCTGTTCAAGACTCTCGGCCTTCTCCAGGGCACTTTGCGGCAGACGTGTGACCTCGGCGAGCACTTCACGACGGTAGGCGTAGATGCCCAGATGCTTGAGGAAAGGGTAGTGGGTGAGCCACTCGTCGGCCTCTATACCTCTTATATATGGTATGACGCTTCGGCTGAAGTAGAGGGCGAAGCCGCGACGGTCTGTGACGATCTTCGGCGAGTTGGGGTTGCGCACGGCGTCGATGGTCTCGAAGCGCTTGCCGAGGGTGCCGATCTGAGTGGCAGGGTCGTCGAAGAGGTGCATGAGCGTCTCGATCTGCGAAGGTTGGATGAAGGGTTCGTCGCCCTGGATATTGATTACCACCAAGTCTTCTCCTTCTGCCTTCCACTTTCCACTTTCCTCTATTTCCTCCACAGCCTCCTCTATGCGGTCTGTTCCACTTTTGTGGTCGGCACGCGTCATGACGGCACGTCCACCGAAGGCTTCAACGGCCTGGAAGATGCGCTCGTCGTCGGTGGCGACATAGGCCTCGGGCAGTACGCTGACGGCCTGTTCGTAGACTCTCTGGATGACTGTCTTGCCGCCGAGCACGGCCAGCGGCTTGCCCGGGAAGCGCGTCGAGGCGTAGCGGGCGGGAATAACGGCTATGAACTTCATTTTAAAATTTGTATTTTCTCTTTCTGGTTGCAAAGGTAATCAAAAATCTGCATTTTATCGTTAAATTATATGGAAAAGTTTGGGCGGCTGCAAAATTATTACTACATTTGCAAAGATTTTCAAATGACTACTCAATGACAACCAAACGATATATCATCACAATCATGGCCCTCATGCTCCTGATGCCCGTTGGCGCCCAGAAGATTACGCTCGGCACGACGACGACCAAGGACGGGGGAGACTACAACGGAGAGATACAGGCGGGTAAGCCCCACGGCAAGGGCCGCACAGTATATAAGAATGGTAACGTGTACGAAGGCGAGTACGAAAAGGGTAAGCGCCAGGGTTACGGCACATACGTCTTCAAGGACGGCGAGAAATACGAGGGCGAATGGTTCCAGGACCAGCAGCACGGTCAGGGTATCTACTACTTCGCCAACAACAACCGCTACGAAGGCCTGTGGTTCCGCGACTACCAGCACGGACACGGCGTCATGTACTACTTTAACGGCGACAAATATGACGGCGCGTGGTTCAAGGACATGCGTTCGGGCAAGGGCCGTTATACGTTCGCCGGCGGTGCCTATTACGACGGTGACTGGCTGAACGACAAGAAGCAGGGGCAGGGCACATTCGACTGGGGCGACGGCTCTTCGTATAAGGGAGAATGGAAGGACAATATGCGCTCGGGCAAGGGCACCTTCCGCTATGCCGACGGTGACACATACACCGGGCAATGGGCCCACGACGAGATGAACGGACGGGGCATCTACAAGTTCCAGAACGGCGACGTGTATGAGGGTGACTACGTGAACGGCAACCGCACGGGATCGGGCATCTTCAGCTATGCCAACGGCGACCGCTACTCCGGCTCGTTCGTGAACGGCGACAAGCAGGGCCAGGGCACGTTCATCTGGAAGAACGGCGATATGTACACGGGTCAGTGGCGTGCCGACAAACAGGACGGCCGTGGCAAGCTGACGAAGAAGAACGGTGACACGGTGGAAGGTATCTTCCGTAACGGCAAGACCAACGGCGAGTGCATTATGCGCTTTGCCGACGGTTCGAAGTTCAAAGGCCATATGAAGGACGGCAAGCGCAACGGTCCTGCCATCGAGGAGGACAAGGACGGTAACCGTTTCGAAGGTACTTACGCCGACGATGTGCGCGATGGGAAGTTCGTCGAGAAAGACCGTAACGGCCGCATCATCCGCCAAGGCACCTACACCAGAGGACACCGGTCGGTGAATTGATAATGGACAATTGATAATTGACAATTAAATAAAAAGCTTATGATTATTGACACGATTGACAAGTTGAGTGACTACGTGGAACTGAATCCGCTGTTTGCCGACGTAGTCGCATTCCTCAAAGCCAACGATCTCCAGACGCTGGAGCCCGGCAAGTATTCCATCAAGGGGGATGATGTCTTCCTGAACCTGCAGGTAGCCAAGCAGCGCACGAAGGACACCGCTTTCCTGGAAACCCACATTAAGATGATCGACATCCAGATCCCCATTTCCTGTGCCGAGACCTTCGGCTACACACCGCTCAGCGATCTCCCTCCCTTCGAGTATAACGAAGAGAAGGACATCACGAAGTATGGCGACACGAAGGCTCAGGACTATGTGACGCTCGATCCCGGTCTGATGGCCATCTTCTTCCCCGAGGACGGTCACGCTCCCTGCATCATCGATGAACCCGAGATCAAAAAAGCCATCTTCAAAGTGAAAGTACAATAAATCGTAAATATATCTATGGCAACGAAGAAAGAAACTCCCGCAAAGAAGGCTGCCCCGAAGAAAGCTGTAGCCCCGAAGAAAACTGCCGTCAAGAAAACTGCGGCAAAGTCAAAGCCCAAAGCTCAAAGCCCAAAGCTCAAAGCCCAAACTCCCGAGAATCCGCATATCGGACTGGTGCGTAACGACGGTTGGCTGGAACCCTTTGAGGACGCCATCCGCGGACGTCACGACCACGCCGTGTGGAAGATCAACCAGCTGACGCAGAACGGCAAGAAGAAACTCTCCGACTTCGCCACCGGTCATCTCTACTTCGGCCTCCACAAACTGCCGAAGGGCTGGGTGTTCCGTGAGTGGGCGCCCAACGCCACCGACATCTACCTGATCGGTGACTTCAACAACTGGCAGGAGAACGATAAATACCGCTGCAAGCGCATCGCCGGTACGGACAACTGGGAGCTGAAGCTCTCGGAGAAAGCCCTGAAGCACGGCCAGCTCTATAAGATGAAGGTGAAGTGGAACGGCGGTGAGGGCGAGCGCATCCCCGCCTGGTGCCAGCGTGTGGTGCAGGACGATCAGACGAAGATCTTCTCTGCCCAGGTGTGGAACCCCGAGAAGCCCTACGTGTTCAAGAAGAAGACCTTCAAGCCCAAGAAGAACCCGCTGCTCATCTACGAGTGCCACGTGGGTATGGGACAGGATGCCGAGAAGGTGGGCACCTATACCGAGTTCAAGGACAACGTGCTGCCGCGCGTCATCAAGGACGGCTACAACTGCATCCAGGTGATGGCCATTCAGGAGCATCCCTACTACGGCTCCTTCGGCTACCACGTGTCGTCGTTCTTCGCTCCCTCCAGCCGTTTCGGCACGCCCGAGGAACTGAAGGAACTCATCGACACCGCCCATCAGAAGGGCATCGCCGTCATTATGGATATCGTACACTCCCACGCCGTGAAGAACGAGGTGGAAGGACTCGGCAACCTCTGTGGCGACCCGAACCAGTTCTTCTATCCCGGCGACCGTCACGAGCATCCCGCCTGGGACTCGCTCTGCTTCGACTACGGCAAGGACGACGTGCTCCACTTCCTGCTCTCCAACTGTAAGTACTGGCTCGAGGAATACCACTTCGACGGCTTCCGTTTCGACGGTGTCACCTCGATGCTCTACTACTCACACGGACTGGGAGAGGCCTTCGGCGGCTACGGCGACTACTTCAACGGTCACGAGGACGACAATGCCATCTGCTACCTGACGCTCGCCAACAAGCTCATCCACGAGGTGAACCCCAACGCCATCACCATCGCCGAGGAAGTATCCGGTATGCCCGGACTCGCTGCGAAGTTCGAGGACGGCGGCTACGGCTTCGACTACCGTATGGCCATGAACATCCCCGACTACTGGATCAAGACTATTAAAGAGGTACGCGATGAGGACATCAACGTGTGCTCCATCTTCTGGGAGGTCAAGAACCGTCGTCCCGACGAGAAGACTATCTCATACTGCGAGTCGCACGACCAAGCACTCGTGGGCGACAAGACCATCATCTTCCGCCTTATCGACGCCGATATGTACTGGCACTTCGCCAAGAAGGATGTCAACGATATGGCCCAGCGCGGTATCGCCATGCACAAGATGATCCGACTGGTGACCGCTGCGGCCATCAACGGCGGCTACCTGAACTTCATGGGTAATGAGTTCGGCCATCCCGAGTGGATCGACTTCCCGCGTGAGGGTAACGGCTGGTCATACAAGTACGCCCGCCGTCAGTGGAACCTCGTCGATAACAAGGATCTCTGCTACCACTGGCTCGGTGACTTCGACCGTGAGATGCTGAAGGTCATCAAGTCGCAGAAGAACTTCCAGGACACGCCCGTCACCGAGATCTGGCACGACGATGGCGACCAGGTGCTCTGCTTCATGCGCGGCGACCTCGTCTTCGTGTTCAACTTCTCGCCGACACGCTCTTACACCGACTACGGCTTCCTCGTGCCCACGGGCTCATACGAGGTGGTGCTGAACACCGACTCGAAGGACTTCGGCGGCAACGGCTTCGCTGACGACTCGATGACGCACTACACGAACTTCGACCCGTTGTATGTCAATGACCGCAAGGAGTGGCTGAAACTCTACATCCCCGCCCGCTCCGCCGTCGTCCTCCGCAAGGTGTAATCATAAAGTTCAAAGTTCAATGAACTACAACCATCCCTTGATAAACGGTAGCACCGTCACCATCCGTGTGATGTGTGCTATCGTTTTTCTCTTGTTCTCCTTCTGCTGGCTCTTCTTCTTCCAGGCAGACCAGCTGGCTATGACACAGCACGTGCTCAGCGGCGGGCTGACACAGTACAATCCCGTCTTGGGCACGCTCATCATCACCGGCGTGCTGATGCTGGTGCAGTTGGTGATCAATGGTTTCTTCAAACTGAAGAAGCGGTCGCACGCACTCACCTATGTCCCCTCGATGATGCTGCTGGCCCTCGTCTCTGAGGTCAGTCAGCAGATAGAAAGCGGCGACGGTGTGAGCCTGTGGATCTGGGTGCTGCCCGTGCTGGTGCTGTTGGTGTGGGGAGCCGTCGCCTGGATCGCTAAACTCGCACAGGAGGTGGAGTCCGACCGCGACTACTCGCTCTTCTCGCGCCCCATGTGGATCAATGCCCTGATGATGGCTGTGCAGATCATCTGCGTGGCTTGGATAGGCAACACCAATGCCGTCTATCACTACCGCATGCAGACCGAGACGCTGCTGGCCGACGGCAAATACCAGAAGGCCCTCGAGGTGGGCAAAGAATCGTTGGAGAGCGATGCCAACCTGCTCATGCTGCGCATGTATGCCCTGGCTCGGCAGAACGCCCTGGGCGAGAAGCTGTTTGAATATCCCATCTCGGCCAACGTGGAGCAGATGCTGACCACCAGCGGACGCACGCGGATGTACTACTGTCCCGAAGACAGCCTCTATAAGTTCCTCGGCGGTCGGCCCGCAGAAGCTATGACGCCCATGCACTTCCTCGATCTGCTGGAGCGCCGGGACAGCATCGTGCCGCGGCAGGTGGTAGACTACAAGCTCTGCGGCTTGCTCATCGACCGTCAGATAGACCATTTCGCCCGTGAGATCGGCAAATACTATCCCCTCGACGACCATCTGCCGAAACACTACCGCGAGGCGCTCGTGCTCTACACCCATTCCCGTTCCAACCCCGTGGTGGTCTATCATCACGCCGTCACCGACGAAGACTGGCGCAACCTGCAGGAACTGGAGTCGCGCTTCCCCAATGCCACGGAGCGGCAGGGCAGGGTAGAGGACCAGTATCACGGCACCTACTGGTACTATTACAAATATCTGCGATGAAGAAGATCTACAAGGCCCATATCCTTTATACCAAGGAGCAGAGCCGTTTCGAAGTGCTGGAAAACGGATATGTCGCCGTCGATGCCGACGGTCTTGTGACGGGCGTGGCTTCGGATCTGGCATCATTAGACAGTCAGGATGCAGAAGTCATCGATTTCGGCGACTGTCTGCTGATCCCCGCCATGAACGACCTGCACGTGCATGCTCCGCAGTATCGTAATCAGGGCATCGCGATGGATCTCGAACTGCTGCCCTGGCTCCAGAACTACACCTTCCCCGAGGAAATGAAATTTGCCAGTCTGGACTATGCCGGGCGGATGTATCGCCGCTTTGTCCGCGACCTCTGGCGTTTCGGCACCATGCGGGCCTGTGTCTTCGCAACGATCCATACTGAGAGCACCCGTCTGCTGATGCAACTCTTCCAGGAGTCAGGCATGGGCGCGCTGGTGGGCAAGGTGGCTATGAACCGCAACTGTCCCGAAGGACTCTCCGAATCGGTCGAAGCCTACACCCAAGGTCAAGAATCCTTAATTGCGGAAGCAAATTCTTCACTACTGTCTCCTGACTCCTGTCTCCTGACTCCTCTCGTCCGCCCCATCGTCACCCCCCGCTTCATCCCTTCCTGTTCGCCGGAGATGCTCCGTGCCTGTGGCCGGCTGGCTGACAAATACCAGTTGCCAGTGCAGTCGCACCTCTCTGAGAACAAAGACGAGATCGCCCTTGTCAAGACGTTGGAGCCTGACAGTACCTGCTACGGCGATGCCTACGACCGTTACGGCCTCTTCGGACAGACGCCCACTGTGATGGCCCATTGCGTGTGGACCGATGGCGAGGAACTGGAACTGATGAAACGACGTGGTGTGATGGTGGCCCACTGTCCTACGTCGAACTTCAACGTGGCTTCAGGCATGGCCCCCGTCCGTCGGTTCCTCGACGAAGGGCTGCCCGTCGGTCTCGGCAGTGACATCAGCGGCGGCCACGACCTGAACATCTTCCGCATGATGGTCTATGCTATCCAGGTGAGCAAGATGCACTATCAGCAGAATCACGAGCGGCCGTTTCTCAGCCTGTCCGAGGCTTTCTGGATTGCCACGAAGTCAGGAGGCAGTTTCTTCGGCCGCGTGGGAAGCTTCGAACCAGGGTATGAGTTCGATGCCCTCGTCATCGACGACCGCGACCTGAATCACGACAACTACACACTCTTAGAACGCTTAGAGCGGTACATCTATCTTGGGGATGACCGCCAGATAATGCACCGCTTCTGCCGTGGCAAGGAGATTAAAATGTAGTACTTTTGCACGCAAAAGATAATCAAGCATGCATGATCAGATCCAGGAAGAGATTTTTTTAATGTTTTATGCATCAGTGGCAATGCTGTGTTTGAACGCTTGTTGCTATCTGCTGTTTCGTCGGAGTAATGGCATTGCCCCTGACATTACGCCGCCGGTGCGTCTGCGCCGATGGACTGCTGCCTTCTTTGCCACCATTGCCTTGTGCCACTTGTGGTATCTGCCGACGTATTTCCTTCACACGTGATTTTATCTGGCCAATTACTTGCGAGAGTCCAGATTTCTTTGTATCTTTGCACCCTGTAGATGGGCGCTTTTTTGTTCTTTTTCGCACATACAAAGATACAAAAAAATACGCACATCTACAACTTTATAATGTTAACTAATGTGTTGATTATCAGATATATAGTTAACAATTGTAAGAACTATTTGTCACCCAAATTGACGCTGAACCCCTAAAAATTTATAAAACATTGCCGCCCGTGATGCCTTTGTAATTAAACCATTGATTTACAATCTGTTGCGGGCGGCTATGTTTGCGTAAAACTATGCCGATGCTATGCCGTTACTGTACCGCCCTTTTGGAGGCGGAGATAGTAGCCTCAGTCTCAGTCCAAAAGAATTTACGCTTGTGCTTGGTTCGTCTAAAGGTTATAGCCAAAAGACCGTTCGCCTATAGTCAAAAGCTGAGCGTTGATCTTTCAGTGACGCATAATATCAAGAAAATAGTCAATAAAATAAATAATGAGAAATGGCAAAAAATGTTGATTTGAGTAAAAATCAACAATTTGAAATTAAAACTGATCAAAAAAGAAAGCCTCTGGAAAGTAAGCATTCGTAGAAATACACGTTGTAGCAGTTGTAGTTTCGTTGTACCTTTGCAAGCGCAATAGTGCACATAACTACAACTGTTATTGTATCATGACAAAAGAAGAGTTTAAAGATTTACAATTGAACTTGCAACAGA
>JAFRQC010000065.1 GCA_017428805.1 Prevotella sp. | reverse complement strand
GCAGTGCTTTTTACGGTTGTAGCAAATTGACTTCTATTACCATTCCGAGCAGCGTCACCAATCTTGGCAATTCGGCTTTCGCTCTTTGCAAGACTCTGACTTCTGTAGAGCTTGGTAATGGCTTAACCTCTATCAGCGATCGAACTTTCTATGATTGCTATGGCCTGATATCCATTGCTATTCCCAACAGCGTAACTTCAATAGGCCAAAGTGCTTTCAATGATTGCAAAAGCCTTCAATCCGTCATAATCCCTAACAGCGTCACAAATATCGGTAGTCTCGCTTTTTCTGGCTGTGCCAATCTTGAGGAAGTCTATTGTTTGGCAGAAAAGTTGTCTGTCGAATCATCGAACGGCGAAGGATTGTATACGAATCCATAAGCATTCTCGTCCTCTCATCCCGAAAATATACTTCTCCATGTGCTAGAACCAAACATTGAAGTATACCGCTCTGTGGAGCCTTGGAAGAACTTCAAGAATATTATAGGTCATATGCTGGGTGATGCTAATGGTGACAAAAATGTAGATGTCGCTGATATTGTGGAGATCGTCAACTATATCATGAATACTCCCTCAGAGAAATTCGACAAATTTTCCGCAGATGTTAATCATGACTATCAAGTTAATGAAGATGATATCAAGTTGATAGTAGATATGATATTAACAGAGGAACAGAAGTAAAAAGTCAGGACCATTTGTGTCCTTGCAGATAGTGGGAAAATGGGAACTGGTAGGGTCTTGAAGGAAGGAAACGTGATGCTATGGGCGAAAAGGCGCCTGTTCCTTTTGCGCCCTATCAATAAAAAACAAAGAGTATAACCCATGGTATGAAATATATGTTTAATTTGAATAATTACGAATATGACTAGCAAAAGTAGTAGAGTTTTAATTATTCTCGTATCTGTATTATTTGTTTTGTGTTAAACGCTCAGGCTCAGTCTAGGCCAAAAGACAGTAAAATCATTAAATACACTACAGTGGCATTGGATACTACTTTCAAACACAGAAATCAAAACATATCAGTTAGGCTGATAGTGGCAAATGACACATCAAAAATATATTATGCTCTTATGTTTTGTTCAAATAGAAACTTTAATATACAATTATTATGGTCAGAAGATATTTTATATTAATGTGGCTTAGCATTTTTTCTCTATCTATTTGCTTTGCCAAAACAACAATCACAATTAATAATAATGTAGTTGAGAAAGCCCCGTATAAGATTGAGGCAGAGGGTATCTATCTTAGAATTACCTTTGATGACAACTCATCCATTATGTCTAGAATGGATGATACTATTGTCAAGTTTGAGGATCCTGCAGGTATAAAGAGAATATGCCTGCCAGAATATTTTATATTGAAAAGCGAAGTAGGAAATCAAGTAAGAATAGATGGAATTAAGTCAGGAGATACCATTATTCTTTATTCCGCAAATGGTATTATGCTTTCCTCATGTCGTTCTGCCGGAAGCTCTCTAACACTTGATTTGAGCGGATATGCAAACGGCATATATGTTTTAAAGGTAAATAACAAGTCTATAAAGTTTACAAAATGATGAGAAATTTTCTTTTATGTTTGGCTCTATTATGCGCATCAATCAACATGAATGCGCAGAAACGGACAATCGATATAGTCGGTAATAATGGTTCCGTTCAGCATATAGATTGGGATAATATTAGTCATATTGAATTTAATTCAGATGACTCATTTGTCCTAAAGTCTGTCGATGGTTCAAGTACATCTTATAGCGAAGGAATAAATGCCATGGTGTTTAGCTGTGAACCGGATGATGAATTTGCATCACCTGTGGGAGAATGGGAATTTGTATCTATAAACGGAATGACCGAATGGGATAATACTATTTCTGACTTGCTGCCAGGAGATAAAATCCAGATTTGTTCTAACGGAAGGGTTTATGACAAAGTGGATGAGTTCGCTGTTTGGAAAAAGGGTGGCCCGTATGCATTGTCTGACTCTGAAGATTACCTCGTTTATTTTAAGATTAAAATATGGGAACTTAATGATGAATGGTTCAATTTCGACATAGAACTATTGGGACAAACAGCAAATGTTTTATTGAGAAGAGTGTCTAATGCTGACCGTACAGATAATCCTTTCAAATTTGATGATGATGATCCTCATAATCCTGTAATAGATGATGATTCAGATTTTTCTCCTTGTCTTAATTGGGGAAGTTCGATGGAGGATGTCGAGAATTATATGAAACAATTCAACTGGATAAAAGATTATGAAGACAAATGGTCTGTTGCATACAGTAATACGGGAAAAACTAAGGGGATAAACTATACATTCTTTCAAGAGAAACTTGAAATGGTGTTTTATACATTTAACTACTCTGAGGAAAATTTAGTGAAGAGTATCCAAGAAATAAAAGATAAATATGGTGTCACCTTAGAAGAGACTGTTTCGTTTGAGGATAACGACGTGATGTATAAATTTGAAGGCGAGGCTATTGTCAACAATGAAAAATGCGTCATAAATATAAGCACGAACAAGAAAAGAATCATTATGATATCGTATTATGTAATAAAAGAATAGAAATATTGCAAATGGTTGACACAGTAGTCAAGCGCACGCGGGGAATGTCCCCATGTGAGGAGAATGTGTCATCTTGGCTTTTCCCCTTATTATATATAAAAGGAGGAAAACGAAAGTTGAGCAATAATAAGCTTGATATTCTCTTTTGCTGTTGCAGGTTGGAGGGCGATTTCGAGGGGTAAGCCGGGAGGGTTGATGCAGGCGACACGAGAGAAGCCGGCATCGAGGAGGAGTTGTTCGTCGGCTATGCGGCCGGCTATTAGCATGACGGGAACGTGATGTCGTTGGGCGCGTTGGAGGATGCCAAAGGGTAACTTGCCCATCAGGGTTTGACGGTCGGCAGAGCCTTCGCCGGTGATTACGAGGTCGGTGTCTTGTAGCAAGTCGTCGAAATGAATGGTATCCAGCAGGAGGTCGATGCCAGATCGACACTCGGCATTCATGTATTGCAGAAAAGCATAGCCCAAGCCGCCTGCTGCGCCTGCCCCAGGCGTGTTTTGACAATCATGGCCAAGATGCTTTGCGGAGGCCTCAGCAAACCGTTTGGCACGAGCATCAAGGGCAAGAATCTGTTCATGTGTCGCACCTTGTGGAGCAAACTTTTGTGGAGCAAAAACGTATGCTGCCCCATTCTCACCACAAAGCGGATTGGTGACATCCGTTGCAATCGTGAAACGAACATCATCCAGTTCATGCACATCATCCCAATTGCCGTCCTTTGCAAAGGCTGCGATAATCGCCCGCAGCATACCAATTCCGCAGTCGCTGGTGGCACTACCGCCAAGCCCTACGATGACGTGCTTGCATCCTCTTCTTACGGCATCCACCACCAACTGTCCTGTGCCGTAGCTCGTAGCCACCATCGGATTGCGTTCTTCTGGCGAGAGTAGCGTCAGTCCGCTGGCCTTGGCGATCTCTATCACCGCTGTATCGTCCTGCACCAGATACTGCGCCACAATCGTTCGCATCAGCGGGTCCTTCACGTTGACCTCTACGATTGAGCCGCCCATCGCTGCCTGAAATGCCTCCAGGAATCCCTCGCCACCATCGCTGACAGGCATTTGCACCACCTTTGCATCAGGCATCTTCACAAGAATACCCTCACTTGCCGCCTGATTAGCCTCAGCCGATGTCAGACAACCCTTAAACGAATCAATCGCCACGATAATCTTCATATACAAATTACCATTAATCTCATATCACAATGTCATCGGCGGATCCCAAAGATGACGAGACATATCCACATGACCATTGGGCTTGAAACGGACACCTTCGGCCTCTAAAAGTGGACGTTGGCGACTCCAGCCAGGGGCAGTGCGGCCTTCCTTGTTGACCACACGATGACAGGGAAGTGACTCGGCCCCAGGTGTATATCTCAAAGTGCAACCAACCATCCGAGAATGACTCGGCCAGCCAGCCAAGGCGGCAATATGACCATAAGTGGTCACCCGTCCGCGAGGTATCTGGCTGACGATATTCAGCACGGCATCGCGAAACGCCCGTGCCTGCTCCGGCGACATCCTGTCAGGATAGTCCTTCATTTACACCAGACTGTCAGCCAACTGCTCCAGCAGGGCCTCGTCGCCGGACTTCATACGTGAGCGGATGGTGATCATGGGTTCCACAATCTCGCAGTCCTTCATGGCCTCTATCATCGAGCGCATCACTTTACCTGCGGAGGGAGCCCAACTGCCGTTCTCGATGATGGCGAAACGACGCTTCTGGTAATTCTTGATCTGCAGATGGTAAAGGAAATCGTGCATCACGGGGAACACGCCGCCGTCGTAACTCGACGCAGCGACCACAACCGTAGGATAACGGAAAGCATCCTCGATGACCTCTGCCATATCTTCGCGGCTCAGGTCGCTGACCACAACCTTCTTGGCCCCCTTCTGGCTAAGAATCTCACCCAGACGTTCTGCCACCTTGGCCGTACCACCGTGAATGCTGGCATAGGCAATGAGCACACCATCGCTCTCAGGCTCATATTTACTCCAAGTGTCGTAGAGTTTCGCAGCCTCAGCCAACGCCTCACCCTTGAGCACAGGACCATGCAGCGGACAGATAGTCTGAATGTCGAGGGCAGCCGCCTTCTTCAAAACGCTCTGAACCTGTATGCCATACTTGCCGCAGATGTTGAAATAGTAACGGCGTGCCTCACAAGCCCAGTCATCCGTCTCGTTGACCAATGCACCGAATTTTCCAAAAGCATCAGCAGAGAACAGCACCTTGTCCAAACTGTCGTAACTCATAATCACCTCGGGCCAATGCACCATCGCAGCCGTGATAAACTTCAGTTCATGATGGCCCAACGAGAGGGTATCGCCTTCCTTGACGGTGATGACACGTCCCTCGAAGTTGAAGCCCTCGAAGAAGTTAGGCAGCATCCTCACGGCCTGGGCACTACAAACGAGCTGCAAACTTGGATAGGTCTCCAGCATCCAGGCGATGAGTGCAGCGTGATCGGGCTCCATGTGGTGGGCCACCAGATAATCCGGCTGGCGATCGCCCAGCGCTGCCTTCAGGTTCGCCTTCCACTCGTCAGCCTTGCGACGGTCGGCGGTATCCAATACGGCAATCTTGTCGTCGTCGATCAGATAGGAGTTATAACTCATGCCCTCGGGCACAACATACTGGCTCTCGAAGAGATCGATGTCGAGATCATCGACACCGATGTACTTGATGGTATCACTAATCATATTCATTATTTAAGTTGTTATTACATTTTCCAAATCTTATTTCTTGAACCTCTCCTCTATGCTCTGGAAGATGACAAAGAGGGTGGGCACGATGAACAGCAGCGCCACAGTGCCGACGAGCATACCACCGATGACGCCCACACCCAGCGAGCGGTTACCGTTGGCACCCACACCTGTGGCAAGCGCCAGTGGCAGCAGACCGAAGACCATCGTCAGCGAGGTCATCAGGATGGGTCGCAGACGTACGGCAGCAGCATCGAGGGCTGCCTCAACAATCCCCATTCCCTGACGGCGACGCGTAGAAGCATACTCCGTGAGCAGGATGGCTGTCTTCGAGAGCAGGCCGATAAGCATAATCAGTCCCGTCTGCATATAGATATTGTTCTCCAGTCCCCACATCCAGGCAAAGAGGAACGAGCCCGCCAGTCCGAAGGGCACGCTCAGGATGACGGCCATCGGGATAAACAGACTCTCGTAGAGGGCGCAGAGAATCAGGTAAATAAAGATGATGCAGATGATGAAGACCAGCGCGGTGGTGTTCTGTGCCGAGGCCTCCTCACGCGTCATACCGCCGAACTCATAGCCATAACCCTCCGGCAGCACTTCTGCAGCCGTCTCGCGAATAGCCTCGATGGCCTGTCCGCTGCTGTAACCCTCGGCAGCCGTACCGCCCACCTGTATTGACGGGAAGAGGTTAAAGCGCGAAAGCGTCTCAGAGCCGTAGATACGTGTCAGCGTGATATACTGTCCGATGGGCGACATCTCACCCTGATTGTTCCGCACGAAGATATTATTGAGCGACTCCGTGTCAAGACGGTACTCGGGCGATGCCTGCACCATCACACGGTAGAGTTTGGTGAATCGCACCAGGTTCGAGGCATACGAACCGCCGATATAACCACTGAGTGCCGCCAGTACATCGCTGGGCGACACACCGTGGCGCTTGCACAATGCGGCATCCACCTCGACACGATACTGCGGATATTTCAGCGAGAAGTTGGTGAAGGCACGGCTGATCTCCGGACGCTCGTTCAGGGCAGCAATCAGGCGGTTCGTCTGCGTGAGCAGATCCTGAATGGTACCACCGTGCTTATCCTGCACGTGCATCTCAAAGCCGTTGATACGTCCGAAGCCCGGCAGCATATTCTGCGTGTTCACCTGAATCTTGGCGTTGGCGATGTCGGCCGTACGGCGATAGATCTCATCGACGATACTCTGCACATCGTCGCCCTTGCCCTTACGCTCGCCCCATTTCTTCAGTTTCAACGTGAAGTTACCGTTCGACGATGACTGCTCGAAGTTGTTTGAGTTTCCGGCGATGAGCGAATAGATGCGCAACTGCGGCAGGTCCTCGATGCGTGATTCCACCTCTTTCAATATATGGTATGTCTGTTGCAGACTGCTTCCCGGCGAGGCCTGTACGTTGATGAACACCGTACCCATATCCTCATTGGGCACCAGACCGGTCTTCGTCGTGCGCATCATCCACACTAGAGCACCGACGGCCAGCACAACGAGCGCCAGACCTATCCAGCGGCGGGGGATGAATACGGCCACAGCGCGCTGATAACGGCTGAGGACGGCGTTGAAACCATCATTGAAGCGCTGGAGGATGCCAGATGAATGAGTGCCTTGAGCCGGTCTCATCAGAATAGCGCAGAGTGCCGGTGAGAGCGTCAGGGCATTGAAAAGCGAGATACCCACGGCGATAGCCATCGTCAGTCCGAACTGCGTATAGAACGTTCCCGTGACACCGCTGATGAAGCAGACGGGCACGAAGACGGCCATAAACACCAGCGTCGTGGTGATGAGGGCCGAGGTGATGTCGTGCATCGCCCCTTCGGTGATATTGCCTCTCACCTCCGAACGTTCACCTTTGTCCAGTCTGGCCTGTACCGCCTCCACCACCACGATGGCATCATCCACCACCGTACCGATGACCAGCACGAGGGCGAAGAGCGTCAGCATATTCAGCGAGAAACCGATGGCATAGATCACCGCCAAGGTGGCTATGAGCGACACGACGATGGCAATGGCAGGGATGATCGTGGCCCGCCAGCTCTGCAGGAAGATGAACACCACGAGAATAACCAGCACCAGAGCCTCAAGCAATGTCTCCACCACATTGACGATGGAGGCGTCGAGGAAGTCTTTCTTCGACTCAATGTCCTCGATGGTGACGCCAGGGGGGAGTGACTTACGGATCTCCTCCACCTCACGGTCTATCTGCTTGATGATCTCGTTGGCGTTCGACCCTGCCACCTGATTGATACTGATGTTCACACCAGGACGGCCATTCGTTTCACCTATTATATTATAGTTCTGCGAACCGAGTTCCACCCGGGCAATGTCGCCGATGCGCAGCACGTCACCGTTGGGCAGCGAGCGCACCACCATCTGCTCATAACCCTGTTCGTCCTCATAGCGGCCACGATATTTCAGCACATACTGGAACGTGTTCTGACTCTCGGCGCCCAGCGTACCCGTCGCCACCTCCACGTTCTGCTCGCTCAGCACCTGGTTGATGTCGGCAGGTGTCAGCCCATAGCGGGCCATCTTCTGCGGGTCGAGCCAGATGCGCATCGAGTAGTCGGCACCCATCACGTTCACCTCTCCCACTCCGGGAATACGGCTCAGGCGCGGCTCGATGTTGATCTTCGTATAATTGGCAAGGAACGAACGGTCGAACGTGCTGTCAGGACTATAGACCGACAACTGCTTGATGTTCGACGTCTGTCGCTTACGCACAGTGATACCACTCTTCACCACATCGCTCGGCAGTCGTCCCTGCACGGTGGCGGCACGGTTCTGCACGTTCACCATCGCCATATCGGGGTCTGTGCCCTGACGGAAGAAGATGCCAATGGAGGCAGTGCCGTTGTTCGAAGCCGTCGATGTCATATACATCATACCCTCCACACCGTTGATAGCCTCCTCAAGCGGCACGATGACACTCTTCTGCACCGTCTCGGCGTTGGCACCGGTATAGCTGGCCATCACGCGCACCGTCGGCGGAGCGATCTCAGGGAACTGCTCCAGGGCCAGACGGCTCAGTCCGATGATGCCCACCAGCACCATCAGCACCGAAATCACTCCAGACAATATCGGGCGGTCTATAAACGTTCTAACATTCATTTCTTTTCTTTTAAACCACGAATTTCACTAATTTCACTAATTTTTTTTGGTCGCGCAGCAATAATTCGTGTAATTAGTGTAATTAGTGGTCTTTAATTACTATTCCCTCTCTGAGCAGTCCGGCACCCTCGGCGATGATGGTATCACCGACGGCGAGGCCGTCCTCTACGATATATTCTTTCCCGTTGTTCTGTCTGAAGAGCGTTACGGCAGTGGCTTTCGTCTTGCCATCGACCACACGATACACAAACGTGCGGTTCTGCAACTCATACGTCGCCTCCTGCGGAATGACAATACAGTTCGTGCGGTGCGTCGGCACGACGATGGTCGCGCTGCCGCCGTTGTGCAGCAGATGGCCGCAGTTGGGGAAGGTGGCACGCAGCGTCACAGCACCCGTCTGGGTATCGACGGTGCCACTGACGGCACTGATGCGCCCTTCCTCGCCGTACTCCTGCCCGTTGCTCAGCCGCAGCTTCACGGCCGGTGCCTTGCTGATAAACCCGGCGACGGAGCCGTACTGTGCCACGAGGTCGAGCACCTGATTCTCGGTGATGCTGAAGTAGGCATACACCTCGCTATCGTCGGCCACGGTGACCAGCGGCTCACTGATGCTGCTGCTCACGAGCGAACCCACATGCCAGGGAATCATCGACGCCACACCGCTCACCGGACTCTTCACCTCCGTATAACTCAGGTTGTTGCGGGCGTTCACCTCCTGTGCCTTCGTCTGTGCCAGAGCGGCCTCAGCCTCCATCAGGGCGTTGTGCATCGTCTCCACGCTGACGCTGCCCACCACATTGTTCTGCTGTAGCGTCTGCTCGTTCTGATAGTTCATGCGGGCTGTGGCGAGTCTGGCCTCCGCACTCTTTCGGGTTGCGACGGCCACCTCCAAGGCGGCACGGAAGGGCACCTGGTCGATGACGAAGAGCGTCTGGCCCTTGCGCACCGTCTCGCCCTCGTTGGTGAGGATCTGCGTGATGCACCCCGACACTTGCGGGCGCACCTCCACGATCTGCCGTCCCGTCAGCCTCGCGCTGTATTCCCGGTAGAGCGCCATGTCCTTGCTCCCCACCACCATCGTCTGATATTGGGCTGACCCTTGCGCCTGTTTCTTCCCTTCTCCGCAAGACACGGCCAGCAGAGAAGCCGCAAGAAGTATGATTGCACAGTTCTTTTTCGTCATACTGCAATGGTTTGTTTAGTTCTAGGCTGCAAAGATACGAAAAAGAAGTGAAAAGTGAAAAGTGAAAAATTTGCAGCCGCCGTGCAAAAAATCGTAAAACGTAAATCGTAAATCGTAAATTATTGCTACCTTTGCGCCCTAAAAGATTAGACTTTGCAGGAGAACTCCCTTAAACGACAACTCAGGATGCTCACCATTCCGGTGTTCATCGAGATGGCCCTCGTGATGATGCTGGGTGCCGTCGATACCGTTATGCTCAGCCGTTACAGCGACAACAGCGTGGCGGCGGTGGGCCTCGACAACCAGCTAATGTCGCTCGTCTTCCTCGTCTATCAGTTCTTCTCGATGGGCGCCTCCATCCTCTGCTCCCAGTACATCGGCGCCGGACTGCACAAACGTCTCGTCCAGGTAGTGGGAATGGCGCTGGTGGTCAACCTGATGCTGAGTATGACGGTCAGTGCCCTACTCTTCTTCTATGCTGAGGAACTGCTGCAGCTGATGGGCCTGCGCCCCGAACTGATGGGCGACGGACTGGTGTATCTGCGGCTCACGGGCGCCCTGTCGTTCTTCCAGGCCCTGTCGCTCACGTTCTCCGCCTCGCTGCGCAGCGCAGACAAGGTCATCTATCCGATGGTGGTGACGGGCATCGTCAACGTCCTCAACATCCTCGGCAACTACGCCCTCATCTTCGGCCACTGGGGTTGTCCGCAGCTCGGTGTCGAGGGTGCCGCCATCGCCACCGCCGTGAGCCGCATCATCGCCTCACTGCTCCTCGCCGCCATCCATTTCAAGGTGCATATCCCCCGGTTCCCGCTTCACTATTTCCGTCCCATCCCCTGGCAGGAACTGCGCAACCTGCTGCTCATCGGCGTTCCTGCCATGAGTGAGAACATATCCTACTGCCTGTCGCAGGTGGTCATCACGTTCTTCATCAACCAGATCAGCAACGAGGCCCTGGCCGCCCGTACCTATTGCCACAACATGATCATGTTCGTCTACCTCTTCTGCATCAGCATCACGCAGGGCGGCGACATCCTCGTCGGGCACCTCGTCGGACAGCGGCGTTATCAGGCGGCCTACGTCCTAGGCAACTACTTCTTCCGCTGGTCGATGATCATCACCCTCACCGGCTCTGCCATCCTCGCGACATCAGGCAAGAGCCTGCTCAGCGCCTTCACCGACAATCAGGAGATCATCACGATGGGCGTCTGGGTGCTTATCATCGACTGGTTCCTCGAGATTGGACGCACATCCAACATCTTCGCCGTCAGCACCCTGCGAACCACCGGCGATGCCATCTATCCCGTC
>JAFRQC010000139.1 GCA_017428805.1 Prevotella sp. | reverse complement strand
TGAGAAATATCCCATGAGCCTGCATTACTACGAACTCGGTCAGATACTGATGGGTCAGGAACTTTCGAGCAAGAACCTCACACCGCAGGCCGTCGAGCGTGGTGAACAGTTCCTGCGTGAAAACATCTTCCACATCAGTGACGAGTGTTCGCAGATAGAGGATATCCTTAGCATTGCCGCTCAGTTGGTATTCCAGAAAGGAATACGCGTATTGCTGATAGACCCGTTTAACTATGTAGACCTGCCCGTGATGAGCGGAGCCACCGATACACAGAAGATTTCGATGGTGCTCAAGCAGATTGTGGCTTTTGCCCGCACCTACAAGGTATTGGTCATCGTGGTGGCACACCCGAGGAAACCGCAGGCCGACGGCAGAGACAAGCAAGGAATGTCTTCGGTACCTTCGCTCTACGACATCGCCGGAAGTGCTGATTTCTACAACAAGTGTGACTATGGCATTATTCTTCAGCGTGAGAAGCCGACAGATAATCAGAAATGCCTGCCACTTACTTGGATTCACGTCCAGAAAGTGCGTTTCCGCCATCTCGGACAGATTGGCCGCCGGGCATTTGGATTCGACCCCACAAGCGAGCGATTCGTAGGCACGGAAAACGACAACATGACGTTGAAGCCTTATGATCGTTCTGACTGGAGCTACATCGAGGCTAAGCAGCAAGATATTGAATGGCCGGATGATGACGACCCTGAAGCAGAAACGGCAGAAGACGATTTGCCATTCTGATGGTTAGCCCGTGGCGACTATTAAGAAAAAGTGCAAATAAAACGGAGGCTCTGGAGAAATCCTGAGCCTTTTTTCGTGAAAAAGAGAGAAAATGCTTTGCCGTTTCAAAAATCTTTCGTAACTTTGCCATCAGAAATAAAAACGAATAATGAATGGAGATCAAACTGAACGACTATCACAAGCGGGTGAATGCCGAGAAATTGGCGAGGGTGGCTTATTGGAAGTCGCATCCGCAGTCGCGCGAGGAGTCCTTGAAGAGGTTAAGGCTCTTGCGGGAACAACGTCTTGCAAGTCAGTCCAACTGGTAAATTGACGGCCATCTATATTTCATTGACACAATCATCTATCCTTGCGATACGGGCGGTTACGAAACATACCGGAGCCTGTCGCCCAGGTTTTGCACAACGTAAAGAGAGGTTTTAAGAAAGAAACTTCTCTTTTTTCTTGCACGTTTCAAATAATCTTCGTAACTTTGCACTTGAACACCGGCTGATAGTCCTAATGGGACACTTGCCTGCTGGTTGCTTCGTATGGCAATGATGACTTCAGCGGAAGCCCGCCGGTGCGATTTTTGAGGGTTAATAATTGAAGCGTACGCTTTTTATTCAAAACGTCTCTTAAGCTTGGCCGCAAAATAGACGATCATAAGAATGATAAAAGTGGACGCTCACGCTGATAGCGTGGGCGTTTATCTTATCTTCTTATGAGGGCACCGGCCAAGCGCCTGAGACGTTGGATAAGTATAAACTGTCCACGTTTTTCTTATGTGCTTGGCCGTTGTCGCGTTTCTGAACGAATCGGGTTCGCTTTTCAAAACATCAATAACTATGGCAAAGAAACTGCAACTTGGCTATAGGGAGATAGAGCAACGACTGGCCGATTCGTTCAGCACCAACGGCGTGAACTCCGATGAAATAGGCTACAAACTGCTCTACTCCTTTGGCAAAGGCGAACGCGACATCGAACGCTACAAAGAAGGTAAGGGAGTACTCAAGAACTTTGATGGCCTGCTCATCAAGGGCCTGTTCTGTTATCAGCCCGTCAGCATGTTTGGCTTGACTGCACAACTGGAACAGTTGAAGACGAATCACCAGATCATCAAGGCTGCCCCAAAGATTATTGCCGTCAGCGATGGCAAAACCATTCTGGCCTACGACCTGCGTGAGAAGGATACCTACGAGAACCAGCTGGAACGATTGCCCTCAGACTTTGCTTTCTTCTATCCGCTGATGGATGTGGAGCGAGTTCACTATGTGGAGGAAAGCCCTGCTGACATCAAGGCTGCTGAGAAACTAGCGAAGTTGCACGATGAGTTGCGGTCATACAACGAGTTCCGCAGCGATGATGACCTTCACGACCTGAATCTCTTTATCAGCCGTTTGCTGTTCTGCTTTTTTGCAGAGGATACGGGCATCTTCGAGGAGAACCTGTTTACCAGCAGCATCCAGCGATACACTAAAGAGGACGGCTCTGACCTCTCAGACTATCTTGCCAACACGTTTAGGATCATGGATGTCTCGCTGCGTGGTATGGACACGATGAGCATCATCAAACAGTTCCCATACGTCAACGGTGGGCTGTTCTCCAAGCGTATTCAGATTCCTAAGATGGGTGCCAAGGCCCGTCGCATCATCATCGAATGTGGCGAACTGAACTGGAAAGACATCAATCCGGACATCTTTGGAAGCATGATCCAGGCGGTGGTGAATCCTGAGGAGCGTGCTAACCAGGGCATGCACTATACCAGCGTGCCTAACATCATGAAGGTGATCAATCCGCTGTTCCTTGACGAGCTGCGTGGAGAATACAACAAGCTGAACGAGTATTACGAGCAGCGCCATCAGATGCTCCAGATAGGTGCGCTGAATAAAAAGCAGTTTTATGATGACATGAAGTCTGTTATCAAGAAATGCAACGCTTTGCTGAAACGCATGAGCAAGATGAAGTTCTTCGATCCTGCATGCGGTAGCGGCAATTTCCTGATTATTACCTACAAGTGTCTGCGTTTCCTCGAAATGGACATCCTTGCCTTGCAGCGCAAGTGTACGCCGGAGGGAGAGATTCTGTTTGTGGATAATAGCGTGATATCATTGAGCCAGTTCTATGGTATTGAGTTGCTCGACTTCCCTCATGAGATAGCTATGTTGTCGCTGTGGTTGGCAGAGCATCAGATGAACACCAAACTCAATGAGAACTTCGGAGTCAACACCAAAGCCCTGCCCCTAAAGAACATCACCCAAATTGTATGTGGTAATGCCTGCCGTATCGACTGGAACAATGTTTGCCCTCATACACCAGAAGAGGAGGTCTATATCTTTGGCAATCCGCCGTATTTGGGGAGCAGGAACCAGGACATTTATCAAAAAGAAGATATGGATATTGTCTTTCCTAAATCATATAACGGATACAGAAAACTTGATTACATAGCATGTTGGTTTTATAAAGGTGCAATATACGTTAACCAAACTTCAGCAAAATATGCATTTGTATCAACTAATTCAATAATACTTGGCGAACAGGTTCCCATTCTGTGGAACACTTTATTTGATCAGTTCAATATCGAATTGTCATTTGCTTATACCGTTTTCAAATGGGAGAACAATGCAAAATATAATGCCGCTGTATCTGTGATTATTTTGGGATTGTCAAATTTGTCATCATTGCCAAAGTATATTTATACAGAGACAGAGAAAAAGATTGTAACCAAAATTCCACCTTCATTAAATGAAAATGCGACATATAATGTAAATAAGCAAACAAGTCAAATTTCTGGCTTTCCAGAAATGCGGAGAGGCAATATGCCTAATGATAAGGAATATCTTAGATTATCTCCATTTGAAAGAGAAGCTATTCTTGATGAATACCCAGAGGCAGAGAAATTCATTAGGGTTCAGATAGGAGCTGATGAGTTTATAAATGGCATTCTCAGATATTGTTATTGGATCAAGGATGAAGACGTGAAACAGGCAATGCAAATAAGACCAATCGCTGATGCCATTAATAAAGTGCGCGAATATAGAATAAATAGCAAAGATAAAACATTACACGTCCAGGCGCAAAAACCACATCAGATGAGAGAATTCTATGAATGTGGTGAGATGTCATTATTAGTTCCTATTGTTTCTTCAGAAAGTCGAGAGTACATTCCTATAGGATTTGTTCCTCAACATACAATTATTCCTAATTCGGCACAAGTAGTATATGATGCAAATAGCTTCCTTTTTGGAATCTTAACTTCTAAATTGCATATGATTTGGACAAAATATAATGCAGGAAGATTAGATAATCGTATACGTTATTCGATATTTCTCTGCTACAACACCTTCCCCTTCCCCAAAATCTCAGGTGATAAGAAGCATGAGATTGAGGCAGCCGCCGAGGAAGTGCTGATTACACGCGAATATTACCCAGAGAAGACGTTGGCTGAACTCTACGATCCAGACAAGATGCCCGATGACTTGCGCGAGGCTCATGCCAAACTGGATGACATCGTGGAGAGCTGCTATCCCGGCTATCCCTTCGCCTCGGACGAAGCCCGCCTGGAATGTCTGTTTAAACTCTACGAAAAGATGACGGCAACGAAATAATTGCCCGATTTTTTGGAAAATAAGAAAATACTTTGTATATTTGCAGCGTAAAACTCATAAAAACTCAATGGATGGAGATTATTCTGAACGATTATCACAAGAAAATGAACGCTATCAAGATGGCGAAAGTTGCATACTGGAAAGCGCATCCGCTTTCGCGCACCGAGTCCTTGAGGAGATTGAGGCTCTTGCGGGAACAACGTCTTGCAAAGCAGTCCAACTGGTAAGGCTCAAGAAGTGGGCGCAAGATCAAGGCTGCTGGTACGATGACCGCAGTCAGTTTGGCGATTTCTTCGATAGAGGGTCTGAAAACGAAGTTTACTTATCACTTGACCAAAATGAAATCATCAAGCTGAATGATTTCCGTTATTCTGATGACAATCTCACATCTTTCTTTGAGCGCATCAAGGCACACAACAAATATTTCCCAGATTGTGCCTACCGTATGACCGGCCTTGCCGAGAATCGTGACGGAAAGGTTTGTGCGGTTCTTGTACAACCATTTATTTCGGATGCACGCCTCGCAACAGAAGAGGAAATACACGATGAGTTTATTCGCCTTGGTTTCCGTCCTGAGGATAATGGCGAATTCTATACTAATGGGCAGCATGACATATTCGATGCCGTAGATGGTAATGTGTTGGTGGATGATGAGGGGCATCTGTTCTTTATCGATACCATCATCTATGAATCGGGCACAGGAGGAATTGACACCTATAACAGTCTTTCGCCAAGAGCGAACTCAAAAGGAAAGAAACAATAAACATAGCGCACAGAACTAAGAATTCGAAACGTCTCTTAAGCTTGGCCGCAGACAGACAAACGTAGAGAATATCTTTTGAAATACAGGCGCTGACACATCATAAAGATATTCTGTCATGATTCAGACATTTCAGACAAGTAACAGTATTGTTGATATCCATTATCAACAGACGGGGGCGGCTACAGCCGTGAACCCCTTGGGCATGCGTGAGATGCAGGCTCTGGCCTACGAGCATCGCCAGAAACGCTTTCTGCTGATTAAGGCTCCTCCTGCCTCAGGCAAGAGCCGGGCGCTGATGTATATCGCGCTGGATAAGTTGGCCAATCAGGGTATTAAGAAAGTGGTGGTGGCTGTGCCTGAAAAGAGTATCGGACGGTCGTTTAAGGATACCAATCTGGTGAATGGCGGCTTCTTTGCGAATTGGATTGTGCCGCCTTATTTCAATCTGACGGATGTGAAGAACGAGCAGGATAAGAAAGGTCGCTTCTTGGAGTTCTTCCAAAACGACAGGGCGCAGATACTGGTTTGTGCTCATGCCACTCTGCGTAATGGCATGAAGGAACTGAACGACGATGCTTTTAATCATGTGCTGTTGGCCATCGACGAGTTCCACCATACCAGTGCTGACGCCAACTCGAACTTGGGTGACGTGGTGCGCCGCGTGATGAACAACTCAACAGGGCATATCGTGGCGATGACAGGATCCTACTTCCGGGGTGATGGCATACCGGTATTGAGGGCTGAGGATGAAGCGAAGTTCTATCCCATTACCTATAACTATTACCAGCAGCTGAATGGCTACAAGTATCTGAAGAACCTGGTCTTGGGCTACCATTTCTATCACGGGTCGTATCTGGATCATATCGGCGAAGTGCTCGACACCACGAAGAAGACCATCATCCATATTCCCAGCGTGAACCAACGGGCTGCGACGGGCCTGGGTAAGTATCAGGAAACGGCTGAGATCATGAAGGTGATCGGTAAGCTGGAGGCTAAGGATTATAATACTGGTATCTACTCCGTCAGGACGGCTGACGGCCGTTTGCTGAAGGTGGCCGATTTGGTGGAAGACAGTCTGAAAGAGCGCAATATGGTGCAGGCCTATCTGCAGAATATCAAGAATCGTGATGACATAGATGTCATTATCGCCTTGGGCACAGCCAAAGAGGGTTTCGACTGGCAATGGTGCGAGGTCTGTCTGACTATTGGTGTGCGAGGTTCGCTGACTGAGGTGATACAGATCATAGGACGATGTACACGCGACTGCGAGGGTAAGAAGACAGCCCGCTTCGTGAATATGATCGCTATGCCTGAGGCTGAGCAGGCAGAGGTGAAGGTGGCTGTGAATGATTTCCTAAAAGCTATTACAGCCTCGCTACTGATGGAGCAGGTGATGGCCCCGAGCTGGAAGTTCAAGACCGTCAAGGATGAGGAAGAGCCGGATGAGGATTTGGCACATACCATCGTGGTGGAGGGACTGAAACCTCTCTCCAGCGCCAAGACCAAGACAATCGTGGAAAGCCAGCTCGACGATCTGAAGGCAGCCATCCTGCAAGACGACATGGTAGTGAAGGCCATCAGCGGCTCCACCACAGCAGAGACCATCACCCAGCATCTGATACCGAAGGTGATACGTGAGCGTTATCCGGATCTGACCGACGGAGAGGTGGAAGAAGTGCGTCAACGTGTGCTGCTTGATACGGTCATTAAGGGTAATGACATCGTGGATGATAAGGGCAATCCCATCACCATGTCAGCAACTGGCGATGATGATGACAAGCCCAGCGAAGGTAACAGACTGATTAAGATTGCCAACAGGTTTATCAATATCGACAAGTTGAGCATCAATCTGATTGACACCATCAATCCCTTCCAGCGTGCCTATGAAATCATCTCGAAGTCTGTGGATGCCAAGACGCTGAAAGTGATTCAGGACACCATCGCAGAACAGAAGTATGACATGACGATGGAGCAGGCCATCAAGCTCTTCAAGGGCCCCTTGAAGAAATATGTGGCAGAACACGACGGACGAATACCATCGGTGGATGACCCAGACCCAAAGGTGAGGGAACTGGCAGTCGCCTATCAGAAGATCAAGAATGAGAAGATCCGTCACATGATGGGGTTAGACTATGAGGGATAGCGTATGGAATGGCCAAAAGAATTATTAGAGATATTTGACGATCCGTTATTGGATGGTGTTCGTCCCAGGGCAGCAACACCTACCGCTGACGACAGGATGCAACAGAAACTGGCTGAGGTGAATGAGTGGATAGCCAAACACGGACGGGAACCAAGGAAAGAAGGTGACCTGAAAGAGAGAATGATGTATGCCGCTATGACCTCACTACGCGAAAAAGGGTTTGACGTATGGATATAGACAAGGAACTGGAAGAGATTTTCGACGACCCGCTGTTGAAGGTGAGTTATGACGAGGCAAAGCTTTTCGACATCCCTCAGGATATGCGAAGGGTGATTGCCAAGAAGAAGCCTGACTACGTGGCCCAGCATAAACTCTGTGAGAATTTCGAGGATTACAGGCCTTTATTCGCTAAAGTGCATCGGGAACTGAAGCAAGGTCTTCGCTCATTAATGAAAATCAATAAGACGGCTACACTATTAGAAGGAAGGTTCTACTTCGTGAGTGGTCAGATGTTGCTGTTGGAGAAGATTGGTGAAAAGAAGAAAAGCAGTAACTCTTTGCCGGATGCCAGGACACGTTGTATTTATGAGAATGGGACTGAATCGGATATTCTTCTTCAGACCCTCCGAAAAAGCGTTGTGGGTGATGGCTATGCAGTCACAGAGTTGCAATCCGAGAGTGAGAACAAGTATTTCAAGAACTCGGATGTTACCTCAGATGACAAGGTAACGGGCTATATCTATGTGCTCTCCTCACTATCAGAAGATCCGGCGGTCAAGTCCGAGAAGAACCTGTATAAGATAGGCTTTACGACTAATACCGTGGAGCAGCGTATCGCCAACGCAGAGAATGATCCCACCTATCTGATGGCTCCAGTAAAGATTGAGGCCAAGTATAAGGTGGTGAATATGAACTCGCAGAAGCTGGAAGACTTAATCCATCTGTTACTTAAGCCTGTGCAGTTCCAAGTGATGGTATATGATGAAAATGGAATGGAGCACCAGCCGCAGGAATGGTTCGTTGTACCTTTACCCGTGGTGGATGTCATCATCCAGAAGATCATGGATGGCAGCATCGTGGGCTATACTTATAATCCGCAGTTGGAATGTCTGGAGAAACGCATCGTCAAGGCAAAGTCAACCTTTGACACTACGGGCATGAAGGTGCTGACGCTCAATATCAAGAAAGAATACTTTGATGAGATTGTCAAAGGGAAGAAAAAGACGGAATACAGGGAGTTGAAACAGACTACGCTTAATCGTTATACCTATCTGGATGAATCAGATGGCAAACGCTATCTGAGGCGTTACGATGCACTCCGACTATTCGTCGGTTATCACAAGGACAGGGAAAGTGCCCTGGTTCAAGTGACTGATACCACCTATCAAGAAGGCATCGTGGAGTATCATCTCGGCCTGATTCTGGAGGTCATATAATCTCATGTACACACGGGGATATTTGCACTCGATAATTAATGTTGAACAAATAATAATAGTAGCGTATGGAGAAAATTGCAATTGGGGCTTGGGTCATATTAATTTTGATCTTGACTGGTGGCATTGTGATTGCACCAATAGCGATTCTAGTCGGACTTGGAATTATACTTTTGGTATACAAGTATAGACCAGAATGGTGTGCCACGGATAAAGAGGAGTATCATAGAATAAAAAAAGAAAGATTAGAGAGAGAATCGAAAGAATCCGAATAAATGGGTAAGAGGTGTTACATATTATCTCACAATGGGGACTGTCCCTGTTGTGAGATGTATTATTGATACTTTTTAACAAAATAATTGCATAAATGTTTGGTGGTTTCAGAAAAAATTTGTAACTTTGTAGGCAGAAAACAAGGGGTAAGGGAAGACGGCAAAAGAGCTTGTTCAGACCACCCCTGACCCCTCCTAACTCAGAAGGGGAACAAGCGGGAGGCGGTGACCCGGAGTAGTTCGCCGCACAAGATCTAATACCATAAAAAACATAACAAAATGGCAAGATCAAACATTCCAATGGTCATCAACCTTCGTCAGAACACGAATGATGACTCAACGGCCTTCGGCAAGTGGTTCGCCGAGGTCGATGCCAAGGAGCCCTTGAACCTGAAGGGTCTGGCAAAGCACATGACTGAGCACGGCAAGATCTCCTCGGAGGAGATGTGTAACCTGGTGCTCGGAGAGATGGTGAAGTGTCTTATTCACCTGGTACGCGAGGGACAGCCCGTGAAGCTCGACGGCTTCGGCACGTTCTCACCCTCTGTCGATGGTCAGGGCAACGGCAAGAACGACATCGAGACGGCCGTGGCCGGTGGTGCCGACGCGATGATCAACGGCATCCGCATCAACTTCACGCCCGAGAACACCAAGGGCGAGCAGCTCACCTCGCGTGCGCTGAAGAAGGAGTGCGTCTTCGAGTGGGGCTACGTGGTGCAGAGCGTCATCCGCACCGTGGGCGGCAAGCAGAAGCGCTTCCAGAACAAGACGCCGATCAGCTACGTGCTGGCTCCTGAGGCTGACAACGCAGGAGGCGGTGGCAACGGTTAAGCCGTGAGAAAAGCGGTTGTTCAGACCACCCCGCCCTGACGGGCACCCCTCCTACTCAGGAGGGGAAACAAAAACCGGACGGGACTCGCATCACGAGGGGATGCGGGTCCTGTTTTTATGTGTTAGCCGAAGACGAAACGGATGGATTCGAAAAGCTGGATGGCGAAGAGGTAGATGACGATGAGGGATGCGCCGCGGGCGATACCGTTGCTGAGGGCGTCGAGGATGTCGGCCAGACTGCGCAGACGGCCTGATACAAGGCCGAAGGTAATGGAGACGAGGCACACGCCAAAGGCGATGACAGGCACGAGGCTGCGGCTGAAGGCCGACGGGAAGAGATGGCCCGTGGCGGAGAGGAGGATGGCGTGGGGCGTCAGCGTGAGCAGGGCCAGGATGACGAGGTAGATGACGAGAAAGACGAGGGATACGCGAAGGGCGAGACGATCTCTAAAGGTGAAAGGGTGAGAAGGTGAAAAGGTGAAAGGGTGAGAAGGTGAAAAGGTGAAGAATCTGATCAGGCCGGACTTGCGGAGGCTGCCCCAGGCGATGAGGCACAGGAGGAGCCAGACGAGCAAAGGCGAGGCGAAGAGGGTCTGCCAGGAGCCGAAGAACCAGCGGATGCCCTCGCTGGAGATCAGCGAACGCACACCCTCCATCCTCGTGGCGGAGAGCAGCCAAGAGAGAATGAAGAGGAGGGCCTCGGACAAAAACAGGATGAGGCAAACCACCCCTAACCCCTCCTTACCAAGGAGGGGAATACGTCGTTTGGTGTCCTCCTTACCAAGGAGGGGAATACGTCGTTTAGTGTCCTCCTTACTAAGACGTTTGGATGCCTCTTTAGTCAGGAGGGGCTTACGATCTCTTTCTTCGCTATTCTTCATCGGGATGGAGGTTGTCGATGTCGAGGATGCGGAGCTCGATGGCACGGACGACGAGGCGTGTGGCGTTGATGCCGCCGGTGCCCTCGGGGAAGAGTTTCTGGATGAGTTCGTTCTGCCGCTTCTCGAGGCTCTTCACGCCGAAGGGCATACCGCGCAGGTTGGTGATCTGCTCTTTGGTGTAGCCAAGGGCGAGATGGCGGAGGAAACGCTCGTCGTACTCGTCGATCTCGTAGTTCACCAGCGCCTCCTGCTTGACGATCCTGCCGCTGACGGAGGCCTTGAAGCGCTCGACAATCTTCTCGAGGATGGGCTCGTTGAACACCAGCTGCTTGCCGTCCATCACGGCTGAGACATCGCGGCGCGTCAGCAGTTCGCCCGTCTTGAGGATGATGCCGTCGGCTCCGGCGTCGAGCACGTCAACCCAGAGTTTCTCGTTCAGGATCTCACCCGTGAAGATGAGCACCTTGACATTGGGGTGGAGCTCCTTGGTGTGACGACAGATCTCCACGCCGACGGTGGTTGAGCCGCCGAGGCCGAGGTCGAGGAGTACGAGGTCGGGAATCTGCTGCTTGAGCAGGCGCCAGTAGGCAGGCTCCGTGTCTGCCGTGCCAATCACTTCCGCCTCAGGGATGTCGGAGCGGACAATACCGAGGGTGCCTTTGAGTTCGAGGGGCACATCCTCAACGATAATTACCTTAAATTTTTCCATATACTTTTATCACTTGAATATTCTTTTTTTGAACCACGAATTTCACGAATTCTTGCGTCCCGATGGTAGCAAGCGGCAAAGCCGAGCGACACGAATTATTGGCTGTGCATAATAATTAGTTCAATTAGTTTAATTAGTGGTCATTTTTGTTTTAGCGGCGGGGAGGGTAATGACAATCACGCAAATGCCGTCGGAGAGTTCGGCGAAGATGCCGCAGCCGCGACGGTTGGTGGCCTCACCGTGGTCACGGACAATCTGACGGCAGAGTAGGAAGGGGATATGCGCCTTGGAGGGCGTGAAGAGATCGGCAGCCTGCTCGGGAGTGAGCCGGAGCTGCGGCATAGGGATGCGCACCTCGACGTAACGGTCGTCGCGGGGCGTGTACTGCTTGTCGAGTCGCTGCTGACCGTTCTGTCGACGCAGGATCTCGTAGAGGTAGCGGATGAGCGTCTCATCGCCCAGCACACCGCCTTCGAGGGGCTTGAGATGGAGCGTGGCACGTTCCACCTGTCGCATCGCCTGACTGCTGAGCACGCCGTAGAGTTCGCGGTAGTAGCGGGTGACCTCGCCCAGGGCCTCCACATCGCCAGCGTCGAGCAACTGACGGATGCGCGAGGGATAGTACATCGTCTCGTGCTTCAGGGCGGAGAGGCAGTTGTCGAGCACGGCGTTCGACACGTGCAGGTTGCCGTCTTCGAGCTCTGCCTTGCGGATGTCGTCGTCGAGCATCTCGAGGCTGTTCTGCCGCTGCTGTTCGCGCAGGAACCGGTCGTAGAGACGATGGCGGTAGTAGAGCAGATAGTAGGCGGGGACGATGGCGAGCAACATAAGCACGAGCAGGATGACGGCAATGGTCTTGTTGGTCTGCGACTGCTGCATCGTGCGGCAGTAGTCACCGAGGGTGTTATCGGCCGACAGCTCCTTGAAGAGCTGGGTGTAGATGCGGTTGTTGTAGCTGTAGAGCTGCCATTGATGGAGTGCGAGGGCTGCGACGGCGCTTTCGTTGCGGATGTCGAGGATGACCTGGTAGTTGGTCTTCAGGCTGTCGTGGAACCACTTGATCTCCGGGGCCATCAGCGAGGGGTTGCCCATCTGGCGCATAAGGTAATGACCGTGGGGGCGCAGCTGACGGTAGTGGGCGTTGAGGTAGTAGCGGCAGGAGTCGGCAAAGAAGAGCGTGCGCTCGTAGGTGCCGTTGATATTGGAGAAATAAGCCGAATCGGCAAAGGCTGCTGCTTTCGCTAATTGAGAATTGAGAATGGAGAATGGAGAATTATGATTACTATCGGGAGTTTGAGCAGACGCAGGAGTATTCAATCCGAAAATCGTAAATAAAAGAATAATCATTCTTATGATTCCCTTGGGGAGGGTGAAGCTGATGCGGCTGCCTTGGCCGAGGATGCTGGTGGCACCCATCGAACAGACGGAGAATATCTGGCTGACCTTGCGGTACTTCTCGATGATGCCCTTGCAGTTGAGAAGGCCGAACCTATGAGAGCTTTGACTTTGAACTTTGAACTGTGAGCTTTGAGCTTTATGATTACCTTCAGGATCGATGATAGGCTTATTATCAAAAAGGTGAGCCAATTGGTCATCAGTCATACCTTGGCCGGTGTCTTCGACGGCGATTTCCACACGGTCGTCAAGGTCGCGGGCAGAAACGGTGACACGGCCGTCCTTGGGCGTGAACTTGCGGGCGTTGTCGGCCAGTGTGTTGAGCATAAATAGGGTGAGTACCTTGTCGGCTTTGACAACGGCTTCTGTTGGCTGTACCTCGAGGTCGATACCCTTCATCTGGAACGATGTGCGTCCGCGCCCCAGCAGGTCGAAGAGCGACTGGAGAGGGAAGCTCTCGATATGCAGGCTGAGGTCTCCCTGACGCAGCTGTATCCAGTAGGTGAGCACCTCGTTGTAGTCGTTGATCTGGTCAGTCAACTCGCGGATATAGTCCATCGCCTCCTCACTCCTTACTCCTTCTCTCCTTTTCTCCTTCTCTCCTACTTCATGTATGATTCTGTCGATGAAGGGCGTGATGCTGTTGACGAGCGAGATTTTCGCCCGCTGTTCGAGGCTGAGCCGCTCGCCGTTCTCCACCCGCAGGCGCTGTACGGCCAGCTGTTCGCGCTTCTGTTCGAAGAGGTCGTCGGGGATGTCCTCACGGCGTTTGCGGCGGTTCATGTGGTTGAAGAGCCAGAGCGAGAAGAGCAGCAGGATGATGGCGATGACGACGGCAACCAACATAAGGTTCAGCTGCCCGGCGGTCTTCTCATACTGGCTGGCACGAGCCTCGAGCTGACGGTCCTGACGGGTGGTCTCCTGCAGGTCGAGGTAGAGGTTGCGGTTGTAGTCGCTCTGCGGCTTGTCATCGATGGCGGCATAGGCCACGCTGAGCTGTTCGCGGATGGACGCCACGAGGTCAGGCGCCTGATAGATGAGGGAGTCGGAGAGCGCCTGTTCGAGGTTGTAGAGCGCCGATTCGTAGTCGCCGATCTGTCGGAAACAGGAAGCGAGGGTACGATAGGCACCGGCAATCTGGTAGATGTCGCCATATTGTTCGAAAATGTTCAAAGCGTTCTCTGCAAGCCATCCGGACAACATATCTTCGTCGACACCCTCGGGATTGATGAACTTCATCGCGGGCAGGTTGTCTTCTATCAGCTGACGGCGGTAGTCAGGGTCCATCAGGTGCTCGGAGAGGGCTTCAAGGGCGTTGGCGGCGAAGAAGGGGTAGTCGCCTTGTCGGGCGATGAGGAAGCAGCGCATCAAGTGGTCGAACTCCTGCTGGTTAATCTCCTGCTGAGTGCCCTGCGTGATGATGCCACCCGCACCGATGTTATAGAGCCAGTTGAGCAGCTGGGCGGTGTCGCGCTGCACCTCGTTGGGGTTGATGGCGTGGAGGGCCTCGATGGACTTTTTCTCCAGACCCACGTAATAATAATAGGTGGAGTTGACGATGGCGTACTCGCTCTCGGCATAGTGCAACCGGCGCAGCTGACGGGCTGAGAGCTGATGGCGCTCCTCGTTGATGCGGCTTAAAGCACCATCGGCCAACTGACGGTACTCATGGAACTCACGGTTGCGCGAACGGCGCTGACAGAGGCGCATGTGCTGCACATAGGCCACCATACGCTCCACCTGGTTGTCGCTCGTCTCCAGCACCTCATCCAGCAGCTTCTCCGCCTCGTCGTACTGCATGCGGACGATGCAGACGAAAGCCTGGTTGTTGCAAGCCTCCGCCCTACCCTCGCTGTAACCGTCCGACAGCTTGTAGGCCCTGACGGCATTAGCCTGGGCCGAGTCGATGTTGCGGTAATGATAGGCATAAGACAGGGAATTCAACTTGTCCACGGCGTTCCTGTCGGGGCGTGAACAGGCTGAGATGAGAATGGTTGATATGACGAATAGCCAGAATTTCATGAGTAAGAATAGAATCCCCCCTGCCCATAGAGGCAGAGGGGACAGACGTTTATTATGCACGGGCCTTGGCCACGTAGCCGAGTGCTTCCTTGCACTTGTCGGTCACGTACTGCCAGTCGCCGGCCTTCACCTTGTCAGAGGGGAACAGCTTCGAGCCCATACCGACGCAGAACACACCGGCCTTGAACCACTTCTGCAGGTTCTCCTCCTCGGGAGCCACACCGCCGGTAACCATGATCTTCGACCAGGGCATCGGGGCCTTCAGACCCTTCACCATGTTCGGACCCACCACGTCGCCGGGGAACACCTTCGTCAAGTCACAACCCAGCTCCTGGGCCTTGCCGATCTCGCTGACGGTCATACAGCCCGGGCAGTAGGGAATGAGACGACGGTTGCACACAGGGGCGATGTCGGGATTGAACAGCGGACCCACCACGAAGCAGGCACCCAGCTGGATGTAAAGGGAAGCCGTGGGAGCGTCGACGACAGAACCGACACCTAATGCCAGTTCGGGGCACTCCTTGTCGGCCCACTTCACCAGCTCGCCAAAGATCTCGTGGGCGAAATCGCCGCGGTTGGTAAACTCGAAGGCAAGAACGCCACCTTCGTAGCAGGCCTTCACCACATTCTTACAAGTCTCGAGGTCCTTGTGATAGAAGACGGGCACCATACCGGTGTCGCCGATCTTCTTCAGGACAGCAATCTTATCAAACTTTGCCATATTCTATTATTTTTGACACGGATTACACGGATTGACACGGCTTTTTATTATTTAGCCGTGACTCTCGAAGAGAGCCGTGAAATCCGTGCCTAATTATTTATTAACGTTGGACACGACCACTTGCATTGCCGCCAGCGAGGCTCTCAACCTCATCAACGGATACGAGGTTAAAGTCACCATTGATGGTGTGCTTCAGGGCAGAAGCTGCGACGGCGAATTCGAGGGCCTCGCCCTGGGTAGCCTTCGTCAGCAGACCGTGGATCAGACCGCCGGAGAACGAGTCACCACCACCGACGCGGTCGATGATCGGATTGATCTCGTAACGCTTTGACTGATAGAACTCCTTACCGTCATAGATCAGGGCCTTCCAACCGTTGAACGTAGCGCTGTAAGACTCACGGAGCGTGGAGACGACATACTTGAAGCCGAACTCCTTCATCATCTGCTTGAAGATGCCCTCGTAGCCGGCAGCGTCGGTCTTGCCTCCCTCCACGTCAGCGTCGGGCTTGAAGCCGAGGCAGAGCTCTGCGTCTTCCTCGTTACCGATGCAGACATCCACATATTTCATCAACGGGCGCATAATAGAGATAGCCTTCTCAGAGGTCCACAGCTTCTTGCGGAAGTTCAGGTCGACAGAGACGGTCACGCCGTGACGCTTGGCAGCCTCACAGGCCAGCTTCGTCAGTTCGGCAGCCTTGTCGGAGATGGCGGGCGTGATGCCACTCCAATGGAACCAGGCGGCACCCTCCATCACCTTGTCGAAGTCGAAGTCAGCAGGCACGGCCTCTGCGATGGAAGAGTGAGCACGGTCGTAGATCACTTTTGAAGGACGCATCGAGGCACCAGTCTCGGCATAGTACAGACCAATACGATCACCGCCACGGGCGATGAATTCCGTGTTGACGCCATAACGGCGCAGGGCGTTGACGGCAATCTGTCCGATCTCGTGCTTCGGCAGTTTGCTGACGAAATAAGCCTCGTGGCCGTAGTTAGCCACCGAGATAGCCACGTTAGCCTCACCACCACCGGGGATGATGCGGAATGATTCACTCTGGATGAAACGGTCGTTTCCTTGCGGAGACAGGCGGAGCATAATCTCGCCCAATGTTACGATTTTAGCCATTTTTCTTTTCCTTTTTAATATGTAAGTAAACTAATTTTCTGTTTGCGACCACAAAGATAGCAACTATTTCTGACTTGAACAAATATTTTAAGGGATTTAAAGGAAAAAAATACGGAAACGATTACATGATTTCGTTTACGTACACAATTTTCGTTTTTAGTTTGTTTATTTCGTGGAATTGTCGTACCTTTGCACACAATTAGCATCAATATCGATAAAAATGGCAAAAGAGATCATCACCATCAAGGATATCGCAGCCCGTGCAGGTGTGTCGACGGGAACGGTAGATCGTGTGCTGCACAAGCGTCCGAACGTGAGTAAGACGGCACTCGACAAAGTGAACAAGGCCTTAGAGGAACTGGACTATCGTCCGAACATGTATGCCTCTGCCCTCGCCTACAACAAGACCTACAATTTCTACGTCGTGCTGCCCAAGCACGAGCAGGAGGCCTACTGGGACGAGATTGAGGAGGGTGCCCTGGCCTGTACCGACTTCCGCAGGGACTTCGGCATCAACCTGAAGTTTGTGTACTACGAGCGCTTCAACAACGCCGCCTTCACAAGAATGGTGCGCGAGTTCTTCTCAGCCAAGATCGACGGTGTGGTGATCGTGCCCACGACGCTGGAGCAGACCGCCCGCTTCACGGAGAAGCTGACGGAGCGGCAGATACCCTATGTGCTGCTCGACTCGTATATGCCCGACCTGAAGCCGCTAACGTTCTTCGGACAGGACTCGTTCGCCAGCGGATACTTCGCTGCGAAGATGCTGATGCTCATTGCCAACAAGGAAAAGGAGATCGCCCTGATGAAACAGACACGCGACGGACGCGTGGGCTCCAAGCAGCAGGCAAACCGTGAGACGGGCTTCCGACACTATATGGTGGATCACTTCCCCGAGATCAAGATTACGGAGGTGGACCTGCCGCTCGACGAGGAGAAGAAGGACTACGACGATATCCTGGAGGCGTTCTTCAAGGAACATCCGCTGGTGCACCATTGCATCACGTTCAACTCGAAGGCACATCTCGTGGGATCGTTCCTGCAGAAGACAAATAGAAGGAACATCCAGATTATGGGTTATGATATGGTGCCGAAGAACGTGGAGTGCATCCATAACGGCAGCATCTCGTTCCTCATCGCCCAGCACGCCTACCAGCAGGGCTATGCCAGCATCGATGCCCTGTTCAATGCCATCGTGATGAAGCGCCAGGTGAATCCCGTGAACTATATGCCCATCGAGATCCTGACGAAAGAAAACGTGGACTTCTATCGCAGAACGGCGATATGAGACTTTGAGCTTTGAACTTTGAACTTTGAACTTTATGATTACCTATGCTGGAGAGAAAAGAGACAGAGAATAACGTATATGAGATTTCGAAAACTTTCGCCATACGTATAGTCAATCTCTATAAATATTTGAAAGAGGAAAAGTCGGAATTCATTATGTCAAAGCAACTGTTTCGATCAGGTACAAGTATTGGTGCCAATGTATTCGAAGGAAAAAATGCTCAAAGCAGAGCCGATTTTACTAACAAGATGAATGTCGCCTTAAAAGAGGCTACTGAATCCGCTTACTGGTTAGATCTTTTACACGAGACTCATTTCCTGAATGATAAAGAATTTGATTCTATATATGATGAATGTAGTAAAATAATAGGTGTATTGACCAAAATTGTAAAAGCAACTAAACAATAATAAATTCAGGGCTTTTGTAATCATAAAGTTCAAAGTTCAAAGTTCAAAGTTTAAAGTATAATGGAACAAGCTACTTATTTAAAGATTAATCCGGCAGATAGCGTAGTGGTCTGTCTGCAGGCGAAGAAAAAAGGAGAGATTATCGAGGTGGACGGTCAGCAAATTACCGTCAAACAGGACACACCAGCAGGTCACAAGGTACTGATCAAGGACGTGAAAAAGGGAGAAGACATCATCAAATATGGCTATCCCATCGGTCACGCCCGTGAGGATCTGAAGGCCGGCGACTGGGTGAACGAGAATAACCTGAAGACCAATCTGTCCGGCACACTCGAATACACATACAATCCTGTAAACGAGGAACTTAGCATTAAGAAAGAGAACCGCACCTTTAAGGGTTATGTTCGTAAGAACGGCGACGTCGGTGTGCGTAATGAGATCTGGGTGGTGCCTACCGTCGGCTGCGTGAATGGCATCGCCGAACGGCTCGTGAAAGAGCTGAAGCGCGAGACGCATGAGGAGGGTGTAGATAACATCTACGCCTGGCATCATAACTACGGCTGTTCGCAACTCTCGGGTGACCACGAGAACACCCGGAAGGTGTTGCGCGATATCTGTCTGCATCCCAATGCCGGTGCCGTGCTCGTGCTGAGTCTCGGCTGCGAGAACAACCAACCCGACGACTTTATGAAGATGTTGGGCGACTACGATAAGGACCGCATCAAACTGCTCGTCACCCAGAAGGTGGAAGACGAGATGGAGGCCGGTATGACCATCCTGCGCGAACTCTACGACATCGCCAAGCAGGACAAGCGAGAGGAAGTGCCCGTAAGCAAACTCCGTGTGGGTCTGAAGTGTGGTGGCTCTGATGGTTTCTCAGGCATCACGGCCAATCCGCTCGTGGGTGAGTTCTCCGACTGGCTCGTGGCACAGGGCGGCACCAGCGTGCTGACAGAGGTACCTGAGATGTTTGGTGCAGAGACCATCCTGATGAACCGCTGTCGTACAGAAGAACTGTTCAACCAGACGGTCTCGATGATCAATAACTTCAAGGAGTATTTTCTTTCGCATGGTGAGCCTGTAGGTGAGAATCCCAGTCCGGGTAACAAGGCCGGCGGCATCTCCACCCTTGAGGATAAGGCGCTCGGTTGTACGCAGAAGTGCGGCAAGGCTCCTGTAAGTGGTGTGATGGAGTATGGCGACCGTCTGCAGAACAACGGTCTGAACCTGCTCTCTGCCCCTGGCAACGACCTCGTGGCAGCTACTGCCCTCGCCTCTTGCGGTTGTCATATCGTTCTTTTCACCACGGGTCGCGGCACGCCTTTCGGCACGTTCGTTCCCACGATGAAGATTGCCACCAATCCCGACCTCGCACGCCGTAAGCAGAACTGGATCGACTTCTCAGCCGGTCAGCTCGTTGAGGGTCGTACTATGCAGGAACTCGTGCCTGAGTTCATCGACAAGGTGCTCTCCGTCGCCAGCGGCGAACAGGCCCGCAACGAAGCCAATGACTATCGCGAAATCTCCATCTTCAAGAATGGCGTAACCTTATAAAGGTGAAAAAGTAAAAAGGTGAAAAGGTGAAAAAAGGGTTGTTCGCATTATCGCCGTTGATGGTGTTCATCGCCTTCTATTTAGTCACCAGCATTGTTGCTGGTGACTTCTACAAGATACCCATCACGGTGGCGTTCATGGTGTCGAGCATCTATGCGATTGCAGCCTTCAGAGGGAAGCCCCTGAAACAAAGGATCGACCTTTTCAGCCGTGGGGCAGCTACGGAGCAGATGATGCTGATGATCTGGATCTTCGTGCTGGCTGGTGCCTTTGCCCACGCCGCCAAGGCGATGGGCTGTATCGACGCCACTGTGAATCTGACACTCTCCCTGCTGCCTCCTCAGATGATTCTGGCGGGCATGTTCCTCGCTGCCTGCTTCGTATCGATTTCCATTGGCACCAGCGTCGGCACGATCGCAGCCCTTGTACCCATCGCAGCAGGTGTGGCCAATGAGACCAATACAGACTTAGCCCTGATGACCGCCATCATCGTAGGTGGCTCGTTCTTTGGCGACAACCTCTCGTTCATCTCCGATACGACCATCATGGCGACGCAGACACAAGGCTGTCGGCTTAGTGACAAGTTCCGCGTGAACAGCTTTATCGTCTTCCCCGTAGCCCTGCTGGTATTCGCCTGTTATCTGTTCATAGGCTCCAACGTCAGCGCCCCGCCACAGGTGGCACAGGTAGAATGGGTGAAGGTCATCCCCTACCTCATTGTGCTGATTACCGCCATCTTCGGCATGAACGTGATGGCCGTGCTCACGTTGGGCATCCTGCTGACAGGACTGATTGGCCTACTGACGGGATCAATAGACCTCTACGGTTGGTTTGGCAGCATGGGTGAAGGCATCATCTCGATGGGCGAACTGATCATCGTGACGATGATGGCGGGCGGTATGCTTGAACTCATCCGTCAGCAGGGCGGCATCGACTTCATCATCCGTCTGCTCACACGCCGCGTCAACAACAAACGGGCGGCAGAGCTGAGCATCGCCGTACTGGTGTCGCTCGTCAATGTATGCACAGCCAACAATACGGTGGCCATCCTGACCGTCGGCGACATTTCCAAACGTATCGGCGACCGTTTCGGGGTGGATAATAGGAAATGTGCCTCGATCCTCGACACGTTCTCGTGTACCATTCAGGGCATGCTCCCCTACGGTGCCCAGATTCTCATCGCCGCTGGACTGGCCTCGCTGAGTCCGGTGAGCATCATCCCCTACCTCTATTATCCGTTCGTATTAGGCATCGTAGCCCTGCTGTCAATCCTGCTCCGCTACCCTCGCCGCTACTCCTAAATAGTAAATCGTAAATCCGTAAATCGTAAATAGCATAGCCCTGTGGATATCGTTCAAAGAAATATGTTTCTGCTCCTGAGGAGCGGTGCCTTCCAGGCCACGGAAGACTTAGAACCCATGTCGGCCTTCAAGTGGGGACGCCTGTATCAGCTGGCCGTCATGCACAACATCGTCCCCTTTGTCTACGACGGCATCATCCGCAACAAAAATCAGTTCTTCCTACATCTGACGGAGAAGCAGCAGAAAGACTGGGAGAAAGCCATCGCCGACTATCGGGCAAAGGAAAAGAAGCAAAACGACGAGGAAGAAGACGAATACCTGCGTCCTGACCGTCTGACAAACCCACTTCTCAACAAGCGACTGCAGGATATCCTCGATGACGAGCACTCCGATGTGACCTCCCGTCAGTTGCTGATGAATCTCATCCGCGTGGTGCGCCATCTGTTTAATGAAGGTATGCCCATCCGCCAATTGACGGAACTCGGCATCTTCCTGCGCAAGAACAACCAACGGATTGACTATCAAGCCGTTGGAAAATGGATAAGCCGTCTGAAACTCACGCAGATGACACAACTCACGGGAGAATTCCTCATCCAGTTGTTCGGATTTACAGAAGAAGAAATCCCCTTCCTGAAGAACCGGAAGGAGAAACGGATAGACCGTATCGCACAGGAACTGATTGAGTTTACCGACACCCGTTCGCAGGACTGGTATTTCTCCCAGCAGGACGGTGGCATCTTCGTCCACAACACGAACTCATCGGCCACGTTCAGTCATGTCAGACGTTCCGCCCGATATTTCAAATACTATCCCTCTGAGAGTGTCACAAACTTCTTCTCGTCATTTGTCCACTCCCTCTCGCACATCGAGGAGTGATCAATGTCTGAATCTGATTTCCCGGAGGCCGTGACGTCCCATAAAACGGCTTTTGTCCACATAGCCGCTGATACCCACAATACGACCCTTGCTCGTGTACTGCCACATAGTGATATCCCTGCCGTCGGCCAGTACAGGTTCTTCCTCCGTGTACATCGCAATCATCAGCTTATAGTCGTCGATCTGACCCAGCAGATGCTTGTTGTAGAAATTGCGGAAGGTATAGAGCAACGGCTGCTGACGATAGGTGCGCTCCACCATTCCCAGGAACCGGAAAAGTGAATCACAGAACTCGCGGTCAGGCAGTCCGCCTGTGGTCTCAATATCAATCATCGGAATCAGGTCCTGCTCGCCCGGCAGACATTGCGTCTTGAAGTTCTCAAGCTGCTGCACCAGGGGTGTCCTCGGACGGAAGAAGTGATACGATCCCACCTTCAGCCCGTAACGATGCGCCAGTTCGATGTTACGCTCATAACGCTCGTCGATACGGTCGCCACCCTCCGTGGCCTTCAGATAGACATAAGCCATCTTCGTGTTCTCGCCCACCGTCTCCCAGAACACCTGACCCTGATAGTGCGACAGGTCGATGCCGTGCACATGGCCACAGGTGTCCTCACACATAATATTCGGATCGTAGTCAGGATCGTTCAGCCGCGGATCAACGGGTTTAAGGACGACCGTACGCTTGCGTGAAGCCTTCTTGGTCTTCTTGGGGTGTTTTCTGACTACTTTATGCGTCTTGAGATGACGTCTCTTATTTGCTTTCGACCGCTGGGCAGACACTTCGTCAATCGCCATCATGGCTACCAGCACCGCCAGCAGTATATATATTTTTCTCATGTTCGTTTCAGTTCGTTATATTAATTCTCTTTCCCGTGAATGATCACTTTGATCTTGGAGATACGATGGCCGTCGAGTTCCGTCACCTCGAAGGTGAAGTTCTTATAGTCCAGCCGTTCATGCTGTTCCGGGAAGTCGCCCTTGATCTCCAGCAGCAATCCTGCCAGCGAGTCGGCATCGCCTTCCACATCCTCGAACGTATCATCGTCAAGATCCAGGATCTTGAAGAAATCACTCAACAGCGTCTTACCTTCAAACACATAGGTGTTGGCATTGACGCGGGTATAACTCTTCTCTTCCTCGTCGTACTCGTCGTTGATCTCTCCGACAATCTCCTCGAGGATATCCTCCAGCGTAATGAGACCGCTGGTGCCGCCAAACTCGTCGACGACGATGGCGATGTGCACCTTGTTCTCCTGAAAGTCACGCAACAGTTCGTCGATCTTCTTCGTCTCAGGCACGAAATACGGCGGACGGATGAGCGACTGCCAGCGGAACGACGACGGCTTGGAGAGATGCGGAAGTAAGTCCTTGATATACAGGATGCCACGGATATTATCGATGGAACCCTGATAGACGGGAATACGCGAATAGTTGTTCTCCACGATGCACTTCAGCACATCGGGGAACGTAGAACGAAAGTCGAGATCGACCACATCCTGACGACTGGTCATCACCTCCTTGGCAGTCTCGTCGCCGAAGCGGACGATGCCTTCCAGCATATTCTTCTCCTCGCGCAGCTCTTCCTCATCAGTCAGTTCGAGCGCCTGTTCCAGATCATCCACACTCAGCACGTGATTCTCCTTCTGCACCACTTTCCCTGCCAGAATACCCGAACGGATAAGCACGGACGACAGCGGGTAGAACACCCCACGGAGCCGCTTGATGCCCGGGGCGGAGAAACGGCAGAAAGCCAGCGCATGCTGTGTGGCATAGACCTTCGGCATAATCTCGCCGAAGAGCAGCAGGAGGAACGTCAGCAGGACGGTGATCACGAGGAACTGCAGCCAATAGGCATTGCCGAAGTCTACGACGTGACTGATGACATAGTTGCAGAGCATAATGATCGTCACGTTCACCAGGTTGTTCGTGATGAGTATCGTGGCCAGCGTGCGCTCTGAGTCTGCACGCAGTTCAGCAATCACGCGGTCGGCTTCGTTCTTGTCCTCGTCCAGGTCGTTGAGGTCGTTGGGCGAAAGGGAAAAGAAAGCGATCTCCGAGCCAGAAGCATAGCCGGAGAACACGAGGAGTATGCACGCCAGAATGGCGCACACGATTGTCCCTGTTGTGGGAACCAAGAAAGTGACTTCGTTCAGGAGTTGTTGAAGATAGTCCATCATCAGAACGGCAGTCCCTCGTCAGGCTTTGTGTCTGGCTGGGGAGCAGCCAACGGTTCATTGACAGTAGAAGTAGTTACAGGTTTGGGCGAACCAAGAAACTCCAAATTATCTGCCCATATTTCCGTTGCAAAACGACGCTGTCCTTGCTTATCATCATATGAAGTATAGCGAATACGTCCTTCTACATATAATTTATCACCTTTATGTACATATCTTTCTACATATTCCGCTAAACCCTTCCATAATTTAATCGTGTGCCAGTCGGTATGGTCAGGCACCTGCGTACCGTTCTGCAACGTATAGCCACGCTCTGTCGTTGCCAGACGGATGCGCGCCACGGCCACGCCCTGGTCCACATATCTCACCTCGGGTTCCTGCCCGACATTACCTATCAACATTACTTTATTCATAGCATTCAGTCTTTGAATTGATTATTTGGCATAGCCGAGGAAACGGAACTTGTAGTTCTTTCCCTTGGCTGAGGGGAACTGGCTGCGCTCGTCCACACGCTCACGCAGATAGTCGATGATGCGCTCGTAGCAGTCCATACCCGAGGTAGCCTTCAGACGGGCGACGAACATCGTGTCGCGATACTGGAACTTGCCTGTGCCAGGCACGAGCAGCACGCGCTTGAAGTTCACCGAGCCCTCATACCAGCCCTCGCACACCTCGTTGAGGCGCGTCAGCACGGGCGATGCGGCCTTTGCTGCCGGACCCTCATGAACAGCCTTTTTCTCCTTGAAATCCTGCATCGTGGCAGCTTCGGTCTTGATCACGATGAAATAGACCCTCGGGTGAATCTTATACCGCTTGGGATAAAAAACATCGCTGACGGCATAATCACGGACGTCTGCCTCCAACTCGGGTGTCATCTCTATCTCATCAATAGACTTGAGGAAGTCGATAGCCTCATCTACTGTGGAAACGAGCGTTTCACGGTCAAAATATCTAAGATATAAATTCATTTGAAAAAAGTTGTTTTCCTAATAAAAGAGCGGAAAACGGGACTCGGACCCGCGACCCCAACCTTGGCAAGGTTGTGCTCTACCAACTGAGCTATTTCCGCAGTAAAAAAGTGTGAAGAGGAGGAGACTCGAACTCCCACGTCGCAATTGACACTACCCCCTCAAAGTAGCGCGTCTACCAATTCCGCCACCTCTCCAACAAACCGCTGAATAAAAAAGAGTGCCCAGAACAGGACTCGAACCTGCACGCCTCGCGGCACACGCACCTGAAACGTGCGCGTCTACCAATTCCGCCACCTGGGCATTTTATTCATCAGGGCCTTCCCTGACGACTCTTTTTTGTTCAACAAGTGAGCGGAAAACGGGACTCGGACCCGCGACCCCAACCTTGGCAAGGTTGTGCTCTACCAACTGAGCTATTTCCGCCTCTCTTCGAGAGTCGGCATTTCCGGCGGCACCTCGGCATAAAAACGCGTTTTTCTGCTCTCGGCTTGCGCGGAAATTCCGCTTTTCCTCGGCAACCTCTCTCGATTGCGGGTGCAAAGGTAATGCTTTTTTTGGAACTGGCAAACTTTTTGGACGTTTTTTTTCAAAAAAACTGCTAATCCATCCGATTTTTGTAGTCTGAGTAGTCAAATTCGCGCAGGATTTCCAGTTTTCCGTCCTTATGCAGCATCCCGATGGAGGGATGGCGCACGCCGTTGAACATATTCGTCTTCACGGTCGTATAATGGATCATATCCTCGAAGATCACCTCCTCGCCCACCTGCAGCTTATGGTCAAACTGCCAGTATTCCATAAAGTCGCCGCTCAGGCAGCTGTTCCCGCCAAGTCGGTAGACAAAATCAGAATATTCAGATGACTCTGACGACTCTGAGTTCTCAGATATATGCTCCGCCCCACGCACCTCTGGGAAGTACGGCATTTCCAGACAGTCGGGCATATGACAGGTGAAGCTGACATCGAGGATGGCCGTGCGGATGCCCTTATCCTCCACGATATCCACCACGTGCGACACCAGCGGCCCCGTCTGCCAGGCAAACGCGCTGCCAGGTTCGAGAATCACCTTCAGCCACGGATAGCGCTTATGGAATCCCTGCATCAGCCGGATGAGCAGCTCCACATCATAATCCTTGCGCGTCATCAGATGCCCGCCGCCGAAGTTGATCCATTCCAACTGCGGAAACCACTTGGCGAACTTCTCCTCGATATGCTTCAACGTCCTCTCAAACACGTCTGCCCCACTCTCACAATGACAATGACAATGGAACCCACGGATATCCTCCGGCAACTGTTCCGGCAGCTTGTCGGCCGTCACGCCGAAGCGCGTGCCAGGAGCGCAGGGATTATACAGCAGCGTCTCCACCTCCGAATACTCCGGATTCACGCGCAGCCCTATCGACACCCCCTTCGCCCGCTCGTGGAACCGCTCATATTGAGACAGCGAGTTAAACGTCAGATGCGACGAACAGGCGGCAATCGCGTCGAACTCCTCATCCGTATAGGCCGGCGAATAGGTATGCGCAGGCGCTCCGAACGCCTCGTAGGCCAACCTTGCCTCTGCCAACGAACTGGCGGTGGTCGAACGGATATACTCCTTGAATATCGGGAAGGTCTTCCACAGGGCGAAAGCCTTGAAGGCGAGGATCACCTCTATATCTGCTTTCGCCGCAACACCGGCGATAAGCGTCAGGTTGCGGCGAAGTTTCTTCTCCTCTATAATATAAATAGGTGTAGGCATTATTGTTTAAGTGGAATGAGAACGCTGAACGTACTGCCCTCTCCTTCGACGGACTCCACGGTACAGTCGCCGCCGTTCTTGCGGGCGAAATCCTGACAGAGCTGCAGGCCCAGTCCGGAACCTTCTTCACCGCCCGTGCCGTAGGTGGTCTCACCCTTATGGAAGATATTCTCGATACGGTCGGCGGCGATACCCACACCGTGGTCGCGGACGCTCACCTTCGCCATATCACCCTCCGAAGCCATAATGATCTCGATCGACGAATCCTCGGGCGAGAACTTGATGGCGTTCGACAGGAAGTTCCTCACCACGGTCTTGAGCATATCGTTGTCGGCATTCACCACCAGCGGCGCCTCCGTCTTCTGCAGATCCAGTTTGATATGCTTCGTATAGGCGATGGCCTCGAAAATCTCCACCACGCCCGGGATGATGTCGTTCAGGTCGAGATCCTGCTTCACCACCGTCAGTCGGCCCGTCTGGCTCTTCGTCCACTTCAGCAGGTTGTCCAGCAGGTCGTGCACCTCCTCCGACTCCCTGTTGGCCTGGTCGAGCAGCGTGTACAGCTCCGGCCCTACGGTCTCCGGCGAGGCCGATGCCACCACGAGGTTCAGCACCATACGGATGCTGGCCATCGGCGAGCGCAGGTCGTGGGCAATCACGGAGTACATCTTGTCGCGGTTGGTCAGCGTGGCACGCAGCTCTGCGTTCTGCTTCTCGATGATGCGCTTGGCGGCAACGAGCGAGATCTGCTGTGTCACACGCATCACGAGCTCTTCTTTGTTGAAGGGCTTTGTCAGGAAGTCGCTGGCTCCCACCTGGAAGCCGTGTACGAGGTCCTGCGGCGTATTCAGGGCAGTCAGGAAGATGATGGGGATATCCTTCGTCCCCTCCTCCTTCTTCAGCACGGTGGCCGTGTCGAAGCCGTTCATGTCGGGCATCATCACGTCAAGCAGTATCAGGTCGGGGTGCTCTTTCCTGGCCATCTCGACACACGTCGTACCATTGTTGGCGGTACACACCTGGAACTTCTGATTAGCCAACAAAATCTTGAGCAGCAACACGTTGCTGACCACATCGTCGACTATCAATATTTTATAATCGCTCGGGTTTAATTTTGCTTCAAACGTCTCAACTGTATCCATTAGCAGAGTCAGTAATGCTTATAATTTCGGTTGCAAATATAGCACTATTATTTGAAATCTCCAAATGATTACGTCACTTTTTGCAAAAAATTATTCAACAGTCACTGATTTGGCTAGGTTTCGGGGCTGGTCCACGTTCTTTCCCTTGCATACAGCCACGTGATACGCCAGCAGTTGCAGCGGTATCGTAGCCACCAGCGGCTCCAGGCATTCCAGCACGTCGGGCAGTTCGATCACCTCGTCGGCAATCTTCGCAATCACGTCGTCACCCTTCGACACCAAGGCTATCACCCTACCCTGTCGGGCCTTGATCTCCTGGATGTTCGACAGCACCTTCTCATACATCGCGTTGTGCGTGGCTATCACCACCACGGGCATATCCGAGTCGATCAGCGCGATCGGGCCGTGCTTCATCTCGGCGGCAGGATAACCCTCGGCGTGGATATACGAAATCTCCTTCAGCTTCAGCGCACCCTCCAGAGCTACGGGATAAGAGAATCCGCGACCCAGGTAGAGGAAATTATGGGCGTAGGTAAACGTCCTTGCGAGGTCGGCCACCTTGTCGTTCGTCTGCAGCACCTCGCGGATCTTCACGGGAATCTCGCTGAGTCCCTTCACGATCTTCAGATACTCCTGACGGTCCACCGTGCCCTTCGCCTCGCCCATCGCCAGGGCAATCATCGTGAGCACCGTCACCTGACCCGTAAACGCCTTCGTCGAAGCCACGCCGATCTCCGGGCCTACGTGGATATACGTTCCCGTGTCTGTGGCTCTGGGGATGCTCGAACCAATGGCGTTGCAGATGCCGTAGATGAAGGCGCCCTTCTCCTTTGCCAGCTGCACGGCAGCCAGCGTGTCGGCCGTCTCACCGCTCTGCGAGATGGCAATCACCACGTCGCCCTTGCCCACCACGGGATTCCTGTATCTGAACTCAGAGGCGTACTCCACCTCCACCGGAATGCGGCAGAGCGTCTCGATGATCTGCTTGCCGATCAGACCCGCGTGCCACGACGTACCGCAGGCCACGATCACCACGCGCTTCGCCTCTAACAGCTGACGGCGGTAGTCTATCAGCGCCGAGAGCGTCACGTGATCAGCCTCCACGTTCACGCGGCCTCGCATGCAGTTCGTCAGGCACTCCGGCTGTTCGAAGATCTCCTTCAACATGAAGTGCGGATAGCCGCCCTTCTCGATCTGGCCGAGGTCGATGTCCACGGTCTTCACTTTCAGTTCCTGATCCTCGCCGAGGATATTCACCACGTGCAGGTCCTGTCCCAGACGGATCACGGCTATATTGCCGTCCTCCAGATACACCACCTTGTCCGTATATTCCACGATGGGGCTGGCGTCGGAACCCAGGAAGAACTCATCCTCGCCGATGCCCACCACCAGCGGACTCTGCTTGCGGGCGGCGATGATCTGCGTCGGATCATTCTTGTCGAGCACGGCGATGGCGTAGGCACCTATCACCTGGTAGAGTGCCACCTGCACGGCCGTCAGCAGGTCGAGCTGCTTGTGGTTCTTGATATACTCTATCAGCTGCACCAGCACCTCCGTGTCCGTGTCGCTGATGAAGTGTACGCCCTTCGCCTCCAGCTTCGTCTTCAGGTCGGCATAGTTCTCGATGATGCCGTTGTGGATGATGGCGAGGTTCTTCGACTCTGAATAGTGCGGGTGGGCGTTGCGCGACGATGGTTCGCCGTGGGTTGCCCAGCGCGTATGGGCGATGCCCACGCAGCCGCTCACGTCCTTGTCGTTACAGTACTCAGTCAGGTTGTCCACCTTACCCTTCGTCTTATACACGTTCAGGTCGCCGTTGGCGTTGATCAGCGCCACGCCGGCACTGTCATAGCCACGATACTCCAGTCGTCTCAGACCCTTGATGAGGATGGGATATGCATCCTTCTTACCAATATATCCTACGATTCCACACATACTTGTCTCTCAGTATTTGTCTCTACATAATTAAAATTTGGCTGCAAAATTACGAAAAAACTATCAACTACCGCCAATAAATACAAAACTTTTTTCTGGTCAACTACTATTTTTTACACTATGACAGTTAGGAAGTAACATCTTACAACTTACAAGAACTGATTGGTGACACTATGTCAGTTTATTCGTTGACTCCAGTCAAATGGCTCTTCGACTTCAGTCAAACAATTCGTTGACTTAAGTCGAAGAACGGTTTAAACGGCCTAAGACATCGGTTTCATCCGAACTTCCCGTCAGTTTCATCCGTGAGGACTGTAGTTTAACGATTTTTGTTGACTACTTGGAGTCTTACTCATGATAAGGGTTGACCCGGGTTAAACTTATTGTTAATTTACGTTGACTCGACTTTACGTTAGTCATAAATAGGGTTTACATCAATACTTCGAAACAAGG